>NZ_JBIDFJ010000009.1:137-125074 GCF_046635705.1 Gilliamella sp. CG25 | reverse complement strand
GCCCGTTAATTCATTCAGTAAACTTTCACCGACTTGATTGATAAGGGTGGTTATTTTGTTCGCCATGGGTTACTCCTTTGCTGATGTGTCGGACTGGTTAGTCAGCTTTCCAACGTTATTTAGGTGATAATGATTTTGGTTGCTTAAGTTGGAATAATTGAGGGCATCGATAATCAGAAGAGAATCAAGAAATTGATGAGATAATGATTGTAAATTAAGATACCAATCATCACGATAATGCCAGAAATTACCATAAATGGGTAATCGGTTATTTGATTGCACGTTGAAACAATCCGAAAACAGCTGCCTTATATCCATATCATTCCTAGAAATTATAGTTTTGTTTTTAGTTATTTTTGAATTTTAATTTTGATAAAAATTTTAAAGTTCTAAATTACATTGTTTTACAATTAAATGCAATTTTTTTTAGCATAATTTAGAATTAAATTAAATGTATAGCTGTGTTAAGTGTTTAAGATTAAGCTTGGTATTCACCACTATTTATTAATATAAAATAGTGTAAATTTTAGGTAGATCAATTATTGAAGCTTTAGAAGAAACCTCAAAAAATGATTTGTCGTTAATGTGGTTTATCCCTATGTATATAGGGAACACAACGTTCGCTGATGATATGAAAATGATAATGACGGTTTATCCCTATGTATATAGGGAACACGCCCTTTTGTGCCCGCTCGCATCATTTCGACAACGGTTTATCCCTATGTATATAGGGAACACCGTGTAAATGATCAGTATCGTGATGAACAACACAGTTTATCCCTATGTATATAGGGAACACTCTCGAATCAAAACAGCTATTGTCTATTGTTGAGGTTTATCCCTATGTATATAGGGAACACAATTACGATCACTGTTTAAACGTGGGTGCTGTGGGTTTATCCCTATGTATATAGGGAACACATACTCACCAACAGAGATTACCAACCCCTTTTCGGTTTATCCCTATGTATATAGGGAACACTTATTATAAATTATTGTTTATTAATTAAAATAGGGAGGTGTAAAATTCTACCGATTTTTTTGATTCTTTTTTGAGCAATTAAGAATTGAGCAATAACAGCTTAAATTTATAATTTAATCAAACTGTTAAATATGATTTATAAGGGGATTTTTACAATACACGTTCTTGTAATTTTTTTGTCTACCAACCAATTTGCAATCATCATATGTTTGTAATCGATTGGTTAAAAGTAAATGACAAATTACCGTGCATTATACCTCTTTGTATTATTTAATCTTATTGCTCTTTCCATACATATTTGATACCAATTCATTTGTTTATATCATTTAAGTGAAAATATCGTTTAGTTTTGTTTAATATTTTATTATTCTACATAATATTGGTGTAACGTTTATTATTGAATTGCGTAAAACATGTAACTAGCATAGAAAAAAAGCCCTAAAAGGGCTTTTTTATGGTTTTGGTAATGTAAATTTTTTGACCCCATCTTTCGCTTTAGTCTGTGCTAATGTCATAATTTCGATGAAATCTGCTTGATTTTTTTCAAAATCCTCAGCTGTTTTAAATTTCTCTAATGTATTTGGTTTTTGCTTATCGAATTCCCACATTGCTAAATAAACAGCCTCAAGTTTATTTGATGGTTTATCATTTATATTTAATTTATTTAGATCGCTCATTACTGAGTTGAGGAACTTATCGAAATAACTATCAGCGGTTACGCAACTTTTCAACGAAGGAAAAATGACATTATTTTTAGAGCCAAGACAAATCATATCAAGCTTAGTTCCTTTATTGATATTCATGGCATCATCTTTATTTTTTAATTCAAGCGAAACATATTCAAATTGATTTTTTCCATTTGCTACTACATAGGGATCGCCTGTCAAACTGGTTTTTACTCCTGATGCAACTGTTTTAATATTAACCAAATTTTTATCATATTTTTTTTCATAAACATATTGATTATCACCATATTCTTTAATTAGCTGTCCGGCATTAACCGTTGGGATTGCATCCATAAAACCTGATTTTCCATTCGCTCTGAACACAGCTATATCATCTTCTATTAAAAATTCAATGATCCTTTTTGCATTTTCATTTGCTGAGACATTAAAACCAATACAAGCAAGGATGGCGCTAAAAACTACTTTTTTCATGTGATATTTCCTGTAACTTAAAATTTATAAAAAGCATAACTTAACAAATTAAATACAAATTTTCAAATTTTTTCAATAATATAATTTGTATTTACCATGTCAGTTAACATCACACAAGTCATCGTAATGGTCTGTTGATCCAATTGTTTGGTCACCGTTTTATTGGTTTGGTTTGGGTTGGGTTGGGTTGCTTGCTTGACCTATAGTGTAATGTAAAAAGCCTATAGTCGGCAGATTTAGTTCACCCTAGGTTAGGTTGGATAGATAACTATATTAGGTGGTTTATCCCTGTTTGTACAGGGAACACTTGGTTCGCTAGCTCAACCTGATGATAGTGTGCGGTTTATCCCTGTGTATACAGGGAACACATTATTATATATAGATCGTAGATCTGGGATCGCGGTTTATCCCTGTGTATACAGGGAACCCGCAAAATCGAGCGCGAGTTGAGGGGAATCTGCCGGTTTATCCCTGTGTATACAGGGAATACCTGAGTAGCTAACGGTATTAGATGCACCCGATCGGTTTATCCCTGTGTATACAGGGAACACCAAACTATGATTTATATAATCGATTGGCAATTCGGTTTATCCCTGTGTATACAGGGAACACTTTCGACGAAACAATGGAGTTAGAAAAATGAGCGGTTTATCCCTGTGTATACAGGGAACACAACTCGTGATCCAATTGGCGTTGTTAAAATATCGGTTTATCCCTGTGTATACAGGGAACACAGAAGAGGTTAAAAAAATTAAAGGGGTTTTTTCGGTTTATCCCTGTGTATACAGGGAACACTGATTCTCTCGTTAAATAATTTAATAAAATTTCGGTTTATCCCTGTGTATACAGGGAACACTACGAGATTAGAGAGACAGGCGTCGAGTAGCTCGGTTTATCCCTGTGTATACAGGGAACACCGATTTTTTGATTTTCAGATAAACTCAAAATTCGGTTTATCCCTGTGTATACAGGGAACACCCTTATTATAACCCATTGTTTATTAATTAAAATAGTAAGGTGAAAAAATCCACCAAATTTTTTGATGATTTTTTGAGCAATTAATAGTTAAGCATTATCGGCTTAAATTTATAATATTATCATCATGTTAAGCTTAATTTGTAAGGAATTTTGTACGACATTCTTTTCTGTAATTTTTGTTTGCACCACGCAATTGTGAGTTGATCTAGCTTTTGTGATGCAAAAACTTTTTTTATAATTGGCATGACCTGAACCAAAATTTTCTTGAGGTACAAAAAAATCAAACTTTCCAAGATGATTTTCAAAAGACAAAAATCCTTTATTTTTTAAATGAAATGTAGTTATGTCCCACTTAAAATATGCGTTTTCTCATCTAGATTATTATTATTTATAGAAGGATATTCCTTGTGGTAACAATTACACTATTGTAACGAGTTTTTTTGATTACGATACTCTATGACCCTTTTGTATATTTAGTCACATGCCCTAAATTTTAAGGTCAATCTATATTATTCTTTGACCTTTAATAGAAGGTGTTATGCTTTTAGAAGTAACAATAAGATAGCTTTTACTGTTTTCATTGGGGTGTTAATTAAGTTTCTCAATAATTAATTTTTTATATTTATAATCAGTACTAAAAGAACCTTTTTCGTTCCATATAGTATCTGTGACTTTTATGTATAGAATATTGTCATTCCAAACCAAATCCCAAATAATCCATTTTTCTGTTTCGAAACAAAAATTATGCTCTATATGATCATGTTTAATCTTATATAAGTCTATAATTGATTTTGATCCTTCATAATCTAAATAAAAGGTAGTAAAATGCGTTTTTGCCTTATTTATATAGGGTATTCCTTGTAAAGTAATGGTATTATTTTTGTTATCCTGAATTTTAACCTCGCTATCTTCGTAAGATGAAACTGTAATAATATCCTTATTCAAGGGCTTCCAATAACCATAATAGTCATGAATTTTCATGGATTCGTTATCGTTCAAATTATTTATATAGGTTTTATTGTTCACATTTAGGTATGATTCTGTTTTTATGAATCTTTTATCATTTTTTTCAATCATTGGGTCATAAATTTTTTTCATATGACGGAATTCTTCTGCGCTGCTTTTTTCTTCTATAAAGTTTATTGAAAACTTTTTTAGATTATTAGCTTCACTATTTGTTGTATAACTACCTACCAGAAATAAAAAAATAGATAAGAAAAGGTGTTTTATCATTTTTGTTTTAACGCTATGTAATTTGGGTTATATCGGTGATTTATCTTTGTGTATGCGGGGAAACATGGTCGCTGCCGACGATTTCACTGTCCACAAAAAAATAGGCAATTTCTTTTTCAGCTGATGATAATGAGTCAGAACCATGAACGGCATTTTCAGTTACGTTGTCAGCAAAATCTGCACGTAATGTGCCTGTAGGGGCTTTTGATAAATCCGTTGGGCCCATAAGATCACGATAACGTTTGATAGCATTTTCACCCTCTAATACTTGTACTATAATCGGACCAGAGATCATAAATTTAATTAAATTATTGAAAAACGGTTTTCCTTGATGTTCGGCATAGAAACCTTCAGCTTGTGTTTGGGTCAATTTAAGCATTTTTATTGCAATGATATTAAGATTTGCTTGAGTTATTCGAGTTTCTATTTCGCCCATTAAATGTTTTTTTATGGCATTGGGTTTAATAATTGATAAAGTACGTTCAATAGCCATTGTGCGTTATCCTTGTTAATCTGAAGTAAATTGGATTCGTGTTATTTGTCCACTTTCATCGAGTAATAATAATCGATGTTGTCCTTTTTTCACGATTGTTAATGCGATTTTATCATTATCAGTTGATTGGGCAACAAGTTCTCCATCTAGAAACCACCATTTTTCACCCACTCCACCTTCGGCAAACAGTTCGATATTTATTTGATTTTGTCCCGGTAGCGATTTAACAAATTGCTGGTTTTTCAATCCGATAATCGTTAATGTAGAAAAAATATTTTTTTCCATTATAGGACAATCTTTATCGATTGGAGGAATAAGTGAATTTCTTCGCTCTTTCGGTAATAACCAGTTTTCCAGTGCTATAGGCCAAAGTGCTATTGTTTTTTTCTGAGCACCAGCACAATCAGGCGCAACACGTTTTCCTTGATCATTAATCCATACATTTATCCAACCAGTGCGATAAATAGTTTTAAGTTCATTTAATGAATTTTGCGTTGGTGGAATCATGTTATTTAATACCCAAGCCGTTTTTTGACGGTGACAATTATCATCTGTTACAGGTAATATTTGTCCAGTAGGCCAACATATTTTTTCTGATGTGACCGAGTCCGGTTTAACCGAAATTGGTAACGGTCGATTAATTCGATTTTCTTTATTTAATAATATTGAGTTTACTTGTTGCAAAATTGGGGTAGCGGTAATTGCACCATATTGACCTATTACTGGTGTTCCGTCAGGACGACCAACCCATACTCCAATTAAGTAACGAGGATTGATGCCGACAGCCCATGCGTCTCGATATCCATAGCTGGTTCCTGTTTTATAATAAACGCGATTATTATTAATAAGCATTTGTTTTGTGATCCATGCACTACCCTCAGAAATAAACGGTTGATTAATGATAGGTTCATTTTGAGTAAATCTTAATGGGCTAACTTCACCTTGTCGAGCAAAGGCACTGTAAGCACTCACTAAATTATCCATTCTTAACGAAGCCCCACCTAAAATATAAGCGATATTAGGATTGTTGCCTTGTGAAATCAATGGCAACCCCACGCTAAAAAGTTTAGCTGCAAATCGTTTTGGACCATAGAGTTCAATAAGCTGTACTGCCGGAAGATTAAGGGATTTTCGCAGTGCATTTGAGGCGCTGACGGGTCCGTTAAAATCTTCGTCAAAATTAGTGGGTCGATAATCAGAACTTATACGCGGCACATCTTGCAGTAAAGATTCAGAATGAATCATTCCATCATCAATTGCAAAAGCATAGATAAAGGGTTTTAATGTTGAGCCTGGTGATCGTAGTGCTTTAATCATATCAATCTGTCCAAAGCGTTCTTTATCATTAAAATCCGCTGATCCTAAATATGCTTTCACCGTCATATCAGTATGATCGACAACTAATATCGCAAGCGATGTTTTAGGGGGTAACTGTTTTTTGCGGTTTAATACCATATCTTCAAGATGATATTGAAGTGAAGGATCAATAGTTGAATGAATAATTTCATCATTAGGATATTGCTGCTTTAAACGATAAGATAGCAATGGGGCAAGTTGTGGGGATTTGCGAGGATGTACCCACACTTCATCTTGCTTAACTTGCTCAATAATTGCAGGTGTCCAGACATGATATGTTGCTAGGCGATCCAAGACTTTGTCGCGTGCTTGTTTAGCTCGTTCTGGGTATTTATCCGGTCTTAATCGGCTTGGCGCTTGGGGTAAAACCGCTAATAAAGCAGCTTCGCTACGAGTTAACGCACTGGGTTTTTTACCAAAATATGACCAGCTCGCAGCACCAATACCTTCTATTGTTCCCCCATAAGGAGCATGGTTAATATATAGCGTGAGTATTTCTTTTTTACTGTAATGCAGTTCAAGTTGTAAAGTTCGGAA
This sequence comes from Gilliamella sp. CG25, assembly GCF_046635705.1. Taxonomy (NCBI): domain Bacteria; kingdom Pseudomonadati; phylum Pseudomonadota; class Gammaproteobacteria; order Orbales; family Orbaceae; genus Gilliamella; species Gilliamella sp. CG25. The sequence continues at coordinate 118,338 of NZ_JBIDFJ010000009.1, read as the reverse complement.
TATTTGCTTTAACTTACCTGAAAGCGTTCGTTCATGAGGATAGAGTAATCTGGCAACTTGCATTGATATTGTACTACCACCAGATATAATTCTATCATTATTGATATTTTGCCAAGCAGCACGAAGCAAAGAAAAAGGGTTTATCCCAACATGTTCATAAAAATAGCGGTCTTCGTAATTTAATAAAACATCCAGATAATAATCAGGGACTTCATCGAGTTTTACGGAATAACGCCAAATACCATTTTCATCAGCAAATCGCCACAAAGGTGTTTCGTCTTGTGCAACTATTGTTTGAGTAGGTTTATTTTTTGAAATTGATATGGGAAAAAGGTAATCAGCGATGAGAAACATAATTAACCCAAAAAATCCGAAAATGAATAGCCAAATAAGAAGTTTAAAAAGGCGTTTTATTATCTTCATTGTCATTATCTAATTTCAGGAGTTAACAGAGATTTTTACACAAAAAACACCGCCAATTTTATTTGGCGGATGTTTTGATGATAATTAATTTAATGAGTTTATACTGCTAATCATTTTTAATTTTAGGTTGAAATATTGTCATCATATCTAGTGTTTGACCAATCGCAAATCTTTCCGGACGATACATTGATTCAACAAATGGAGAAGGCACCATATAGCTACCTGGCGTCACTGCTCTAACTAAATAAGCCATACGTTCACCGTACAAATTTCTGCCGATATAATTTTGGATATCAACAGCCGCTACGTACCTATCATCACGATATTGCTGATAACGAATATGACTACTATCTTGATTATTGAGTAAATTGGCTAACCCAGGAATAGAATCTAAACTGACATTACTGCCTATAAGATTTTGATTTTCCAATTCTAATCCAGCAGGTAAGAAATCAACAATTAACGCATCTTGAATTCTTTCTCGCGATTTTACATCTAAGATGACAAGCATCATTGTACCCACTTTTACATCTGTAGGAATAATAGGGTTGCCTTTCATATCATAATAACTTCGACTGATCCTTAAGATGTTCCCATTTGATGTTGGTGCAGGCGCTGTTTTAGCATAACCTGATACGGTTAATTTAATATATAGCGGTTTATCATTTTGTGGGTTACTGATAGTTAATCCGTGATTTATATCGTTAAAATTAAAATTACGTTTAAATGACCCACTAGCCGAAGTGACTTCATTATTCACTGCCACTTTAAACTTCTGTGTGCTTTTGCGTTGTTCTAACGACCATCCCGCAATAAACAGTGAATTTAATTCTTGCGTTGATAGATAACGTTTGTCATTTAATAAATCAGATAATTTAAATAGATATTCAGTTTGCAAATTCGTACCAATTTTATTTTCAACAAGAATCGCTAATACTAAAGCGTCATCACGAAGTTCACTACCGTAATCACCATAATAATTAATGTCGTTTTCGTAATTTGTATTTTTCACTTCTTCCATCAAAGCTCGATATAATTCTTCATAACCGGTAAGTTTTGCCGTTAATGCTAACTGCATTATAGGTAGTGGAGATAACGCTATGTTGTTGTCTATAATTTTTCGAGATAGATTTTTAATTTCATTACGCATTATCGAAGTAATTTTATCTTGTTTTGCCATTAACATTAACGCATAAGCTTTTATCGAAAGCTCTACATGATCATATCTATCTGAATTTTGATAATAATATCTCATGTTATCAAGAACTGAAGCGGAATAGATATACTCTCCAATTCGTGTCATCGCTGAATTAAGTGCTTTATCATTCACTTGATAACCTCGTTCTTTAGCTTGAAGTAGAAAATCAGTGGCATAGACAGTAAGCCAATATTCCTCATTACTTTCACTACTCCAAAGACCAAAACTACCATTGCTTCTTTGCATTGATAAAATACGAGAAATCCCTAATTGAACATTTTGACGACGTTCTTCATCCGAATCGGTTTTGATGCCTAATGCAGCTAGCTGTTCACTATTAGCATATAAAGATGGAAATAAGCCACTTGTAGTTTGTTCCAGACATCCATAAGGATACGCAAACAATTCTTTGATATATTGGGCAACATTTAACGGTGGCTGATTAGAAACAATTAATTGAGCGCTAACAGTATTATCAATTAAATTATCTAAATTAGACGGGGATAGCATCCAACTTTCACCTGCATCAATTGCTTCAACATAACTTTTGTAGGTTGCAGAATAGGCAGGCCTGACTCCTAATTTCCATGAACGGTTGATTTTATAATCCGATCCATCATTCAATTTAATTCCTGTTACGGTGACTGTTATGGTTCCTTGACCATAGCCGTAATCAGCAATAATAGGGATTTGAATAATATTTTTCTGCTTTGTATCAAGCTTAAGATTGATAGATTTCGATTCCGTTTGATAAACCAGTCCTGAGGTTGCGACATCAATTTTCATGGTTTGAGTTGTATCAGTCAAATTATGGATATCTAATGCTAATTCAGCACGATCTCCACCTGATATAAATCGAGGAATAGACAATTCAGCAATCACAGGAGAAGCAACAATCATCGCTTGCTCAGCTTTACCAAAGCGGTTGTCATCCCATGCTTGCGCCATTAAACGTAATTCTCCATTAAAATTTGGTAATGCTAACTCAACAATTCCTTCACCATTTTCATTTAATTGGATCGTTTTGAGTTGTTGAGCAACGATGTTTACTTCCGTTAATGGTCTTTTACCGCCTGCGGCTACCGCATCACCACCAAAACTCATTTTAATGTTTCGTCCTTTTGCCTCAATTAACTTGCCGTATACGTCATACTGATCAACATCATATCGTTTACGTCCTAAAAATGAGGTATAAGGATCGGGCGTTGCGAAATTAGTTATATTCAACACGCCTGCATCTACCGCAGAAACTAAAACTGTTACGGTCTGATCTTTATTAATTGCTTGTTTATCCATTCTTATTTTAATTGGAATGGTTTTTTCTGGCTCGGTTTTATTCGGTGCGTCAATCTTGATATTTAATTGACGATTTGACGTGTCTAACGGTAAATAAAGTAGACCTACCGCCCGTTTAACCGTTTGTACTTCAGCATTCGTCGATGGTCGGATAATCATTGCATTTATATAAATATCGTGACGTTTCCAATCATTAATTGGGATTTCAACTTCAAGACCTTCATCGTCAACGGTAATTTCTTTTTTCCATAATGTTCCATCGTTGGTTTCAAGTGATATGTAACCTGAACCGGCAGCCGGCGCTTGTACGTGTACTTTTGCTGTATCACCAACCGAATAAAATGCTTTGTCTATACTCAATTTTACCTGATCTGGACGCAAATTATTTGTACCTTGAGTATTATCTTCCCAGTCATAGCCAGCCCAAAAACGAATGTTACTTACTACATTGGTATTTGGATCCACAATTTCCATTCGATATGCCCCATAATCATCAGGTTGATAGCTGACTTTAGCTGTAGCGTTTTCATCAATGGAAATCCTATTTTCTGAAACAACAAACTCTTTTAAAGTTGAATGTTGCTCCCAACCACTACCATCAGACCAAGACCAATAATAATTTCGACGCTCACGCACTACACGGGCTATTAAATTATTTGTAGCAAGTTTTTCACCTTGCTTATTCACGTAAGCGACTTCAAACTCCGCTAAAGCGCCAATGTCAACAGTTGGACGCTGACTATAAGTATCCATCTGCCAATTGTAATAAGGTTCGTCACTAAATAAAGTACGTAAAGCGGGAAGTTGATTTGCTGGCCAAATATCTTGAGTTGCATAACGAGTAACTGGTCTTCCACCCGAATCCAATAAACTTATATTTGTCACGATTCTAATAGGTTTTTTTACACGAGCCCACTGATCTGCACTAAGCTTGATTTCTGTTTTACCATTATTATCCAAAGTTTCATCAATTTCAGACAACTCAGTATAATCTGTCTCACCTTGAACATTTCCGATTTTAAAATCATTTAATCCCTGAACAGTTCTTAAATTTTTATAATAGTTCCTACCATTCAATTTATTCCCAGAAGCTGGTGCACCATAGAGATACCAACCTTTTATACTAAATTCCACGTCTTGATCAAATGATATAGGTTCATTAGAAGGCGCTTTGATTTCCATTGCCATTCTTTCTGGCAGGAACTCTTCTACTTTAAAATAAGAAAAACGATAGTTGTCATCACCGACATTAATACGAAGTGACCATTTACCTGTTGGCGCATCATTTGGTATCGTGAACTCAACTTGATATAAACCATGCGTGTCTGGTTCTTTTTTTACGTAACCACTTGCTATAACATTATCGTCAGAAGAGAGCACCTCAACCATGATTGGTTGATCAGGTAATTGTTGTCCGTCAGCATCACGTAATAATGCGTTAAAATAAACCGTTTCACCTGGACGATATAAATCGCGAGGCCCAAAAATAAATAATTGTTTTGAATAAAAAGTTGAACCAGATAGATTAAAGTCCGTTAAATTTAGGGCATTACGATTAATGGTGACAAATGAAGTCTGGCTTCCATCATCGGCTGTTAATAATGAATAATTAGATCCTTCTGGTAATGTGATCTCAGCAAAACCTTCATTATTCGTTTGGAATGAAAGGGTATTACAATTATTATTGTTGTCATTTGAAGAGTTAACACAAAGTAGCGATAAATTTATGTTTGGTAACGGTTTGCCATTATCTAATCCATGAGTCATCACCAATAATTTACCATTGTTGTAAGCATGAATAGCTATCCCAATATTACTGATTGAAAATAATGTGGCAGGCAATTCATCATTATAAGATCCAGCTTTATCCATTATTGCAAGATAAATGCCTTCTTTATTTATTTCTGAAAACTTAGATAAATCCAGTAATAGTGTTTCTTGAGTATTTGGTGTAGGATTGAGATCAAACCTTGAAGAAAAAGATAAATCCATATATTCTTCAAAATTTTGTGAACGCCAAGTATAATAACGGTTTATAAATCCGTAATTCGTAATAAATTTAGCTAACTTTTCTGGTTTGATTCGATAAAAATTAATATCGACTTTATCAATATTCAGTGTCGTAACCGGTAAACCATTCATGGATTTGCTGGGTAATAATACTCCACTACTTGAAAAAGCAATAAAAGGCTCACGATTTTGGGTATTAATTTCAATTTGATATACTGAGGATAAACTCTTATCATTGATAGCAGATAGCATTTTATCAATGGTCAAGGTTAACTTACGATTCGGTTCAAGGAATCGATGCCTTAATTCCAAACCGTTATTTGAAAGCTCCCATGCGCCATCAACCGTTCCTTTTTCCTTATCGACAAGTCTTAGAAGATTAGAAAAATTGAGTTTAGGGTTAACCGGAACAGAAAACGTAACAACTAAAGTACTCGAACCATCAAGTATCATTTCTGAGGTATCAAGGACAGTAAAAGGGTTATTTTTATATTTTTCTTTTAACTCAGGAGTAACAGTAAATATACTTTGAGTTTGATTATTTTGATTCGAATTAATCTTTGAAGTATTGTCATTGACAGATTGAGTTGTTGTCTGACTATCTTTTTTTTCATTAGCTATCGATGAAGATTTATTATTATTATCACAACCGATTAAAACCAAAATTAAGCTCAACACGCTTAACCCTTTAATAAAGCTCATTATTTTTCACCTATTTTCTATTCCAAATATTACATTATCAACATTTTTTGATTATCTATATTATGCACTGCCTAAAAACGTTTGGCAAAAGTTGTTTTTAAAGACAATGCCACTTCTTCAAGTATGTCTGATAAAAAAATTATCTTTTATTAAAACATATTGTTAATAGAAACCATTGCCATTAGATGAAGAGACAAAACTCATTTATTCATGAAAATAAATGAGTTTTGTAAATAGTGGAAGGCGCTTCGTTACAAAAGCGAACAAAATTATGAATTGGCGCTATCTAACGTCATTAATCTTTTCATTAAAAAATTTAAAATAACACCATAAAGGGGTAAGAAGAATAATCCACAAATTAAAATTTTAAAGCTATAGTCAATCGAGGCTATTTCGATCCAATGATTCGCCATAAATTCGTCGTTACTTTGATAAAAGGCAATCGCAAAAAAGACAATAGTATCAATACCATTACCTAATACCGCTGACGCCGAAGGCGCAACCCACCACGCTTTATTTTTTCGTAAATAATTAAACACGGTAATATCCATCAGTTGCCCAACCAAATAAGCAGCAAAACTGGCTAATGCAATACGAAAGACAAAACTGTTAAAATCACACAACGCTGAAAATCCCATCCAATGCCCTTCGAAAAATACAACCGAAATGGAATAAGAAAACAGTAAAGCCGGTATCATGACAACAAAGATAATTTTTCTGGCAAGGCTGGCACCAAATACCCGAATGGTTAAATCGGTGGTTAAAAAGATAAATGGAAAGGTAAATGCTCCCCATGTGGTATGAAAACCGAAGATATCAAACGGGATTTGTACCAAATAATTGCTTGATGCAATAACTAAGATATGAAAAAAAGAGAGCCAACAAAGTGCTTTACGCTGCTGAGCTGGAGTAAATTTTTTCTGTAATGAGTCTGAGTGAATATTCAAATACATATTCGTTTCCTTTTTTGAATGGGGTGAGAGAACCCATGATGTTTAACATAAAAATGATGTAATTAAGGTAAAAATGTCGGATTACCTGAATTTAATTACATCGATATTTAATATTGTTAACTTGTTATACAAAAATACTTGTTATACAAAATAATCGTTGATGATTTGCCTGCATTCATTTAACCGTCAGACACGACTATGTTGTGACATCGGTTAAATATTGATTTAACCCTTTTTCACGCAGCTCACAACTTGGGCACTGACCACATCCTCCGTCAACCCCGTAATAACAAGTGTGAGTGTGTTGTCGGATATAATCAAGATAACCGAGTTTATCAGCCATTTCCCATGTTTGCGCTTTAGTCAGATACATTAAAGGGGTGATGATGTTAAACGTGTAATCCAAGGCTAAATTCATCGAAACATTCATGGATTTAATAAAGATATCTCGACAATCCGGATAACCACTAAAATCAGTTTCACATACGCCAATAATAATATCTTGAATAGCATGTTGTTTGGCATAACACCCCGCTAACAATAAAAATAGCATATTACGCCCGTCAACAAAGGTATTCGGATAATTCCCTTCTTGAGCGGCTTTGATTTCTTGTGAATCATCAATCAAGGCATTATTGGTCGTTTGTTTGATCACTGAAGTATCAATGAGGGTTTGCTTTACACCAAGATCGTCAGCAATCCATTTGGCTTTTTCAAGCTCAATGGCATGTCGTTGACCGTATTGAAAGCTGATTGTTTCAACGTTTTCACGTCCATAATCAGCAATGGCTTGCAGCAGGCAAGTGGTCGAATCTTGCCCACCCGAAAATATCACAAGTGCTTTACGATGTTGCATTAAAAAATTCCTGTTAGGCTGATGAGATTAGCGATTATCGACTTTTTCAGGATAAAGATCGTGATTAGCTAAACGATTAAGCGCAATTTGTTCCCAGTGAGTACCGGGTTTACCGTAATTAGCATAAGGATCAATAGAAATACCACCTCGAGGCGTAAACTTACCCCAGACTTCGATATATTTGGGATCCATTAATTTAATCAGATCTTTCATGATGATATTAATGCAATCTTCATGATAATCACCATGATTACGGAAGCTGAACATATAAAGCTTAAGTGATTTACTTTCGACCATTTTGATATTCGGTACATACGAAATGTAGATCGTTGCAAAATCAGGTTGACCGGTGATAGGACAAAGACTGGTAAATTCTGGGCAATTGAATTTTACAAAATAGTCATTACCAGGATGTTTATTATCAAAGGTTTCCAGAATTTCTGGACAATAAGTTGTAGGATAGCGAACAGACTGATCGCCTAGCAGTGTAACGTTACTCATAATTTTCCTTAGTTTTTTTGCGTGGGAGGTTTACGAACCACGTGATAATGCGCACACCTTACCTTTTTTTGTGATAAAAGTCTAGCCTATTGCTTAATCACTTAGCATAACGGCGTTAAACGCTAAGTTAACTTAATTTGCTTGAAAATTGGGTCATTTTGGTTAAACAATAGCAATGCGTGTTGAATAAGAAAGTTGTCATCATCAACGGGATAACTCACAACGTTATCACTATTTTGATGATGACAAATTTGGAGGATAATCTTAATAAAAGCTAAAAACTAAGATTTACTTCGATTTCACTGCTTTGTAGAAGTTGTCCAATTTATCTTTAGCTTCCGCAAGTTCTTTTTCAGCATCATTTAATTTTGCGGTTTTTTCGGCAATTTTTTGGTTATCACCTTTGAGTTTTGCCTCTGCTAAATCTTTTTGTCTTTCTGCCACTTTTTCAGTCTTATCAGTAATATTCTTTTTGTATTCGGCTTCTAAATTATCATCTTTACAATGCATTTTGACATTTAACAATGCTTTTTCTAATCCTTGAACACGTTCAACATTATCGGTTTTTTGGGCTTGTGTAATTTGTGCTTCAATTGCCTCTTTTTTGCCGGCACAGGTTTGCCCTTCATGATCATCAACGTTTGCGGCACAAACACCTAATGTAAGGGTTGTTAAAAAAGAAAGCAGTGTTAATTTACTTACAGACGACTTAATTGTTGATTTCATAATAATTCCTCTTAAGTTTATTTTCTTAATTGAACACAATCGACTTTATGGTTTTTGCCTTTCGTTAATATTAAACTTGCTCGCTCTCTTGTCGGTAAAATGTTTTCGATCAAATTTAATTCATTGATTTCTCGCCAAAGACGATTAGCGATATTTATCGCTTCTTGCTCTGGAAGCTGTGAATAGTGATTAAAATATGAGTTAGGATCACTAAAGGCGCCAGCTCGAAATTTTAAAAAACGATTCACATACCAATCATGTAGAAGCGACAAATCTGCATCAACATAGATCGAAAAATCAACATAATCTGAAACAAAGACTCGGTTGGTATTTTGTGTAAAATTTAAGGTTCCTTGTAATACGTTTAATCCTTCTAAAATGAGAATATCAGAACTATCTATAACGATTTCTTCATTATCAACAATATCATAAACCAGATGTGAATAGACGGGTGCTTTAACTTGAGATTGACCTGATTTTACATCAGCAACAAAATTGATCAACCTTTTAATATCATAAGATTGTGGAAAGCCTTTTTTGTTCATTATGCCACGCTCTTCAAGATATTTATTAGGATATAAAAAACCATCCGTTGTGACTAATGCAACTTTTCGATGTTCAGGCCAACGACTTAATAGTGCTTGTAAAACACGTGCAGTCGTACTTTTACCTACTGCTACACTCCCTGCTATACCGATAACGTAAGGGATTTTTTGGGTTTTACCTAAAAATTTAGCAAGAACAGCCTGACGGCTAAAACTATTATTAATATAATAGTTGAGCAATCGGGATAAGGGTAAGTAAATTTCGCTGACTTCATCTATGGACAAATCTTCATTAATCCCTTGCAATGAGGTGAGTTCCTGAGGGGTTAATGTCATGGGTTCAGCATTACGCAAACTAGCCCATTCTTGGCGGCTAAACTGCATATAAGGACTAAGATGATTTTTCATCATGTCGTGTTCTCAAATTCCATCTATTTAAATTGATTGGGTTAAGATTATACATAAATCTTACTTTTTACAATCATAAATTAGCATTAATGCATGATCGTAGCTATATTGAAGACTTACTGATAAAATAGCCTAAATAAATATTTGTCCTATTATTAAACAGAGATTATATGTTAAAAACCAAATCGAAACAAAAACCGAAAAAAACCCGTCAAGAGATTAATGAAGAATCTTGGGCACTCAAGCGAAAACGCAAACATAAAGGCTTACCAAGTGGTTCTCGTTTCAATAATGAAACCAAAAAAAATAAACCAACAGCTAAAACCGTTAAAGATCCGCGTATTGGTAGTAAAAAACCGATTTCGTTAATTGCTGATGAATCAGTGAAATCGACCAATAAAATCAAACAACCGAAAACGCAAAAATTAGTTTTATCACCCGAGCAAGAATTGGAACAACTGGAAAACGATCCTAAATTAGAGCAATTACTTGATTTAGTCGAAAGTGGAAGCCAATTAACAAAAGAGCAACAAACATATCTCGATACTAAATTAAATCGTATCGATGAATTGATGCAGCAACTCGGTTATAGTGTTGATGATTTTGAAGATGAAGAAGAGAAACAAGAAGATATTGTGAGTTTATTGAAACGTAATTAACGTCATACCTGAACAAATTTACATTAATTTATTGTGATATATAATGCGATGAATTTGTGATAGTTTGGCTGTTAAAATATCAACATCAATCTGTTCCGTCGACTGAATGTACAATCAAATATTTAATAATGAGAGCCAATCATTATGCCTATGTTAATCATGCTTAGTTTATATATTGGACTATTTATTTGTACTTTACTCTATCTTCGAAAAACGAATCGGATTAAATTTCGTGTTAAGGCAAAACAGAAAACGATTTTAAAAGGTCATGGAAAAAGTCATGTCAAAGACAAAATTAGACGAAAATAATAGCTTAGCAGAAGCACAATTGTGGGATCAAAGTTTAATTGAAAAATACAATTATTCAGGCCCACGCTATACTTCTTATCCTACTGCGTTAGAGTTTAATGAAAATTTTAGCCAACAAGACTTTATCTTGTCCGCCACCCGCTTTGCGGATAGACCTTTATCGCTTTATGTTCATATCCCATTTTGCCATAAACTTTGTTATTTTTGTGGGTGTAATAAACTGGTTACCCGACAAACCCAAAAAGTCACCCAATACTTAGATATACTGGAACAGGAAATAGCTTCACGTTCTCAGTTATTTAAAGATCGCACCGTCACTCAAATGCATTGGGGAGGCGGTACACCGACTTTTTTAACGCATGACGAGATTACTCGACTTATTACCTCGTTAAAAAAGCACTTCAATTTTGATACCCACGCTGAACTTTCAATCGAAATCGATCCAAGGGAAATTACCCCACAAACTATCGATCATCTAGCCAATTTGGGCTTTAATCGATTAAGTATGGGGATTCAGGATTTTAATCATGAAATACAGAATTTAATCAATCGTGAACAAGATGAACAACTCATTCGATCCTTGATCCTTCAAGCAAGAAAAAACCGTTTTCATTCAATTAGTTTAGATCTTATTTATGGATTACCGAAACAAACGGTTGACAGTTTTACCGAAACATTGGATAAAGTGATTGATATCTCACCCGATCGTTTAAGTGTCTTTAATTATGCCCATTTACCTAGCCGATTTGCAGCACAACGCAAAATTAAAGACCACGATTTACCTAATGCTCATGCAAAATTACAGATTTTACAGACCAGTATTCAAAAGTTAACCCAAGCAGGGTATCGCTTTATTGGTATGGATCATTTTGCAAAACCGACTGACGAACTGGCAATTGCCCAGCAGCAAAATAAATTACATCGAAATTTCCAAGGTTATACCACCCAAGGAGAGGCAGATTTATTAGGGCTTGGCGTATCAGCAATTAGTATGCTGGGTGATAGTTATGCACAAAATCAGAAAGATCTTAAACTTTATCAACAACAAGTTGAATTAAGTGGTAATGGTTTATGGAAAGGGTTTTCCTTAAAGGAAGATGATAAAATTCGCCGTGATGTGATAAAACAGCTTATTTGTCATTTCTATTTAGATAAACAAGCGATTGAACAGCAGTATCAAATCCGATTTGATCACTATTTTGCCGAAGATTTAACCTTGCTTGACCCATTAGTCAAAGATGGATTAGTCACAGTAACAGACGATGCCATTATCGTTAATCCTAAAGGCCATTTGCTTATCCGTAATATTTGCATGTGTTTTGATAGCTATATGAGACAACAAGCACGGCAACAGCAGTTTTCAAGGGTGATTTAGTCACTAGTTCCCCCCACTCTTTTGATGATGTATTAAAGGCAAAGTTACGGTAAAAACCGTAACTTTTTTTCTTGTGTGGAATTATCAGTTAATGACAAGCTAAATAAACTCTAAATTTTGTTGTTTGTGCAATGACTTCAACACTTTTGAAGGTTTCGTCTAAAATAGCTTGATAAGGTAAAAATGAGTTTGCCACAATACAAAGGTAACCATTTAGTTTCAAGTGTTTTTTCGCTTCTTTAATCAGTGTGTTTACTGCCGTATAACTGGTTTCTTTACCGTCATGAAAAGGGGGATTAGACACAATAAGATGATATTTATCATTAATATTTGAAAATACATCGCTGGCAACAACCGTTGCATCAATATGATTGGCATTTATCGTTGCTTTACTTGATTCAATGGCAGCAACGCTAACATCAGACAAAGTAAGATTGATTTCAGGATACAATTTACCCAACACGGTTGATAACACTCCTGCTCCGCATCCTACATCTAACACATTACCTTTAATAATATCAGCATGATCAACTAACGCATTTAATAGCAGTTCACTTCCGGCATCTAATCCTTTTTGACTAAATACGCCCGGTAAACTCTTAATTTCAATATCTTGATCTTCAATGGATAAATGATAATTTAACCACCATTCACTAAGATCAAATGCCAAACGACTTTCAGCTTGAAAATGATACAAACCACAACGCCTTGCGCTGTCAATTTTTTGGATGACACCAAAATCAGCGAGAAGCGACTCAACACTTTTCACCCCCGTTCGATTTTCACCAACAATAAAGATATCACTATCTTTTGGCATATTATTTAATAGATAAGAGAGCTGAAATTGGGCTTCGCTTTTTGTTTTTGGCCAATAATAGATTAACGTATTCATGCCGTTATAAAAATCTTTATCAGGCAGAAGAGAAAAATCGATTTCAGTGCCCTTGCGACTATTTTTTAGACGCAAATAGGTATGAAATTGTGAACAATGAATTTTAACTTGATTAGCCGCAATAACAATAGGATAACTATCTTGAATATCACCAGCAATAATAACTTTTTTATCGCTAAAAAATGTTTGATGACGTTCAAGTACTTGACTTGCAGGAGTAAAAGCGGATGTTGCCATAATGCCTCAATGAAAAACCTTTATAAATTGATGCGATGATTATACAATTAACCATCTTTAATCTCTAATAAAAACCGAATGTCGATAATGTCACAACGTGATTGGTACTTACAACAATGCAATATTACGCAATATGTGTTGCGTAAAGCAAATGTTTTTAAAGGTGAAGTGGTAAACCATATTGACGATGAAATTCGTTTAATTGTTGTCGCTGAGCAAAAACCCACGCAAAAAATTTATTTTGATATTTTAAATGCCATTCGCCTTAATCAAGAGCAGGTACTTTTTTTAACGCCTTCACAATTAATCATCCCCTCCGATGATATTGATAAGGTTATATGGTTTATTGACATAAATCCTGATGAATCTTGGAAACGTGCATTAACGATTCAAACAACGGATTTAATTTCTTTAGCTAAAGCTCCACAACAAAAACGCCAACTTTGGCAACAATTATGCGAATATGAAAACTATTTCCACCCTGACCGACAATGATTTACCCGATGCTTTTGAGTTAGAACAACAATGCCACTTGATTCCTTGGTCAAAGCAGACGTTCTATTCAAATCAAGGCGATCATTATTACAATCTTAAATTGACTATCGATAACCGTATAGTTGGTTTTTGTATTTGTCAAATGGTTGCTGACGAAGCTAATTTGTTCAATATCGCTATTCATCCAAAATACCGACAACAAGGGCTTGCTAAGGCGTTACTGAATCATTTAATTGATCACCTGACTAGCATCGATCACCCGATTGCGATTTCCACATTGTGGTTAGAAGTAAGAAGATCAAATACACCCGCAATCGAACTTTATCATTCTCTTGGTTTTAACCAAATTACCGTTAGGAAAAGCTATTATCCAACAACCAATGGCAAACACGAAGATGCAATTATTATGGCTTACACATTAACCTTATCATAACGATAAATTACAGAAGGAATAATCAATGATAGCTAATCGGGCTCTACTTTTTGTCAATGGTGAACCGCCACATCACTTTCCAAGTGATTTAACCGGCTATCATTATGTTGCTTGTACTGACGGCGCTTATCATAATTACTTAGCCTCAACCGCTATCATACCGGATTTTATTATTGGCGATTTAGACAGTTACCATCACACTATGGCTGTGCCAGACAAAATCCAAATAATACAAACTCCCGATCAAAATAAAACTGACTTTGAGAAAGCTATCATTTTTTTAGCAGATAAAGGGATTCAACACTTTGATATTTATGGGGCAACTGGACATGCTAGCGACCATTTTTTAGGTAATTTATCGGTAGCGTTGCAGTATCATTCACAATATCAAATCACTTTTTATGATAATTACGGCCACTTCTTTTTTGCCAAAAAGTATCAAGAAATCGTTAATATCAACAATCATATAGTCTCTTTTATGCCATTTTGTGAAGTGACGGACTTGACCATTACAGGCGTGCAGTATCCTTTAGTCAATCAAACGCTCACTTTTGGGAAATTTATTAGCGTACGCAATAAAGCCATATCAGATTTAGTTAAAATTACTTTTCAACAAGGTAATTTAATCATTTTCATTGAAGATTTTAGTAGTAAACATTGACGGCGTGATTTACAATAATTTACAATATCATTATACTTTTTTAATAAAAAGATTACCAAAAGGACATCACCATGCTTTTAAAAAAACTTTCTGTGCTTGTGAGTACATTATTGATATCTTGCATGGCTTATTCTGCTCAAAATCAACAAGATATCAATAAAACTGACAAAATAATGAAAGCTTTTTTAGCATGTGATAATCAATTTTTTAAGCAACTCGCTTTATACAAAGATGATTTTAATCAATATGTTGACTTAGCCACTGCCGATAATGTGACCTATATTCCTGTCGAATCTATCGAAAGTCATGATAAAAACAAAGTGATGTTTAAAAAACCGTTTCAATATCGTGGGTTAACCATTTCGGGTTATCAAAATGTCTACCTTACCACCACCGCATCAGGCCAATTTTATTACTGGGGATTTATTGTTGATAATGCCATTGACGATGTAAAAAACGCATTAGATACTCTCCATTGGTCTAAATTCAATGCACAAATTTATACTGCAAATACTAAAATTTTTGATACCCAATCTCATTCTCCTAATTGGCAGGATAATCCTTATTCTATAGACGGTGTGCTTCCTAAAATTGGCACTATTGAAAAATCACTTTATTTAGAACCGATTTCTGACAAACAAAGCTTGGTGTCGTGCTCAATTCAAGGTGATGTAGACAAACAGATTCTTTATGTTACAAGACCAGATATAAAACCAATTTTGAAAAAAATGGAACTTGAACGTAAACAGAAGTTAAAACTAGATAATAAACAGAAAGAAATAGAACAAAAAAGACAATTTCAACCTCAAGTTAAGCCTAACCAAAGCTTAAAAAATAATTAAAAAATGGAGATGAAATTTAATGAAAAAATTAGGAATACTGTTATTTCTTTTTTCTTTTTCTGTATTAAGCCTTCAGGGAGTAACAAAAAATAAAACGGAGGTGAATAAAGTTGACTTTAATAAAGAGTATCAAAAATTAAAAGACGCCAGTATTGGAGAGCAATTTATTTCAATCAATAAAAGTTATGAAAGAGATTCGGTCGGTTACACTTTTATAGATAAAAATTCGGTCAGATTGCATCCGTATAATAAAAACATTCGTCAATTTAATAAAGTAACTAATTATATACCTTCTCTTAACTATGAACAGATTAATGGGAATAAAGTACCTTATCATTCAATGGTTATCCAAGAATTTGCGAATTGCGATAAAATGGAAATTGCCGAAGGCAAGATACAAATTTATGCAAACTATTTTGGTGACGGTAAATTGATTTCTGAAAATCAGTTAGTAAACCGTTGGGTTGCAACCAATCCAGGAACTGATATGCGGGTGTTACTGGTTATTGCCTGCTCGTTACCCCTTGTGAATTAGTCACAAACTTTGTGCATTGCATTTAGGCGTACGGTAGCGAAAAATAGACGTTTATGCTAATATTCTGGCATTATTTTTAACGAATTGATGACAATGAAATGAATATTACGCAATTTCACATTCTAACAGAACAATTATTTAATAGTGTTGAACTTTTTTTAGATAACTACGCTCAAGAACATGATGTCGATATTGATTATGAAACTAATGGTAATGTGATTACAATCAGCTTTCCAAATGGCAGCAAAATCATTGTCAATACTCAAGAGCCGCTTTATCAAGTTTGGTTAGCAACCTCAAAACAGGGTTATCATTTTGATTATCATGATCAGCAGTGGATATGTAACCGAAGTGATCAAACCTTTGACACGATTTTTTCTGAAGCAGTAAAAGAACAAGCAAGCTAATTAAATAAGCAGTTAAAAAAGGGATCTTACAATACTTTATTAAGATCCCTTTTCAGCTTCAAACAATATTCATTTTTTTGCAGGTATAATCAAAGTAGGGTTAAATTGGCTAATTTAATCACTAACCATTTGATTCCTTCGTTAACAAATGCGATTTGAACGCGTCGATGATCCCCTTCACCATCAAGATTGATTATTGTGCCTTCACCAAAACGATGATGTTTAACTTTTCTGCCTAATGTATAACCATCACTTTCACGACTTTTATCCAGATAAGATTGTCTACGATTTTGCTGAAATTGCTTTTCTTGACTTAGATTATCTAATTTGCCTTCAGGAGGCGCAAAGAATCCCCGATAGCTAATTTCGTTTAACCTGTCGACTGGCAATTCAGCTAAAAAGCGAGAAGGTAAATTACGCTCTTCACGACCATAAAGGCGTCTTAACTCGCATAGCGATAAGGTTAAATGCTTGCGTGCTCGTGTTATACCAACATAAGCAAGGCGTCTTTCTTCTTCCATTCTGTCGATTTCTAGTGCTGAACGTTGCGCCGGAAACAGTCCTTCTTCAAGACCGACAATGAAAACATTATCAAATTCAAGTCCTTTTGCAGCATGTAATGTCATCAATTGGACTGAATCTTGTTCTTTTAGCACGTCTCGGCTTTCTAACGAAGTATAAGCTAAAAATGATTCAAGCACGGTTAAGGTCTGACCGGTTTCACTATCTTCAATCACGGTATTTTCATTATTACGATAAAACTGTTCAGCCGCCGACACTAACTCTTCAAGATTTTCAAGTCGAGATTGTCCTTTAATGCCTGGCTCTTGCTCATACATTTGTTGAATTCCGGACGATTTTATCAGGATATCGAGTTGTTGATAAAATGGCATTTGCGCAACTTCATCATAAATTGATCCCATGAGTTCAAGAAAACGACTTACTCCAGATCGCTGCCGTTCGGTTAATCCATTCATTTGAATTAACATTAAACACGCATTCCATAATGAAATATTATTTTGTTTGGCTGTTAATCTGATTTTATCAAGGGTCACATTACCAATACCCCGCGTTGGCGTATTCACCGTTGCTTCAAATGCCATATCGTTATCGTGATCATGCAAAAGCCGTAAATACGCAAGTGCTAATTTGACTTCTTGCCGCTCATAAAACCGGATCGAACCATAGATCTGGTAAGGTAACCCAGCTTGTAATAACGTGTCTTCAAACAGTCGGGACTGCACATTATTGCGATATAAAATGGCACAACTGGAATATTTTTCACCAGCATCATGATATTTTTTTATCTGCCCAATAACAAATCTGGCTTCATCAATATCATTGAAACCAACATAAAGAGAAATCTTTTCGCCTTCATTGCGATCTGTCCACAAATTCTTACCTAATCGATTCTGATTTTTAGCAATAAGTTGATTAGCGGCATCTAAAATCGTACTGGTTGAACGATAATTTTGCTCTAATCGAATAATTTCAGTTTCGGGAAAATCATGAATAAAGAGTTGTAAATTATCGGCATTTGCACCACGCCAACTATAGATTGATTGGTCATCATCGCCAACAATCATGACATTCGCCGTCGTGCCCGCTAATTTTTTTACTAAAGAATATTGTATATGATTCGTATCTTGGAATTCATCAATTAAAATATTTGAAAAACGATGTTGGCAGTAACTTAATACATCTTTGTCACTGCACAATAATTCATAAGCACGTAAAATAAGCTCCGAAAAATCAACATAGCCTACTCTGTCACAAATCGCTTGATAGTCATTGTAGATAGTCTGCCACATTATCTGTTTAGGATCTTCAGGTATCAAATCTTTAGCGCGTAAGCCTTTCTCTTTTTGATTAGAGATAAAACTTGCACACTCTTTTGCCGACCACTGTTTTTCGTCAATTTTTAATTCACGAAAAATCCGTTTAATCAGACGGATCTGATCTTCCGTATCGATCAATTGAAAATTGGATGGGAGTTTAGCTTGCTGAGAGAACATGCGTAATAAACGATGCGTTAACCCATGAAATGTTCCAACCCACATACCATTAAAATAACCTTCACCAATCAGATGCTGTATACGCTCTTGCATTTCAGCCGCAGCTTTATTGGTGAAAGTGACGGCAAATATGGAATGAGGCGAATAATGTTTTTCCATACAGAGCCATGCAATACGGTGAACTAATACCCGTGTTTTACCACTGCCAGCCCCTGCAAGAACAATAGTGTATTGATTATCAGTGGTCACCGCATCTTTCTGCTCGGTATTAAGGTCGTTTAATAATGATTGTCTGTTTTCCATTATGTTAAAACCTGTTGTCATCATAGCAATTATTGATAGGTTTTGAATTTAAACCTAGTATCAATCAATTCTTTTCAGTTAATCTGTCGTGTTTAGGTTGTCATCAAAAAGGATGTAAAGATAGGCGTTTTTTAAAGCAATTGATGATGATCGTGTAGCTTACTGTCTATTTATACATATTTAAAATAAATTATAGCAGATTATCCAGTTCTGATAAATGATTGATTTCAATATGTGGTAAACATTTGGCATCAGCAAGATGATAAATATCTTGACCATAAATATTAATCCAACAAGCTAATAAACCATTATTTACTGCGCCGTTAACATCTGTTAATAGATTATCACCGATATGTAAAACGTGCTTTGCTGGTACGGCTAACTTGTTAACTGCCAAATCGAATATCTCAGGAAAAGGTTTAGAACGACCATCCGCCCCACCTCGCAGCGAAAATTGAAAGTAATCTCCTAATCCTATTTTATGAATATCCACATTGCCATTTGTGATCACCGCTAAGGGTATTTTACTGGCAAGTGTTGCCAATAATTGATGCGTCGATTCAGTGATTTGCATTTTATGACGCCAAAAGTTAAAGCACGCCATAGATTCCTGAACGATATCATCAATGTTAAATGTGGATACACCCATTTTAAGGAGTAGAGATTTAATCGTTTCGATTCGCCAAATAACCACATCGTGATAGATTTCGGGATTTAGGGCTAATACCTGTTGTTTTTCATTATGAAGATCTGACAAGGTGATATTTTTTAGCTGTTCATGTTGTCTTAAAGACTTGATGATTTCATCTTCAGCTTTTTCAACAATCATGCTGTTGTCATATAACGTATCATCAAGATCAAATGTCATTGCTTGAATGCGGTTAATTGATCGGTAAAAACGCATTACTTTCTTCCTCTTTTTGCTCTTGGATGCGTCGAATCATAAACATCAGATAAGTGTGAAAAATCAAGGTGGGTATAAACTTGAGTTGTAGACAAATCAGCATGCCCGAGTAACTCTTGTACTGCACGCAGATCTCGACTGGATTCTAACATATGCGTTGCAAAAGAGTGACGCAATTTATGCGGATGAACATGTGAACTTAATCCCTGTTTGATCCCCCACTCAGCAAATCTTTTTTCAACATTTCGTGGGGAGATTCGACGACCTAATTTTGATATAAATAAGGCATCATCTTGAGGTTCTAATAAGTTACGCATGGATAACCAGTGTTGGATCCATTTAATCGATTCTCTACCTAATGGTAATTTCCGTTCCTTATTTCCTTTCCCCATTACCCGAATTTCCCCCTCTTTTAGGTTTAATTCACGGCAATTTAGATTCACTAATTCTGACAAACGTAATCCGGATCCATACATAACTTCAAGCATTGCCCGATCACGTACAGATAAAGGATCGTTATATTCAATGTCCAGTAATTGATTTATCTCGTCAATATCAATATTTTTAGGCAGATGTTGACCGATCTTAGGATTTAAAACGCCACGAGCAGGATTTGCGCTAATCAATTGATTCTTGACCATCCAATCACAAAAGCTCCGCAATGCCGATAACCTTAATGACAAGCTTCTTGCTTGTAACCCTGCTTGTTTACTTCTACCAATTAATAAGCGCACCGCCGATGAATCGAGATCTTGCCAGTTAGCTATTTCGACTGTTTTTGCTAATTCAATAATGGCATAGAGTTGTCGACGATAATTAATTTGCGTGTTTAAACTGAGTTGTCTTTCGGATTTTAAGTAGTTTAAAAATTGCTCAACGGGTTGGGTTAATAATGATAGTTGTTCTTGATTAGACTGAATCATCATTAGTCCTTATTTTATTCGCATAATCCACTTTTCAATCAAGATCGGTAATAACTCACTTATTTTTTCCAACAAGAGTGTCCCTTGACCTGCTTGATAATGATGTGGATTTGCACTGGTAAAAATCAAGATGCCCAAATCACCAAATTTTCCTAATAGCGATAAAGCAACTGATCCAACATAGTTATGTTCTGGTAATAAAAAATCTAATTCCGTCGAATTTAATGTACCTAAATACTGATGGCTATACTGCAAATGACGAACACGAATAAAATCAAATTGTGAAGAATTCAGCGCCAAATAGTGATAATTTGATGGCGCACTAAGTAGCCATTTATCGTCAAAAAGGTAGAGATAAGCGCCGTTCAGTCCCAATGATTTTGCCCATGAATTAAGTGACTGAATTAATTCATTGAGGTCTGAGGTTTGAATCAATTTCAGTTGAAGATCCATCAATTGGCTAAACAGCTGCTCATTCGCTGTGGCATGTTCCATTAATAACGTTATTTCAGACTCAAGTTGCTTTATTTTATTTCGTTGCCTTGCCATGTGCCATTCGGGTAATGAGATGACGCCACGCACGGGATGAGGAATTTGCAAACTTTCAATCTGGTTGGCATTGCGAATAAAAAAATCAGGGTTATTGATAATATACTGACTGACCACTTCATCATTTAATTTGAGTGGTTTAGTTTGAGTTTGACTGTTTTTAGTTTTTAAATTCCGCGTGTTTTTTACAACCATAGTTAAATTCTTTATTCATTTGTTAACATTTTAAAGATAGACTCATTTAATATTCAAATATGCGAACTCGGATTTTTATTGACCCACGCTACAAATTAATCGCCAAATAAGCACTATTTTAAAAAGAGATAAAACCGTCATAAACATGTGTTGCCGGCCCCGTCATAAAAAGTGGTTGATTTTCGCCTTTCCACTCAATCAGCAACTTGCCACCGGGTAAATTGACATTCACAGTCGAATTTAACAAGCCTTGATTAATTCCTACCGCGACCGCTGCACACGCACCAGTCCCACAGGCTTGGGTTTCACCCACTCCACGTTCGAATACGCGCAAATTGATGTTATTACGATCAATAATATGCATAAATCCAATATTAGCCCGTTCAGGAAAACGTTCATGTTGCTCTAATAATGGCCCTAGCGTGCTTACTTGAGCAGTTAAGATATTATCGACTTGTATTACACAGTGTGGATTGCCCATTGAGGCAACTCCACATAAAATGGTTTGTTCTTGTGCTCTGATAATATAGGTCTTTTCTTCTTTAATCGCTTTAAAAGGTACTTTATTTGGCTCAAAAACAGGTACCCCCATGTTCACTCGAACGGTTTCATCATCGTTAACGGTTAAGGCAATGTTCCCTTTCATGGTACTGACTTTTAACACGCGCTTTTTGGTCAAACCTTTCAAACGAACAAAACGCGCAAAACAGCGTGCGCCATTACCACATTGTTGAACTTCTGTCCCGTCCGAATTAAAAATACGATAGTGAAAATCGCTATCAGGTGAATAAGGGGGTTCAACAATCAATAGCTGATCAAACCCAATACCGGTATATCTATTAGCCAGACGCTTAATTAAATCCGGAGACAGATGAACATTTTGCGTTACCGCATCAATAACCATAAAGTCATTTCCCAGTCCATGCATTTTTGAAAAGTTCATCATCATCTACCTTTTATCATCAAAGATTACTATATCTTGAATAATTGTTTATTGATTCGTTTGAACTAAAGAACGTCATAAACAACTTATTAAGATTCATCATTCTTGTTTAACCAGTTATAACCTATACATCAATGGATAGCTAGAAGACGTGTTCTCCACGCCATAAGTCGTCAAACGTTTCGCGTTGACGAATCAACTTATGCTGTTGTTGATCAATCAGCATCACTTCTGCTGGGCGAGGATGGCTGTTGTAATTTGAAGCCATGCTAAACCCATAAGCACCTGCGCTACATATCACGACTAAATCATTTTGTTTGACAGATAGCTCACGTTGATAAGCAAGTACATCACTTGATTCACAAATCGGCCCAACAACGTTGTATATAAAGGTTTTATCTTCCGCTTGTTGCTCTTTTTCGGGTAATATACGCATCCAAGCTTCATAAAGCGCTGGACGAATTAAATCATTCATTCCCGCATCAACTATTGCAAAATGGTTATCATCTTGATGTTTAGTGTATTCCACTTTCGTAATGAGTAAACCCGCATTAGCCACAATTGAACGCCCCGGTTCAAATATCACTTCGAGATCTGGATAATGCGCTAATTTTTTCAATAATTCAGTCACCAGTAGCGATGCCGTTGGTGGTTGCTCATCATCATAACAAACGCCTAACCCGCCACCTAGATCAATATGTTGTATCTGAATATTTTCTGATTTTAATTTATCGACTAATAAAAGTATACGTTCAGCGGCATCCAAAAACGGCGATAACTCGGTGAGTTGCGAGCCGATATGACAATCAATACCAACAATGTTAATATTGGATAATGCTTTTGCTTGACGGTACACCTCAATCGCTAATTGATAACTAATACCAAATTTGTTTTCTCGTAAACCTGTTGAAATATACGGATGCGTTTTTGCATCAACATCGGGATTAATTCTTAAAGATATAGCAGCGACTTTACCAAGACGTTTTGCAACATCATTGATTCGATACAATTCTGCTTCTGATTCTACATTGAAGCATTTTATACCTACTTGTAAAGCTCGTTCAATTTCGGTAATGGATTTCGCCACGCCCGAAAAGACAACTTTTTTGGGGTCTGCGCCCGCTTTGAGTACTCGTTCTAGCTCACCTTGTGAAACAATATCAAACCCTGAGCCTAACTTAACTAACAACTGTAATACCGCTAAGTTACTATTCGCTTTGACCGCATAACAAATTAAGTGTTTACGATGAGTAAGTGCATGCTTGTAAGCTAAAAACTGCTGAGTGATATAGTCAGCAGAATAGACATATAAAGGGGTACCATATTGTTTGGCTAAATCATCAATAGCAATTTGATCAGCCAATAAATGACCATTTTGATAATGCAAAAAATTCATTGTTTCTTTCCTAATTTAAGCAACTTTATTTATTATTTGTTCTTGATTCAAACTCTTCATAGTTGATTGATCAGTTTGATTATTGGATGCTTCTGTAGGATGATATAAAGGCCCTTTTAGCCCACAACCCACAATAGATAGAATGAACAAAAACATCGAAAGTAATTTTATTAATGATTTCATATAATATTCACAATATTCTAAATTTTTATGATAACGACTATATTACACGATAGCCCTTATCGTGCAAAGCGCAAATAATGAGTTTGGTAAATAACAAAGCAAAATCTAATGTCAGGAAATTTGACAATAAATATGCTATAATTAAACTTTTTAATACGACAGGAAACAAGATGGAATCAACAAATCACTGCCCTACCTGTGGATCAGAATATACTTATCCCGACGGTAATTTAATTGTCTGCTCAATGTGTGCTCATGAGTGGGATCCTAATCAAGCAACGACTGAATCATCTCAACGTGAAGTGAAAGACAGCAACGGTAATTTATTAGCGGATGGTGATGATGTATTATTGATTAAAGACCTTAAATTAAAAGGTTCATCGACTGTGCTAAAAAAAGGGGCAAAAGCGAAAGGGATTCGTTTAGTCGACGGTGATCATGAAATTGATTGTAAAATCGATGGCATGAAAATTATGCTTAAAGCCTGTTTTGTCAAAAAAGCTTAATGCATTGAATGCTTCATCTTTTTTCATAAGATGAAGCGTTGATTCACAATCAAATCATGTTTGATTTTATATTGAATTAAATATAGGAAATCCTGCCTGTTCGCCGATTGCCTTTAATCTTTTTTGAGCTGTGATAATATTTTCTTTCCATTTGTCATCTTTTGCCCACATCTCAATGACTAACGGTGCGGAATAGTTCATCATTTTAAGTGTTTTAAATATGGCCAGAAAATCAACCTCACCTTCACCAATGACAAGATCTCTAAATTGTCCAGAATAATTATTTTTCACTTTTAAGGTGTCTTTCAGATGAATTTGGACGATATGATCACGACTTAACAATAGCTCAGTACATGTATCGTAGTTCCAACCCGTAATATTTCCAACATCAGGATAAGCCATGAAGTAAGGGGAACTCACTTCCCGTTTTAAAATTTCAAATTTACTGAGTGAATTTAGGTAATTAGTATCCATAATTTCAACTGCCAACATTATCCCAACTTTTTCCGCTTGTTTAACTGACCATTGCATACCTTCAATAAAACGTTGGTGAGTCTTGTTATTGGCTGGTTCATAATAGACATCATACCCTGCTAACTGAATCACTCGTATTCCAAGCTTATAAGCCAAACGAAGCGCTTTATTCATGATGTCTTTAGCTTGATTGCGGACTGTTTCATCTGCTGAGCCAAACGGATATTTACGATGTGCACTTAAACACATTGAATGTAGTGGTATTTGATTTTGCTCACATAATCGTTTTAGTGCATAGATTTCGTCATCAGACCAATCGAGCCTTGCTCGACGCTCATCTGATTCATCTATTGATATCTCAATAAAATTAAATCCTAATGATTTTGCTTCCTGCAATTTTTGTTGCCATGAAAATTCATTAGGCAATGCCTTTTCATAAATACCAATATGATTGGTCTGTAGAGTGGGATCGAATGCAAATGTTGACATAGTTAAAACCTGCTCATATCTTTATTATTTTAAAAATGCAGTCGCCGTAACGACTGCAATCTATCACTTACCAATATTTTGCTATTTGCTCTCTTAATGCTTGAGCCGTTTTTTTACCATTTTCATTGGCAAGAGCTCGACCCGCAATAAAGGCTTTGGTTTTAATGCCGGCAAACAAGTGGATATCTTCCGGTACAATTCCCCCTGTGATTGAAAGCTCCAGTCCTAAATCTGAAAGCTGACGCATTTTAACCAAATCCTCCTCCCCCCAACCTACGCCAGCTAATTCCGCATCTCGAGAACGATGATAAATTGCCTGTTTTATCCCCAGTTTTCGCCAAGCTTTCGCATCTTCTAATGTCCAATGCCCATACAATTCAATTTGGATTTCGCCTTTAAACTCATCGGCGACTTTCTTACATGCTTCAACGGTGGCTATGTGCGCAGCTGCTGATACGGTTAACCAATTAGCGCCAGCAGAAAAAGCCATTTTTGCCAAAATTGCTCCGCCATCAGTGGTTTTTAAATCACAGACTAAAATATGATCGGGATAAAGTTGTCGTAATGTTTTTACACTTTCCATGCCTGCCCCAAACGCAAGAATAGTGCCGACTTCAATAATGTCGACAAATCCTGACACATTTTTAGCAACATCTAATGCCGGTTTTAATTCAGTTTGATCTAAGGCGATTTGTAATTTAGGTGCTGTCATTTTCATTTCCTTGTTCATTTTATTTTTGACCGTAATAAGCGTTTGCGCCATGTTTGCGAAAATAGTGCTTATCAGATAAGGTTTGTTGAATTTTAATGGTTTGATTGAGCTGACGAGTTGCAATTGCCATCATAGCGACTTCTTCCAGTACCACAGCATTATGTACGGCGTCGATAGCATTTTTTCCCCAACAAAATGGGGCATGTCCAGAAATCACAGCGCCAGGCATGGCTTTTGGATCGACGCCTCGACGCTTGAACTCCTCAATGATGACCAGTCCTGTATTTTTTTCATAATCGGTTGCAATTTCACTATCGGTTAGCCGACGAGTACAAGGTACATCACCATAAAAGTAATCGGCATGCGTTGTGCCTAAGGCTGGGATGTCTAACTCTGCTTGAGCCCAAATGGTGGCATAGCGCGAATGGGTATGGACAATGCCACCAATATTTTCAAATGCTTTATAGAGTTCAAGATGTGTGGCTGTATCACTGGAAGGATTGAGTTTACCTTCTACAATTTCCCCTGTTAATGCAACCACAACAATATCATCAACGGTCATCGCACCGTACTCCACGCCTGAAGGCTTTATAGCTATAACGCCTTTTGTGCGGTCAATTTCTGATACGTTGCCCCAAGTAAAAGTGACCAAATTATATTTAGGTAACAGTAAATTAGCGTGTAAAACTCTTTCTTTTAAAGCTTGATACATAAACTAGCCTCCATTTAAAGCCTGATCAATGACTGCATAGACATCTTCTTTACTGTGACAACGTCTTAATTTATCGAGATCAACACCTGTTGCGCTATTTTCATCATCTAAAATTTGTGTCACTTCCATTAACCCTTCCATATGTTGATCAGACGTACTTCCGGCTAAGGTGACAAGCACATCAACCGGTTCATCTTCTCCGTCAAAATAAACCGGTTTTTTTAAGGTTACTAAGGCAAAAGCGGTACGATTGACACCATCTTCAGGTCTGGCATGCGGCATAGCCAGATTAGGCGCAATGATAATGTAAGGTCCCATGGATTTTACACAACGGATAATGGCATCGTGATAAGATGGTTCAATGGCTTTTGATGCTACTAACATATCGGTTCCAAGCTTGACCGCATCTTCCCAATTCGCCGCTTCTGCGCTGAGTAATATTGAGTTATTTTCAATTAAAGATTCTTTGAAAGCCATATTGCGCTCCTTTTTCATATTCTATCTATTTATTCGTATTAACTTGGTTAATTAGTTCGATAAGCTCATCGCCAAACGTATGTGGATTAAGCATATTTTGTACACCGAGTGCATGTTGACCTTCATTCACTTCAATTTCATGTATCAGATGCTTCGATGCTACGATGATATCAACATTCGGTAATCGGGATTTGTAGTCGGTAACTGCACAAGAATCCATAATGTTAGGGATCCCTTTCTTATCCAGAAAATTCGCAATTTTCATTTTCATCATCATTGATGACCCTTGACCACTACCGCATACCGCCAGAATACGAATTGGTTGTCCTTCACTTATTGCAACTTCATCCATTTTTTCAACTACTGCTTCGTTTACATCCTGATGTATATCGTTTTCGATAGGTTGATTTTTTTGTTGTGCTTCTTCAGCGCGTAGTGTTTTAGCGGCAAAGAACATATACACCAATGCTAACGCAATGATTAAATAGATAAACAAATGAGAAAATGATAACCCTTGTAAGATTGGTGGGAATAGAATTGACCAATCCGCCATCCCCATCCATGAGTCAATAGGCGTGCCGTTTTGCGCAAAAATATTTATCACCCAAGCAGAGCCCAGAACTTCAATTATTCCCATTGCAAAACAGATTTTCATAACTGCTTTCCAACCACCAAAATGGTTGGCAAATACGCCAATTGTCGCATTTGAGAAAAACATTGGAATAAATCCCGGAATAATCATTATTGGGGATTTAAAGATAAGCAATAATGCGATCGCTAAGAATTGCCCTAATGCGCCCCAAATAAAACCAAAAACCATGGCATTAGGCGAAAATGCATAAATGGCTGCACAATCAATAGCAAGCACAGCATTGGGAATTAATTTTTCAGAAATACCTTTAAATGCTTCGGATAATTCAGCAACAAACATTCGTACACCGCCCACAATAACTTGTATTGCAACGGCAAATTTAAGCCCTGTTTCGAAAATATAGATTGTCCAATGGGTTGAACCAGCCATTGTTTGAAGATTATCTAAACCAAATGAAAGAAGAATGATGCCAAAGAAGAATGTCATGACAATGGTTGTGGCAGCGATACTATCATGGAAAATATGTAACCATTTAGGTAATTTAAGATTATCAACCGAATCATTTTTATCACCCAGTTTTGGCGCTAATTTTACCGCTATCCATGAACCGAGTTGCTGTTGATGACCAATGGAAAAACCAGCCCCACCTGTTACCGCTTGGGTTGGTTTAAACATCATATTTGAGAATATCCCCCAATAGAGTGCAGTAATAATGGCGGAATAGATAATGGTTTCCCACATGCCATAACCAAATAAAAAGTAAAATAGTGCAATAAGACCGACTTGCTGAAACATAATATGACCTGTCAGCATGATCGTTCTGATACCGGTTAAACGGCGAAACAGTACAAGTGCAATGTTGATAGCAAGTGCCAATAATACTGCATAGCCAACCCAAGAATATTGATCGCCCATACCCTTTTCGACGGCCACCATCGAGGCATACGTATCAATAATCGATCCTTTAATACCATGATATTCTGATAGTTTTGCAATGACGGGTTTAAAAGTTGAAACTAACACTCCTGAACCGACTTGTAATAACATAAAACCAACAATGGTTTTAATGGTGCCTTTTAAAACGGTTGTTATGTCTTTACGTAAAAGGCAATAACCTAACATTGTCACTAAGCCAAGCAACAAAGGCGCTTTTGTCATAACTTGGCTATAAAAAATATAAAATATGTTGTAGATTACTTCCATATGTTCCTCTCATTGGTTTATCGACATCTTTAAATATCTAACGCTTTACTGTGGAGAACTAACTTCGTTTTTAAATTTTTCTATAATATTTATTGTTATATGAATAGATAAAATTTCTGATTACACTTCGTTATTCATGATTAAATAACACTTGTTATATTCTACAATCACAATTAACCATTCAATGATTATTTATGATTATTTTGATAAAGATCACTTTTCTAAATCTATCACACCCACATCTGTGATTATCATCACATTTTTAGGAAAAAACAGCGGTAAAAATTAGAAATATAATTATTATTATCAACATATTGAATCAACAATGAGTTAAATATTGGTTATAAATATTTGACAATATTATGAATGAAAATTATTATCATTTTTGATCAAAATTAATCACTTTAATTCAACAAAGAGGTAATAATGAACGAAATATCACGACATAATGAAATAGTGGCAATGGTTAACGACAAAGGGATGTTAAGAGTGACTGAGTTAGTTTCATATTTTTCTATCTCACCGGCTACAGCTCGTCGTGATATCACTAAGCTCGATCAGGAAGGAAGAGTAAAAAAAGTACGTAACGGTATTATGCGCATCGAAGAGAAAAAGCCAATATGGGCACCAATCGGCAATAATAATACCGATCATTATCATGAAAAGGCTCGCATCGCTATTCGTGCAGCTAAGTTATGTGGTGCTGATGAAAATATTGTCATTAACTGCGGTTCAACGGCGTTTTTATTGGGTCGAGAACTCTGTGGTAAAAATGTTTCAATCATTACTAACTATTTTCCGTTAGCGTGTTACTTGATTGAACATGATCATGAAAATGTCATCATTATGGGAGGATTATATAACAAAACACAAAATATTATTCTTAACCCCATTGCGAACATTACTGATTCTTATGCTGGCAAATGGATGTTTACCAGTGGCAAGACGTTAACACCCAATGGACTTTATAAGAATGAAATATTAGGTGCAGTGGCTGAACAACAGATACTTGAAAAAATTGAAAAATTAGTTGTTGTTGTGGATAGTTCAAAAATTGAAACCAAAGCCAATTCTGGCATGCTTTTTTGTCCTGTGAATAAAATCGATATTTTAATTACCGGTAAACAAGCAAACAAGGAAGTCATTGAAAGCATTAAGGAGCAAGGTGTAGATGTTATTTTAGTTTAATTATTAAAATGTAAAAGGAACAAAGTATGAGTAAAGTGAACGAAATTACCCGAGAATCGTGGATATTAAATACCTTTCCTGAATGGGGTACTTGGCTAAATGAAGAGATTGAAGCAACAGAGGTTAAACCCAATACGTTTACCATGTGGTGGCTTGCTTGTACTGGCATTTGGTTAAAATCTGCCGGTAATACCAATATCTCCGTCGATTTTTGGTGTGGGACCGGTAAAAAAACACACGCTAATCCCTTGATGAACAAACAACATCAAATGATGCGTATGGGGGGAGTACGCGAATTACAACCTAATTTAAGAACCAGTCCATTTGTATTAGATCCTTTTGCTATTAAAGAGATTGATGCGGTAATGGCAACCCACGATCATGCCGATCATATTGATGTCAATGTGGCGGCTGCGGTCATTCAAAACTGTTCACCAAAAGTGAAATTTATTGGCCCTAAAGCTTGTGTCGAATTATGGAAAAGTTGGGGTGTACCTGAAGATCGTTGCATTGTTGCCAAAGTAGGCGAAACCATTAAAGTCGGCGATATTACCATTCGAGTGCTAGATTCTTTTGACAGAACATCGTTAGTGACACTACCAAAAGGGGTATCCTCAACTGATAAAGCAATTTTAGATGGCATGGATGACAGAGCCGTTAACTATCTGTTTGAAACCTCAGGTGGTTCGCTCTATCACTCGGGTGATTCTCATTACTCTAACTATTATGCCAAACATGGTAATGATTACAAAATCGATGTTGCGTTACTTTCTTATGGTGAAAATCCACGTGGGGTCACCGATAAAATGACCTCTTCAGATATTTTGCGTGCTGCGGAATCACTAAAAACCCAAGTTGTGATTCCTTTTCATCATGATATTTGGGCAAATTTCCAAAGTGATCCTCGTGAAATTGAAGTGCTTTGGCAAATGAAGAAAGATCGTTTGGAATATCAATTTACGCCTTTCTTCTGGCAAGTTGGCGGTAAATATACTTATCCAACAGATAAAAACAAAATGCACTATCAGCATTATCGTGGATTTAGAGACATCTTTACCGATGAGCCTGAATTACCTTATCGATCTTTCTTGTAATTTGTTTCGAAATTAAGATCAATAATTTTTTGTGGACAGTGAATAAAATTCAATGTCCACTTTTTATATTCTCTGCCATGAATAAATGTGGAATCAATTCACTGAAATTATCTATCTGTTTTTATGAATAAACTAATAAGAAAATGAAAATACTAGGCATTAATATATTTTTGTCTATCCGGAAGCCAACAGTCAATCAGCTCTTTCACACTTTCGGGGTGTTGTTGTTGTAAAAAATAAGAGGCTTTTTGAACTTGACTTATCAAATGTTGATCACGGATTAAATCCACAACTTTGAAGCTAGCTATCCCCATTTGACGCGTGCCCAAAATCTCCCCACTACCACGTATTTCTAAATCTTTTTGCGCAATCACAAAACCATCATTACTGTCACGCATGACTTTCATTCTTGCTTGTGCAACTTTGCTTAATGGGGCTTGATACATTAATACACAATGAGATACCGCCGTTCCTCTACCTACACGACCACGTAATTGATGCAATTGCGCCAGACCTAATCTTTCCGCATTTTCAATAATCATCAAGCTTGCATTTGGCACATCGACACCCACTTCAATGACCGTTGTGGCGACGAGCAATTGGATGACACCTTGTTTAAAATTCTGCATTACCGATTGTTTTTCGTCCGACTTCATTTTGCCATGAACCAGCCCAATCGTTAAATGTGGCATTTTTTCTTTGAGCTCTTCAACCAGTATTTCAGCGGCTTGAGCATCTAATGTTTCCGACTCTTCGACTAATGTACAAACCCAATAGACTTGACGATTTTCCAGGCAAGCTTGATTAACGCGTTCAATAATTTCATCACGCCGAGAATTTGGAATCACAACAGTTGTGACAGGTGTGCGCCCCGGGGGTAACTCATCAATGATAGAGACATCTAAGTCAGCATATACCGTCATGGCTAATGTTCTGGGAATCGGAGTAGCTGTCATAATTAGCTGATGAGGATAGTCATTATCTTTGATTCCCTTTTCCCACAAACTCAGTCTTTGATTCACACCAAAACGATGCTGTTCATCGATAATCACCAGACCTAACGAAGCAAATTCAACTTTATCAACAAATACGGCATGTGTGCCAATTAACAATCTAATATTTCCACTTTTTACTTGTTCGTAACGCAATCTTTTATTTTTAGCAGTCAAACGCCCTGATAACCAATCAACGGTAATACCCAAAGGATCAAACCATTGTTTAAAGTTATTATAATGTTGCTCAGCTAATATCTCGGTCGGTGCCATTAAGACAACCTGCGCACCATTTTCAATCGCATTTAATGCCGCTAAAGCCGCGACTAATGTTTTGCCAGATCCCACATCCCCTTGAATTAATCGCATCATTGGGACAGGTTTTGCCATATCGTGATAGATATCGTGTACAACACGTTGTTGTGCGTTAGTGGGTTTAAAGGGTAACGAGGCTAAAAAAGGCTCAATAAATTGTTGCGTTGGGCGATAAATACGGGCTTGCTGTTTTTGGTTATCGACTTTTAGCATTAACATACTCAGATGATAAGCAAGTAACTCTTCAAAAATAAAACGTTTGATAGCAGGATGTTCCCCTGCAGATAATTGAGTGATATCGGTACCAATTGGAGGATTGTGAATGATATTTAATGATTCCAATGCTGGTAAAAAATGATTTGCTATTGACTTAGGCAGAATTTCTTTGGGTGGATTACGTTTTAACAGTAATAACGCAGAAGCAATTAATTTACGAATGACATTTTGAGTTAATCCATAGGTGGTTGGATAGACTGGGGTATATTTTTCTTGATCATCCAATAATTTTTTAGATTTGTCTGCTGGATTAGCAATAATTTTATATTGAGGATGAATAATTTCAGCGCCTAATTTTCCTTTTTTTATCTCACCATAAGCACTAACCCAATTGCCAAATGCTAAACTTGCTTTTATGCCTGCATTGAAATGCATGAATCTTAATATTGCTATGCCCGAATCATCTTGAATATGACAAATTAACATTTGTCGACGTCTAAGCACCACTTCACACTTGATGATTCGACCTTCTATGGTAGTGTGCTCACCAATAGCAACCTCACTTATAGGACAAGATGAGGTGCGATCTTCGTAACGTAACGGAAAGTGTAATAAAAGATCTTGAACAGTATAGATACCTAATGCATTGAATTTTTTTTCAAGGTTAGAGCCAATTCCGCTCAATTTTATTATCGGAACCTGACTTAAAAATCGATTTGCCATCATCGCTTATTAATATTACGTGAGACACTTACAACATCTTGCTGCAATGAAATTTTACGCATTAACTCATTGAGCTGCTGACGATTTTTAACTTCAACTTGCAAAATGACTGTATAAATTTGTCGATCTTTCTGTTCGGTATTAAGCCATTGCAAATGCGCTTTTTCATCATTAATAATTGAAAGAATATGCCCAAGTGCTCCTTGGTTGTTGGAAATATCTACCCATATTTCAGCAACAAATTGTTGAGTGATATCAGTCGCCCATTTTAAAGAGATGTATTTTTCAGGATTATTTTGGTATCCCGTGACATTTCGACATGATTCATGATGGACAATTAATCCTTTTTCAGGACTCACTTGACCGACAATCGGATCATCGGGAATTGGATGACAACATTTCGAAAATGTGACTAAAACCCCTTCACTACCAGTAATGACTAAGGTTTTATTTGTGTCGTTGTTATTTTGAAACAATTCTTTGTGTTCTAACCCTTTGACAATAAAATGGCTCATTATATTACCAAGACCAATCTCGGCTAAGACATCATCAAAAGATTGTAACTGCGTTATCTCAACAATTTTCGCAATTTGTTTAGCTTTAAGTGAATTGATGCCACCTGTTTTTAATAATGACAGATTCAATAGTCTTCTACCTAATTCAATTGCATCATCACGTTTTAACATTTTTAACGCTTGTCTAATACGTGATCTGGCTTTAGCACTCACAACAAAATTAAGCCAATTTGCATTCGGACGACCTTCAGGCGACGTGATAATTTCAACGGTTTGACCATTACTTAATGGCTGTGAAAGTGGATAAGGTTTTCGGTCAACAATTGCGCCGATACATTGATAGCCAATATCAGAATGGACAGCGTAAGCAAGATCTACGGCGGTTGAACCTTCCGGTAACTGTACTATTCTTCCTTTAGGGGTAAAAACATAAATTTCTTTCGGAAACAGGTCAGATTTCACATTTTCAATAAATTCAAAAGAGTTACCCACACTTTGTTGCAACTCTAATAGACTTTGCATCCAACGCTGTGCTTTGATTTGCGCCGTTGTATTATTCAGCTCATCATTGGCATTATAAACCCAATGTGCGGCAACACCCATTTCAGCCATTTGATCCATATCTTCAGTACGTATTTGCACTTCAACTGGCGTACCATGTGGTCCAATTAATGAAGAATGCAATGACTGATAACCGTTAGCTTTAGGAATTGCAATATAGTCTTTGAAGCGATTAAGGCGAGGTTTATACAGATTGTGAACAAGACCAAGTGCACGATAACAGGCATCAACATCTTTCACAACGATCCGAAAAATATAAATATCCATGATAGAATGAAAATGCTGTTCACGCATTTGCATTTTTTGATAAATCACGTAGATATTTTTTTCTAATCCTTCAACTTCCGCCTCGATATTTGCTTCAGCTAAACGACCACGTATTTCCGATAAAATCTGTTGAATTAATTCTTTACGTGTACCTCGAGCTGCTTTTATCACATTTTCAATTACTTTGGCTCGATTAGGATGCATCGCCGTGAATCCTAAAATTTCGAGTTCAGTTTTAATATGGTGAATACCTAAACGGTGAGCTAATGGAGCATAAATTTCAAGCGTTTCTTTTGCAATACGACGGCGTTTGTCTGGTCTTAATGCAGCAAGTGTTCGCATATTATGCGTACGATCAGCCAGTTTAATTAAAATCACTCGCACATCTTCGGTCATGGCGAGCACCATTTTCCGAAAATTTTCAGCTTGAGCCTCTTGTCGATTACGAAATTTTAATTTATCAAGTTTGGATACACCTTCAACTAACACTGCAACATGTTTACCAAAATGATTTGTGATATCTTGGAAAGTAACTGGTGTATCTTCAATCGTATCATGTAATAGTGCAGCAATGATGGTTTCATAATCAAGCCGCATATCGGCTAAAATTGATGCCACAGCAACAGGATGCGTGACATAAGGTTCACCACTAGATCGAAATTGCCCTTCATGTGCTTTCTGAGCAAAAAGATAAGCATCTTTAATAAGTTCAACTTGTTTGGGTGGAAGATAAGATGCTACAACCTCTTTTAAGCTATCAAAATATTGCATAGGCAATTCCTATAGCGCTTATTCGTATGATGGCGTATTTTCAAGAAGGATCGATTCATGCAGTGTAGAACGCACTTCTGCTTCTTCTTCCTGACGAGCTTGAAAATCAGCTGTATCAAGAATTTGTTTATTAACAAGACCATCTTCAATTTCACGTAAAGCAACAACGGTTTCTTTATCGTTTTCTTCTGGAATTAATGGTGATTTGTTTTCAACTTGCAATTGACGTGCGCGTCTTGCTGCAACTAAAACTAGATCAAAGCGATTACCAATTTTTTCTACAGCATCTTGAACAGTTACTCGAGCCATTTTTACCTCTAATGTATTTACTAGTTTATGTAATTTGGAAGATCCGTTATTTTACTTAATTTTGTGGGGAATTGTCTATATTAATATCATACTATTGTTAAGATAGTTAAAATTAACCATTCCCAGTCTAAAAAACATCACATTATCGTTTAACTTAATCCAAAATATCGAGCCAAGCATTAGAAGCAATTATTGGTTTATTTAACAAATAACGACGTAAAGCATCTAACGCTATTGCTGAAAAAGTTTGTAACTCTTCATGCCGTGAAAGTTTTCGACCAATATATTTTAAATTAACTTGGATAGTTTGCTTTGCTGTGGTAATGATTAACGTAAATTGACTGTTCTTTTCTTTAAAATTAACCATACCTAATACAATATCAGCTCTATATTGGGTCATAATATGCCAAAGATAATCTTTGGGATCTTCAAATAATAATGGAATCACTTCTGATTTTGCGATGGGTGCATCGGTTTCAAATAATTGATAACTAATTATCCCTGCTGATTGTTGTTCGACCACTGCGATAGTTAAATCTTTTTCATGTAATAGCCCTGAAACAACTTTGGCTAAACCGAGTTCACTGTCTTTGCTAATCATGCCTTCGTAAAGCAAATTGTCATCAACAATAGATTTAGTTTTTCGCCATAAACTATCCAACGTGTCTTTTTTGTGTTGAGGACCACTAAATTTTAATTCAATAATAGGCATCGCAGCACGATAACCAATCACGATATCTTTTGGAATATCTAATTTAGATGTTAGCTCGGTGGCTAAATCACTTTCAGTGCGCCCGATAATAGTTAATCGATAGCAGAGCGTTTTTTCTAATTTTGGAAAGGATAATTTAATTTCTGGTAATACAAGAGTTTTGATCATCTCTTTAAATTCAGCAGGCACACCAGGCGTAAAAAACACAATACAGCCGTTGATGTGCATTTTAAATCCGCAGGCTGTTCCTATTGGATTATCAATTAATACAGCACTTTGCGGCAATAAAGCTTGTTTAAGGTTGCTTGACGGCATCACGTTACCGCAACTGGCAAAATAACGTTCAATTTGTGTCAACCACTGCTGATTGAGTACCAGTGCTTCATGATTGGCTAAAGCTGCCGCTTGTGCTGTTAAATCGTCACTGGTTGGCCCAAGCCCCCCATTAACAATAATGATATCATTGATCAGACTACGTTCTTGTAATGTTTGGGTAAGCTGGTTAAGATTATCACCAACTGTGTGGCGAGTCGTGATTAAAATACCTTCTTGAAAAAATAGTTCAGAAAGCCAAGCTGCATTCGTATCGGTTATTTGACCATATAAAATTTCATCGCCGGTACTTATCATTTCGATCTTAACGTGATTATTGTTCCTATTCATCATGGTTCTGCACCTTTTGACATCATTAATTGAACAAAAAAGGGGGCGTTAATTAATCCGTATCCTCGTCTTCATTTTTATTGTCCATATGTTCCCTACTTTGAACTAACTTAACAGCAAAATAGAGATCGTAAGTAAATTCAATGTAATCATGATCAGGGGTAATATTCATTTGTTTAAACCAATTTTTAAGGGTTTTGCGTCTACCTGATAAGATTAAAACCACATTACGTACTTTTAATGCATTAACTAATTCGTTAATACCCGATAATACACTGACATCTTTATAAGTAAAGCAAGGAATCGCATCGACGATAACATAATTAACAGGTTGCTCTGATTCGTCAATATAACTAATGATTCTTCGTTTAAAATAAGCAATATTGAAATACGTTAAAGGTGAATTGAATCGATAAATTATCGTATTACTAACAGGTTTAACATCTTTGCCTAATGAATGAATTCGTCCGTCATCATCAACCCCTAATAACTGATCTTTAGGTCGAAAAACGCGACGTAGAAACAAAAAGATGCCTAATAATACCGCTAAAGCCATACCCGGTATAATACCGATAAGTAATACCGCAATAAATGTTGCTAAGCTTAAATAAAATGCGTCACGGTCATATTTAAAAAAACGCAAAATTGTTTGTACATTAATTAGCGAGATCGAGGAATATATCAAAATCACGCCAAGGACACTTGTTGGAATATATTGTAACGGTGACAACAAAAAGAGTACCACAAATCCTATTAATGCCGCAGCGATTATCGATACAAGCTGAGTTTTTCCACCATTCGCATCGTTCACCGCCGTTCGTGACGAAGTCCCACTTACAACAAATCCTTGTGATAGACCTGCTGCAATATTTGCCATGCCTAATGCCTTAAATTCAACATCGGCATTTGTTTCATAATTATTTTTTGTTGCAAAACTTCGTACGGTAATCATCATACTCACAAAACAGATAACAGCAATGTTCAATGAGGGAACAACTAAATCACGCATTAACCCTTTATCAAAATCAATCCAAGCTTCCAATGGTATAAAATCACCAATTACATTACCAATAATGTGGATATCAAAATGTTCAAAATTAAACAGCCATGAAAATAAAGTCATTATCACAACGGCAAAAAGTGGTGCCGGGTAACGTGGTTTATATTTCTTAAAAGCAATGAGAATCAATAATGTTATGAAAGATATAAATGTCGTGCCTAAATGTGATTGATAAAGCTTAACCGGTAAATAAACCACACGTTCAATAAGGTAAGAATAGTCATAATGAAAACCAAATGTTTTCGCTAATTGATCGACAATGATTGTAATAGAAATACCATTTAACAACCCAATTAAGATAGGTTGACTGAGTAAATCTGCTAAGGCGCCAAGATGAAATTTGCCGGCAATGATACACCAAATACCAATCATAATTGTCAGCAGCACCACCAGCTGCCAACGTAACATGGGATCATCTGCAGCTAAAGGAAAAACAACCGCAGCAACCACCGCACACGTTGCGGTATCGGGCCCTACAATCAACTGTTTAGACGATCCAAAAAGGGCATAGACAATAAGCGGTAAAATAGTTGAGTATAGCCCCGCAATAGCACCAACACCTGTTAGCTCAGCATAAGCAATCGATACCGGTAAGGATACCGCGGCTACGGATAATCCTGCTTTTATATCTGCGTTTAAATATTCACGTTTATAATGTAAGAAACTGATTAGTCCTGGCATCCATAATGTGATTTTTTGGAAAAACGTACTACTGACTAACTTTCCCATTTTTCATCCTATTTCCCTGCTATACTCATTTTATCTATTAATATTGAACCACATTGAATATTACTGCGTGTTTCAAGATCATTCCCTATTGCCACAATATTTTTATACATATCTTTTAGGTTATTAGCAACGGTTATTTCATTTATTGGATATTGAATTTCACCATTTTCAACCCAAAAACCTGTCGCACCACGTGAATAGTCGCCCGTTACATTATTCACACCTTGCCCCATAAGCGAAGTAATCACAACCCCTTTATCCAATTTTTTCAACATGGTTTTAAAATCAGCATCATGCTCACTTGGCGATACAA
This sequence comes from Gilliamella sp. CG25, assembly GCF_046635705.1. Classification (NCBI taxonomy): domain Bacteria; kingdom Pseudomonadati; phylum Pseudomonadota; class Gammaproteobacteria; order Orbales; family Orbaceae; genus Gilliamella; species Gilliamella sp. CG25. The sequence goes on along the minus strand of NZ_JBIDFJ010000009.1, from coordinate 78,871 downwards.
GCCAGTTATGAATTCCTCCCGCATGACCTGTTGATGTTAAACCAAGCTTTCTGGCTGAATAATGACTAAGCAAGTAGGTTTGCAATACACCGTTTTCAATGATATTTCGTTTAATTGTTTTGGTTCCTTCACTATCAAAAGGCGATGAACCAACACCTTTTAAAATATGTGGATCTTCAAAAATAGTTAGCCATGAAGGAAAAATCAGTTTACCCACGCTATCAAGTAAAAATGATGATTTGCGATAGATTGTACCGCCACTAATTGCACCCACTAAGTGCCTTATTAATCCAACTGCAACTTCTGCACTAAACAGTACGGGTACTTGCATGGTAGAAATTTGTTTAGCCCCTAAATGCGCAATTGTTCTTTCTGCTGCTTGCTGCCCAACCCAACTAGGAGATTTGAGTGCCTTAATATCACGCGATGAAGTGTAAGCATAGTTTCGTTCCATTTTTCCCGCCTGTTCAGCAATCGCTGTACAAGACAACGAATGAGAACTTGCACAGTAGCCTTGTAACATACCAAGACTATTACCATATACATACACACCATATTTACTACTAAAATAACCGCCGTCACTACTCATAATGTCAGCATTGGCAAGGGCCGCTAGCTCAGCTTGTTTTGCCTGCTCAATAGCCTTATCCACGTCTAAATCACTGGGATAAAAAAGGTCTAAATCAGGAGGATTCAATGCCATCTGATCTAAGTTTCCTAAACCAGAACAAGGATCAGCAGAAGTATATTGCATAATATTAATTGCCATATCGATAGCTTGATTTATTGCATGTGGCGATAAATCATTAGTTGATGCATTTCCTTTGCGTTGTTCTTTATAAACGGTTATAGATAATGCACCATCACTATTAAATTCAACATTTTCAGTTTCCCCTTGTCGAGTACTTACACCAATACCAGTTGCTTGGTTAATTGAAACTTCAACTGAATCAACACGAGGTTTAGCCAGTTCAATAGCTTGAGCAACAATATTTGATAACTTATCTTGTTGTCTTTGGGCATCTTTTTTAATCTGTTCAATACTCATTTTATTATTTTCTACAATTCTGCTAGTGATACGTTATAATAAGCCAGAATTCAATTTTAGTTAACTATTAACAAAAGAAATCCTATGAATAACCCTAAAGATTTAATCATTAACCAAGAATTTGATACTGATATGGATGATGAAATTATTTATGTCAGTAAAAGTGAAATCAAACGAGATGCCGAAATTTTGAAAAAAATGGGTGTCGAATTGGTTAATTTAAGCAAAAATGAACTGACTAAAATCCCCCTTGATGAAGATTTACTTTATGCTATCGAACTTGCTCAAAAAATCAAAAAAGAGGGATATCGAAGACAAATACAATATATTGGCAAATTGCTTCGTAGCCGCAATATCGATCCTATCACGCAAGCTTTAGACAAGCTCAAAAACCGTCATAACCAACAAGTTGCCTTATTTCATAAACTTGAAAAGTTACGTGACGAATTGATTGAAACAGGTGATGCAGAAAAAATTATCGAACTCTTTCCTATAGCAGACAGACAACAACTGCGTACGCTTGCCCGTCAGGCTAAAAAAGAACGAGAATCCAATAAACCACCAAAAACAGCCAAACAGATTTTTCAATACTTAAAAGAATTGAGCAACGCCGAATAATCTTTATAATGTTCGCTCATTTCATATCAGAAACAATATTGTAAATTATTAACCAAGATAGAGGATACAAAAATGGGACTTTTAAATGTACCAGCAGGTAAAGAATTACCGGATGATATTTATGTAGTAATTGAAATTCCAGCAAATTCGGATCCAATTAAATATGAAGTAGACAAAGATACAGGTGCAGTTTTTGTTGACCGTTTTATGGCAACAGCAATGTTTTATCCATGTAACTATGGTTATATTAATAACACATTATCGCTTGATGGCGATCCTGTTGACGTTTTAGTTCCAACGCCGTATCCATTACAACCTGGTTCAGTGATTCGTTGCCGTCCTGTTGGTGTATTAAAAATGACTGATGAAGCCGGTCAAGATGCTAAATTAGTTGCCGTACCACATACTAAATTATCTAAAGAGTATGATCACATCAAAGATGTGGATGATTTACCTGAATTACTAAAATCTCAAATTAAACACTTTTTCGAACAATACAAAGCATTAGAAAAAGGAAAATGGGTAAAAGTTGACGGTTGGGAAAATGCCGATGCTGCTCGCAAAGAAATTATTGAATCTTTTGAGAGAGCTAAAAAATAATTAATATTTGCTATCAATTTTCATAATAATGGTTAATTAAAAGCTATAAGTCTTTACTTATAGCTTTTATTTTTAAATAAAGAATAGCAGAAAGTAATTAAATCAATAACAATGCCTTTTTAACAGATGAGATGAAAAATAAGTGAATATCCAATTTAGTGCTATTTAGCTTAGATAATTTGCGCTGGCAATCTTATCTCAATAAGGCAAGTTGCAAGCCTTATATGACATAAATGACATAATTAACCACATTGTGATTCACATCTTTAACAGTAAGTTGTAAACCTATAGTTAAAACGTATGTAAACGTTTGATATAAAGAAACGATAAAACAATGTATTCAAAAGAAACCTAAAAGTAATCGTTAATACTAATTTTTAAATTTACATCTTACATGCCTTAATCTGCTTAAATAATCTTTACTTTCGAAATAAATTTAAATCAAAAACCCTTCAATAATTTGCTATTTATCAAATTTAACCATTATATCTAAAAATTTTATAAAAAACTTCATCCTAAGATGAAAAAATTGTCATTAATATCTTGCTTTCGATTATAAATTATGCGGTAATAGTAACAGACTTATGAAGCAATATTTTTTTATGAAAACGTTTAACAATTAGGGGGTGTTTTTAACGCATCATCTAGTTTGTAAGTTGATTAATTTATATTGCATAAAAGTCTATACGTGCCTTAAAGGCAAAATATTAATTATTGTTAGGATATCTAGTAAATGAATAAGAAAACAGGCCAAGTAAAATGGTTTAACGAGAGTAAAGGTTTTGGATTTATCACACCAACCGATGGGAGCAAAGACGTATTTGTTCACTTTTCAGCAATCTCGGGGGAAGGTTTTAAAACTCTAGCTGAAGGTCAACAAGTCGAATTTGCTATTCAAGATAGCCCTCGCGGACCAGCGGCATCAGAAGTTGTCGTAATCTAATTAATATCGTAGTATATATATTAGTGAAAACGCTCATTTTTAAAAAATGAGCGTTTTTATTTTGTAAAGCTATAAGATTTAAGCGAAAAAAAAGTGACCATTTGGTCACTTTTTAAAAAACTAAAAATTAGTCATTATTTTTTAGATACAACCGCAATTAAATCTAAAACTTTATTTGAATAGCCAACTTCGTTATCGTACCAAGAAACTAATTTAACGAAAGTATCGCTGATTTGGATACCCGCTTTTGCATCAAATACAGAAGTACAAACTTCACCTAAGAAATCAGTTGAAACAACATCATCTTCAGTGTAACCAAGAACGCCTTTCATTGGACCTTCTGAAGCCGCTTTGATCACTTTACAGATATCTTCATATTTAGCAGGTTTTGCTAAACGAGCAGTTAAGTCAACAACAGAAACATCTGGAGTTGGAACACGGAAAGCCATACCAGTTAATTTACCGTTTAATTCAGGAATAACTTTACCTACTGCTTTAGCTGCACCAGTTGATGAAGGGATGATGTTTTGTGCTGCACCACGACCACCACGCCAATCTTTGTGAGATGGACCATCTACCGTTTTTTGAGTAGCTGTAGTTGCATGAACAGTTGTCATTAAGCCTTCAACGATACCAAAGTTATCATTGATTACTTTAGCTAAAGGCGCTAAACAGTTAGTGGTACATGACGCATTAGATACGATATCTTGACCAGCATAATCTTTATCATTAACACCCATAACAAACATAGGCGTGCTATCTTTAGAAGGACCAGTTAAAACAACTTTTTTAGCACCCGCTTGGATGTGTTTACGAGCAGTTGCATCATCTAAGAATAAACCTGTTGCTTCAGCAACAACATCAACACCCACTTCGTTCCATTTTAAGTTTGCAGGATCTCTTTCAGCTGTAACGCGGATTGTTTTACCGTTAACGATTAATTTGCCATCTTTAACTTCAACAGTACCGTCAAAACGACCGTGAGTTGAATCATATTTAAGCATGTACGCCATATACTCAACGTCTAATAAATCATTGATAGCAACGATTTCAATATCAGAGCGTTTTTGTGCAGCACGGAAAACAATACGACCAATACGGCCAAATCCATTAATACCTACTTTGATTGTCATAAAAATTACCTTCTTTATTTGTGTTAAATGATAAAATAACTAACAGTAAACTACCAAATTTTTAAGGTTTATTCAAGCTGATTCAGAATAATTGGCAAGAATAAATTAAAATGAAAATTATCTTAATAATCATAGGATATAGGTTAGTTATATTTTATATAAGACTGTGATTGGATTGAGCAATGACAATGATAATTTTTAACTAAATTGTCAGAGTTAAATTGATCATAATTAAGGTGCTAAATTTTAGATAATCGCACGATTACATTTAATAAATTAAAAGGTATCAATTAATCCATATCAGACGTTAAGTTATACTAAAAGACGATTAAAATAAAAAAACCCACATTATCAATTTTGTGGGATTCTATTTTTGAGCGATAATTAACAATTATTATAAAGAACTCATCTTATCAATAAATTGTTTTAAATGGTTTCTGATATCCTCACCTTGCGTATAATGTGCTTCAGATTTTAACGTTGATTTGGACTTCCACTCGCCTGCTTGTGAGTTATGAAATTTACTTGGAACATCGCCCGAATAGATATAATCCGTTTTAGAAGAGATGGCTTCGCTTATCAAACGTTTAGAATTACTGATTTCTCCGGTTATTTCGATATCAGTAGTAAAAATGTATTTTTTTGAATGAGTGATAGTCTTTAAGTTGAATTTTTGCTCTTTATAAATTGGAACTTTAATTTTATTACCCTTATCATCGGTTTTTTCGCTCATTCTTTCTACATATTTTTCTGTTTTTACTTCATTTTTTTCATACGGTTTCATATGAATATAGTCAGATTTGGCATTAATATCTATAATGATATTAGCTTGTGAACTATGATCAACAAAGTATATATAATTAGCGTTAAAAACTTGTTTTACCCAGCTAAGATAGTCGGAATCTTTAACATACACATTAACGCGTCCCTTTAATTTACAACGACTCGCTCTAGCGCTGGCATCACGGTATGAACCGAACTGTTCATAGGCTGAATTGGCTGCCTCATAAAATTTAGCCGCTTCACGATAAGTTTCGCGTTTATAAGCTATTTTTTCAAGTGACGAGGCTTTTTCATAATACTCTTTTGCTAGCGCAGTAACATGTTTTCTTTTATTATCCTCATAGAGTTTAAAACTATCTTTATATTCGCCTATTGGCTTATAAACTTCCCAAGCTTTAAGATATTCTAGGGATGCTTCATGATAACTACCCTGTTGCGAAAACGTTTTACCTAAATCATAGTGTTGTTTTGCTTCAATATCCAAATGTTGCTTTTTAGCATTTTTATATAAAGTAAAAATATCTTTATATTTATACCGTTCTGAACCTTTTAAATATAAGTCAGCTTTTATTTTGTAACTTTCACTATCCGTACCTTTTATCGAATTACCATAATCGTAATACTCTTTTGCAATAAGTTGATCTAATTTATTCACTGGATATTTATCGTTAAAAAATGCGACAGTTTGACTATAAAAACGATTAATTAACATTAAATTGATTTTTCGAAGCGATTCATAACTATCAATACGTGCTTGATAATCAGTACTAGCACTACTATTAATGATTGTCTCGTAATGTTTCATCACATTACTAACCAAAACTCGTAACTTTTCGGCACTTTCCTCATTAAATTTTGCCGCTCCTTTTTCACCTATGTTAGCGGTTAATAAACTGATACTTTCCACATATTGCCCTTCGTTATAAGCCTGATCAGCCGTACGAACATGACATGCAGTTAAACAAAACACCAACAAAATCGCTAAAACTATCCGCATATTATTTCCTTTCTCTATTTATTAATTAATTATCAGACAGTTAGAATAAAAACAGTTTGATTTAGTGATCTTATGAAAAAAATTAATCTTATTTTTTTCATTTAATGCTAAATTTTTAAACAATAAAAATGATTAATTTTAGAAATAATAGGACTTTTAAAGCAAACTCTTTATCATCAGTAATATTTCTGATTGGTCATATCTTAATAAGCCGAAAGAATCGAAAATTATGCTAAATAGTCAGTATAAATAGAGAGAGTAATCACCTGAAATGTAGATAAAAAAGGGGGGATAATATGACCGAATATAACAACTTCACTGACTACAGGCAGGTAATGATTTAGTGCTATTTTATTAAATTTTTAAAAATAATTGTCATAGTTTTTATTACATTTTGATAATGTCTTTTTACTGTAGAGTAAATTAGTTATATATAATTTTTTATTTTTACTCTACTGTTGGTTAGTATTTAAATGTTAAGATATATTTAATCATAATACAAAAAGTAAATATAGTGTAAAATTATTATATTATAATTGTTAAATTAATTTTTTTTTGTGCTATACTCTACCATATTTATAAATACGTTTATGGCGTAATATATTATATTTTATGATAAAAGTGTTGGAGATTTAATGTCAAGTGCGGTTGAGTCATGGCTAGGATACAAATATCAGGAATATCGCCTCGTACAGCGTTTACTTGAAGCTGATAATACAATTAATATAGGATTTGAAATGCTTGACGACCTCGAAGAGCAATTAGAGTCTTCTACCGTTCTTGAACAAAACAAGGTAACTACTACAACTCGTAATATTGTATCAAATAAAAGTAAAGATTTTTGGAAAACACTTTCTAATTGGTTAGACCTAATACGTGACAATAAAATAGATCCTTATATCACTACTTTTTTACTCTATACAAATAAATCACATTCGAGTAAATTATTAAAGTTATTAGTAAATGCAAAAACAGAAAAACAGGCTAGAAAAGCATTTGAATCTATTTTAACCTTAGTCAGAATTCGATCGAATAATATTAAAGCCTATATCGATAACTTTATAACCATGGATGAAAGAAAATTTATTTTGATTAAAAATTTTGATTATATTCATGGTTCTGGTTCTGTGATACAAGATCTTAAAAATACATACTTTCAAAAAAGATTAGGGGCTCTTGAGGAAAATATTGAAGATATTTTAGATGAAATAGTTGGATGGGTTGGAAATAATTTAACCCGTGCAGCAGAACTCAGAATTCCTACAATTATTTCAGCAAAAGCATTTGGTATGCGATTGGGAGATATCGAAAGTAAATATAGAAGGCGAGATATTCTCAAATTTGTTTGTAGTCGAACTAATAATAGTATAGATGTAAAGAATGATCTTACTTTAGAGCCAATATATATAAAACAGCTAAAATTAATTGAATCTAATGATACTGAAATTGAAGAAGCAGCAATAGCCAAACTTGAAACTAAAGATGCCATTTCAAAATGGACGATTAATGGATTTATTCAAGAATCAAGCTATCAGGATTATCAAATTTTACTAAAACATAAATGGCAAATTCATCAAAAACAGATAATAATAGCACATGGACATAATGTAACTAATGAGTCTTTAGGTGCGCTTATTTATTATAAATGTTTGGAGACCTTTGATAACATTAAATTAGAAAATAAAACAATTGAGTCTTTTTTTTCTCATGGAACTCTTCAAACTTTAGCAGATGATCTAAGTATTGGTTGGCACCCTGAATACAAACAAAAATTAGGTATTATAGATGATAATACCTAATGGTTTAGAAAAAGAAGCATGGGAAATTAACAATCCTGCTCTAGGTGGTTATTTATTATGGATTTTTGCAAAATCCTCGTTTGAACAAAATAAAAAACCAATTCACCCATGCAAACTATTTTGTTTGTTTGCTTTTATATTTTATGAAGATACAAGAAGTGTATTAGTAAAGACAAGAAATAATTTGCAAAGTTATATTTCAAAATTTTATTCTGCCAAAGAGAGTAAAACAGATATTCCTTTCTCAATACATTTTAGAGTCGATTCTCAAAAAGAAAGAACTTTAGATTCTCTTCTGATATCAGTTGATGCTGGATTACTTTATTTAGATGATATTACAGGTATGATTACACCTAATATTAAGCTTAAACCAGTTTCCATTAAAAACTTGGACATTACTACAAAAGATCTTATTAATTGTTCAGAAAAGTTAGGAAAGTGGTTATCTGATATAACGGAAAGTGATTTAACCAGAATTATTAAGGTGGTTTATTAATTATGTTTTTCCAAATTGAAAAGGTTATTCTTTGGTCAAAGGATAAACAAAAAAAACCTCGAATTATTAGTTTCGAATTAAACAAAGTAAATTTGATAACTGGTTCTTCTAAAACAGGAAAATCATCAATTATCCCTATTATTGATTATTGTTTAGGATCTTCCAAATGTTCTATTCCCGTTAATACCATACGCGATACTACTTCTTGGTATGGGGTACAAATAAAAACATCTCAATCTAGATTATTAATTGCCCGTAAAGATCCTAATAATCAAAATTCAACATCTAATGCTTTTTTTATTGAATCTTCGGAAATAGAAATTCCTCAATTCATTTCAACTCATACAATTAATATCGATGATATCAAAATTAGATTAAATGAAATAATTGGTGTTTCGAATATTAATTTTGATTTTTATAAAACTGGGCGGTTAGATAAATTTAAAACGAGCTTAAGAGATCTAGCTGCTTTTAATTATCAACCTCAAAATATATTAGCAAACCCAAATGCTCTATTTTATAAGACTGATTCACTTGAACATAAGTCGAAATTGATAACAATCTTACCCTATGTGTTAGGTGCTTTAAGTAATGAAGATCTTGAGAAAATTCATGAATTAAGATCGTTAGAAGAGCGATTTAATAAAGTAGAAAAAAAATACCTGAAATTAAAAAAAGAAAACGAACATTGGATAGCAACTGCTCAAGCTTATGTAATTAAAGCCATCGAACTTGGTCTTCTAGTAGTTAAAAAAGATATAAAAGAACTTACTCTAGAACAAATTTTAAATTTACTGAATATTGTTTCGAAAAAAGAAATGGACAACTCTATAGGTACAGCGAACATAAAATTTGCTAATGAACAAGAAATTTTATTGATAAGAAAATCAAAAGAAATTTCTGAACAAATCGGTAAAATAAAGAGCAGATTAATAAACTTATCCGCAATACATGAAGTTACTAACAATCATACCGAAATTACCTTTATTAAAAGAAATCGTTTATATTTTAGTAAATGGCTTATCCAACAGAAAGAAATAGAAACATCTCTATTTATTGAACCTAATAAAATAAAAACATTAGTCCTGGAACCTTTAGCACGGGCATTTGATAGCTTAGAGTCTGAATTAGAAGTTCCTGAAAAAATACAAGGGGTTTTCAGCAGGGAAAAACTTTTCCTAGAAAATGAACTTAACCGTTTCATATCAGAGTTAAATGATGTGAAAGAACAAATAAATATACTTAGCAGTAAGAAAAAAAAATCATGTTATGATTCGTTTGCTATTGGCGTATTTGTTGGTCAAGTTAAATCGGCATTAAAAATTATGAGTGATATCGATGAAAAATCTGAATTAACTAAAGAATACAATAAACTTAATCTTGAACTTTCTCAGCTTAGAAAAAAAGTTATACCTAGTAACTTCCAGAAAAAAACAGAATTGCAATTACAAAAAGTAAATAAACTAGCAACAGCTTGGTTGCCTCATCTAGATACAGAAAATCCTAATGCACCAGTTTCTTTATCTGCAAAAGAGTTAACCGTGACAGTCAATAATAATGGAAGAAGAGACTATTTATGGGAAATCGGTAGTGGAGCAAATTGGGTTTCTTATCACATAGCAATAACTTTGGCATTACATCAACATTTTTCAACATTAACTCACTGTCCTGTACCAAATTACATGATTTATGATCAACCAAGTCAAGTGTATTTCCCTAGTAAATTGCATCACCATAGAAGTGAAGATATTCAGATCAATAACGATCAAGAGTTAGATTTACTAAAGAATGATGAAGATATAGTACAAGTTCAAAAAATATTTAAGGTGTTTAGTGATGCGATTGATAAAACAAACCATAATTTGCAGATTATTGTACTTGATCATGCTCCTTTAACAATGCTAGAAGAAGTTAATAATGGACATCTTGTTGAGGAATGGCGTAATAATATTAAACTTATTCCTTTAGATTGGTTAGATAATGAATAATGAATTCAATATTTACTATATTAAAATAAATAATCTCTAAATCTTATACTTTGGTAGTATTAATTAAAGGTCATCATTGGAATATTTTTATATCAATTATTTTTACAATACTTTGGTATTTTCTAATTTTCTAATTTTCTAATTTTCTAATTTTCTAATTTTCTAATTTTCTAATTTTCTAATTTTCTAAAAAAAATAGTATAATTATTATGTTATCTTAAACAGATTATTATACAATCTGCAATAATTGCTATTATTTTCATGATTATGTTACTAACTTTTTTTCTTATTCACATCAAATCCCCTCATTTTCAATACAGCCTATAAAGTGATACAATCATTTAATATTAAATGATGCCTAATATAATAAGTTTCACCGATTTTTAGGGTTTTTAAGACAGTTACCGAGTTACTTAAGAGCAAAATCAAAGATTTTGCGATAAAGTGAGTAAGATTAGAAATAGTAATCGCCTGAGTTTTAGATAAAAAAGAATTGATAATATGACCGAATACGACAACTTCACCGACCACACACCAATGATGCGACAATACCTAAAATTGAAAGCAGAAAATCCGGATATTTTACTGTTTTATCGTATGGGTGATTTTTATGAGATGTTTTATGATGATGCCAAACGGGCTTCGCAACTTCTTGATATCTCGTTAACTAAAAGAGGCTCTTCAAATGGTGAACCTATTCCAATGGCAGGCGTGCCTTATCATGCAGTTGAAAGTTATTTAGCAAAACTCATTGCGTTGGGTGAGTCGGTCGCAATTTGTGAGCAGATTGGCGATCCTGCTACCAGTAAAGGACCTGTTGAGCGTAAGGTTGTTCGTATAGTCACTCCTGGCACAGTAAGTGATGAATTACTTTTAGAAGATCGAAAAGATAATTTGCTGGCCTCCATTTGGCAGCACAAAAATCATTTTGGTTATGCAACTCTTGATATCAGTTCTGGTCGTTTTTTTGTATTCGAATGCGATAACATTGAAGCAATGCAAGCAGAACTACAGCGGACAAATCCGGTTGAACTTCTTTATCCTGAAGATTTCGAATCGATGTCATTAATTGACAATCGTAATGGCTTAAGACGGCGCCCATTGTGGGACTTCGATCTTGAAACAGCGAAACAACAGCTTAAGTTACAATTTGGAACGAATGATTTAGTCGGATTTGGGGTTGAGGATTGTTGTTATGCATTGTCTGCCGCTGGTTGTTTATTGCAATATGTGAAAGATACTCAGCGCACAGCCCTGCCCCATATTCGCTCTATCATTAAAGAGTCAGCCTATGATTTTGTTGTTTTAGATGCGGCTACTCGCCGAAACTTAGAAATCACCGAAAATTTATGTGGTGGCACTGAAAATACGGTTGCCGATATATTAGACAAAACGCAAACCGCTATGGGAAGCCGAATGTTAAAACGTTGGTTGCATTCGCCTATCCGTAATGTGGTTATTTTGCAAAATAGACAAGAAGCCATTAGCGAATTACAACAAGATCTTGTTGATATTCAACCGATCTTAAAGCAAATTGGTGATCTGGAACGAATTTTAGCCAGATTAGCGTTAAGAACCGCACGCCCACGTGATTTTGCTCGTTTACGTGATGCTTATAATGTATTGCCAGAATTACAACAATTGTTAAGTCATCACTCATCACCTTATTTAATTGCTTTACGATCTAAAATCAATCAGTTTGATCATATAGCCGATCTTTTAAATCAAGCTATTGTTGAAGCCCCACCCGTTATTATTCGTGATGGAGGGGTGATTGCAACTGGCTATAATGCCGAATTAGATGAACTTCGTAATCTTGCTGACGGTGCAACGAATTATCTGGAACAACTTGAGATTCGCGAGCGTGAAACGCTAGGTATCGATACCTTAAAAGTCGGATTTAATGCGGTACATGGTTACTATATTCAAATCAGTCGAGGGCAAAGCCATTTAGCGCCGATTCACTATACCAGACGGCAAACATTGAAGAATGTTGAACGTTATATTATTCCAGAATTAAAAGAATATGAAGATAAAGTGTTAACCTCTAAAGGTCGTGCATTAGCTTTAGAAAAACAACTTTACGATCAACTTTTTGAGTTACTATTGCCTGATTTAGCGAATATGCAAATGAGTGCCGATGCAATAGCTGAACTTGATGTACTAACTAACCTTGCTGAACGTGCTTTAACACTTAATTATCAGTGCCCGACATTATCTAATAGTGCCGGAATTGAAATTAAAGATGGTCGACATGTCGTTATAGAGCAAGTATTAAAAACACCATTTATTGCGAACTCGCTTTTGCTATCACCAAACCGAAGAATGCTTATTATTACGGGTCCAAATATGGGCGGGAAAAGCACCTATATGCGTCAAGCTGCATTGATTGTTTTACTGACTTATATTGGTAGCTTTGTTCCTGCATCTAAAGCAATTATTGGACCTGTTGATCGCATCTTTACGCGGATAGGTGCATCAGATGATTTAGCATCTGGGCGTTCTACTTTTATGGTTGAAATGACCGAAACAGCCAATATTATGCATAACGCAACTGAACAAAGTTTGGTACTGATGGATGAAATTGGTCGAGGCACTTCAACCTATGATGGGCTTTCATTGGCTTGGGCATGTGCAGAAAATCTAGCTAATCACATTAAGGCGATGACCCTATTTGCTACTCATTACTTTGAATTAACTCAACTACCTGAACATATGCAAGGTGTCTATAACATCCATTTTGATGCTATTGAACATGATAATACCGTTGCATTTATTCATGAAGTTTCTGAAGGTGCAGCAAGCAAAAGTTTCGGTATCGCCGTTGCGGGTTTAGCGGGTGTGCCTAAAACGGTTTTAAAAAGGGCTAAACAGAAATTAAAAGAGCTTGAAATGATTTCAAAACAGACAGCGAACAGCCATGTTGATAGCTCGCAACTTTCGTTTGAAACTGAATCAGAACCGTCTGAAGTTGAAGAGGCTTTAAAACGTATAGATCCTGATGCATTAACACCGAAACAGGCATTAGAAATGTTATATCAATTAAAAAAATTACTTTGATATACAAATGATTTTCAAGACAATATATTAATCGATTTATTGAACAATATGATTATTTAGTCATATCAACATAACACCGCCAGTTTATCGATACTGGCGGTTTTCGTTTAAGGTCAAATTACTGCCAATATTTCTTTTTCGATGTCTTACCAATACCTGGATTGAGGCTGTTAGTCGGATCTAATTGCTGATAGAATTTTTTCAAATCAGCGTTAGCTTGATATAAATGACCAACATTATGTTCAGCAGGATATTGTGCCCCACGCTGATCTAAAATGGCTAACATCGCTTCTTTCACTTTGTGGCAATCTGTTCCTTTTTTGGCAATATAATCTTGGTGAAAAACAGAACAGAAGAAATGCCCATAATATAATTTATGAATAAAATGCTGACTTATATTTTCCGGTAATGTTTCAAACCAATCTTTATCATTACGTCGTAAAGCAATATCCAGTGCCACCAAATCTTCAACCGTATCCGAATGGACACTACGATAAACAGTTGCAGCACCAGCTGTCGCAAAACGATGCAACATCGCCGCTTCAGCTTCTTTCTCATTACAATGAAAATAGTCGCTTTGTTTGTTTTGAAAAAATGTTTGCAAAAATGCCTGAGCTTCCGCTATGCCATCATCGGCCATTTTTAAAATAAGATGATGTTCAAAACGATCACGATAATCACGAATAGATTTAGGTAAGTGGTTAGGAAGTAATTTACTCACAGACACCGCAAATCGATCTGAAAAATTATTGGGGAAGAATGGAATTTTTGTACTGACACGATCAACAAAATTTTTAAATGCATATAAGCGAGGAATCACATTTGTCCCTAATTTTTGTATGGCTAAATAGATATGTTTACCATATACAGCAGCGATATCAAATGCATCACGATGAATATATTCGCCCGATACCGGCAAATTTTTAAAGTGAGCTAAAATATGACGTCGGATTTCATCAAGATCATCAGTATTATTAGTACCGATATAAAATACTGCACTATTTTTTTCGAGTGGAAACGTATCTAATCGTACAGCAAATACCATTAACCGACCTGCACTACCCGAAGCTTCGTAATGTCTAGTTGGATCGGCATTAAAACGCGCTGGCGTATCGGCATCAATCTCACGAACATGATCGCAATAATGATGATCGTGTCCTAAACCTGCATCATGATTTATGTCTTTTTCAGTATAAGTATGATTTTGAAGATTTTGTAAGATCGTCTCTGGATCATCACCTAATTCAATCCCTAAATGGTTAACTAGATGCAATTGTCCTTGATCATCTAATTGAGCAAATACGGCCATTTGTGTATAGGCAGGCCCATGCTGGATTAAAGCACCACCAGAATTATTACACACCCCACCCATAACGGATGCGCCAATACAAGATGAACCTATTACCGAATGCGGCCCACGATTATATTTTTTTAACTCTTTTTCAAGTTTAAATAGTGTACTGCCTGGCAAACAAACCACTTGCTCACCATTTTCAATCACTTGAATACCTTCAAGTCGACGAGTACTGACAATTACCACAGGCCTATCATAATCATTACCGTCAGGTGTAGAACCACCGGTTAATCCTGTATTTGCCGATTGAGTAATCACAATGACATCGGCTTCAACACACGCTTTTAAAACTAGCCACTGTTCAACTAACGTACCGGGTAAAACCACTGCAATAGCATCGCCTTCCCCAAAACGAATACCTTTACGATAAAGTAAAGTACGGGAAGGATCAGTTAATGTGTGCTTTTTGCCCACAATAGTTTCTAACTTTTCAATCAGTTCTGCCGTCGTATTCTTACTCATATTATCTTCCTTATACCTAAATGGATATCGCTTCAGTATTGATTATATTATAACCATTACTGTTCATTGCAAAGCATTTTAATTATCGTTAATTTTTTATAAGAAAAATAATAATTTTTAGTTATAACAAAGAATTATATAATTAATGAATACCCATTTTTAATATTAAACATTGATTACATATCATTTTTTTATTTATGTTAAAAATAGCATGTTGATTAAACATCTGATTAGATAAAACAAGAAAAGGTCAACTAACAACACAAAAATTATTGAATACTATTTGCAGGACACATTGGGGGATTAATCACTCGCCTTTGTAGTACTTAAATACCTGTCTGTTTGAGATATTTTACTAAACATTAATAATTTGCTAGAAGCTGTTGACGTTCCGCTTTATTAAAGTAAGTCCATGCGACAAAACGGCTAATTTTTTGTCCTTGTGCCATAGGCACAATTTTTGTCTCAATAGCTTTAACGGCTTTTAAGTGTTTTCTAATTACCGGTAATGATTCTTTTTTTGAAACCAATGTCGTAAACCATAAACACTGTGTTTTATAATTGGCACTCTCTTTTATCATATTACTGATAAATGTACTTTCGCCACCTTGACACCATAATTCCATATGTTGCCCACCAAAATTCAGTACTGTTTTTTGTTTTGAATCACCCAATTTTCCTAGATTTTTAAGTTTCTTCTGGGTACTGACCAAGGCAGCTTGCGCTGACGCATGAAAAGGAGGATTACAAAGGGTAAGCATATAAAACTCTTTAGGCTGAATAATCCCATCAAAAATCGCCAAACAATTTTTTTGCAATCGACATTGAACAGATCCCTTGAGTAACAAATTAGCCTTTGTGATTAATGATGCAACTTTGATGGCTGTTGGATTGATATCACTGCCCACAAATGACCAACCATACTCAGCTCGACCAATGATAGGATAGATCATATTGGCTCCCATACCGATATCCAACACCTGAACTTTTTTACCCATGAGTATGATATGTTGATTATCTTCTGCCAGTAAGTCAGCCAAATAATGCATATAATCGGCTCGTCCGGGTATTGGTGGACACAAATAATCGTTAGGAATATCCCAATAAGAAAGTTGGTAATAGGTCAATAGTAGTGCTTTATTTAACATTCTGACAGCGTTAGGATCAGCAAAATCAATCGATAAATTTCCGTATTGATTCCGTTTAACAAAAGCTGAAAATTCTGGCACAGCTTTAATTAATTGTGCAAAGTCATATCCATGGCGATGTTTATTGCGAATATGTAAAGGCGATGTGTTGATAGTTGGTGATCGGTTTGGCATGTTTATTCCAGAAATATGTACTATTATTTATTATAATGGCGTTTTGCATTGAGAAAAATACAAACATGATGAATTAGGCATCATTCACATAGGTTACTAGCAAATTGCAACTATTAACATAGCAAATATTCAAACTTTTCAGCACAATAACGGATACAACAATCAGCAATCATTATTACCTTTAAAATATTTGTTATAATAGGTGATAAATAAATAATAAAATAGATCTAATGAAACAATTAATTAAAATATCACTCGCACCACTGATTATATTAACCTTCATCCCTTTCGACTTGTATGCTGATGATTTTAGTGGTCAACATCTATCACTCTGTTGGGGTATCCCATTTGTTGGTATTTTGTTGTCGATAGCATTGTTACCATTATTGATCCCCCGAATTTGGCATCATCATTATGGCAAGATCACCATTTTTTGGACGTTGCTCTTGATGGGATCAGCATGTTATTTTTTTGGGTGGCAATCAACTCTTGAGCTAACTACTCATGCAATATTCGCTGAATATCTTCCTTTTATTCTGTTATTGCTGGCGCTGTTTACCGTATCAGGTGGTATTTTAATTAAAAGTGAAATAGTCAGTACCCCAAAATTAAATGTATGCTTATTAGCAGTGGGCACTTTATTAGCTTCAATCATGGGAACAACTGGAGCTGCCATGCTAATGATACGCCCCCTTATCAGAGCCAATCGCAATCGAAAACAAGCCGTTCACATTATTATCTTCTTCATTTTTTTAGTGGCTAATATAGGAGGAGGATTGACACCACTTGGTGATCCGCCACTATTTATCGGTTTTTTAAAAGGTGTCGATTTTTTCTGGACAATGAGCCATATGTTATTACCAGTATTGTTAACTTCAACATTATTACTTACGATTTTTTATTTCATTGATCGCCACTATTTTCAATTACAATACGGAAAGCTACATTTAGCCACAATGCCCAAAAATAACAGTTCCATAAAGTTTTATGGATTAAATAATATGTTGCTGTTAATCCTGATTATTGCAATGGTTTTATTATCAGGAATGTGGCATTCCGCTATAGAGATAACGCTATTCGGGACGCATCTAAGTTTACCTAACCTTGTCCGAGATGGCGTTTTTATCATTATCACCCTAATTTCTATTTGCTTAACTCCGAAAAACATTCGCGCAGCTAATGAGTTTAATTGGGAACCTATTATTGAAGTAGCTAAACTATTCATTGGTATATTTATTACAATCGTACCAGTTCTGGCCATTTTAAAAGCAGGCAGTGACGGAGCGTTATCGCCACTAGTTTCGTTAGTCAATAATCAACAAGCGCACCCCATTAATAGTATGTATTTTTGGCTTTCCGGGCTCCTATCAGGCTTTTTAGACAATGCACCAACTTACCTTGTCTTTTTTAATTTAGCATCGGGTGATGCAACAATATTAATGACTTCGCTTGAAAAGACCTTGTTAGCCGTATCTATGGGGTCTGTTTTTATGGGGGCTTTAAGCTATATTGGTAATGCACCTAACTTTATGGTTAAAAGTATTGCGACCCAAAATCAAATCGAGATGCCTAGTTTTTTTGGGTATATGAAATGGTCAATTGGCATATTAATCCCTGTTTTTATTGTTAATAATTTATTATTTTTTATTTGACAACGTAAAAATAGAATGGGGTCAGTCAGTGACATGAGATGAATATTGCCTGTTAATAAATCCTAAAAGAACTTTAAATATTTCTTTTTTACTAGTTGAAGACACTTCACTTAATTTTATTTCATCGGGATTAGCATTATTTTTTAATGTTAACCCGATGCCTATCGAAATAATATTAATCCCTAATCACGGGTCGAAATGCACACTTACACATTTTAACAAAAATTTAATTTTTGATTTTAACCACTAATTTCACTGATCAAATTATGATCATAAAAAGATGATTTTTATATATACTTATTAATCGAATAAGAATAGAATTAATCGCCTTTGATGAGTTCCTGACAATAAATTCAATTTAGATACATAATTCACATCAAATTATTATTTAAATGTAAATATTGTTAGGATAATTTTTACGCAACCCGTTAAAGACAAGTAATAAGATCTAATTATAAAAAAAACTTTGTTGGCTTGATTTCTAACAAAGTTGACTAAGAAATACCTTAAAAGGATGAAAATATGAATAAAGTTTACAAAATAGTCTGGCACACCTCTAAACGACAATGGGTTGTTGTTTCAGAGCTGGCAAAAAAAGGGAAAACGAAAAGTTCAAAATTGTTAGCAGTAACAGCATTGGCTTCGCTTTCCGCTAATGCATTAGCTGGTCCTTGCTCAATCAATGTTCAAAACCAAATAAATGTCAATGGTAGTAACTGTGAACTTACTGATGACAGCTATACGGGCATTGAAACTAAAGGGCAAGATAATAAAGTCATTACTGTTGATAACGGCGGTAAACTGACTTTTAATCCAACTAACGGTAAAGTGACCATTACCAGCAAAAACCAAAATCATGCTTTGGTCGTTGGGACGACAGAACCTTATCCTAAGCAAGACCCAGTAAATAATCGTCCAAATTTAGGCGGAACGGTGACCGTTGACGGCGATTTAACGATTAATCTTAACGCTCAAACTTTACCACCAGATGCTACAAAAAAACAATACCGACCAAGTAGTATTTTATTAGGGGACAATAGTGAATTAGTGGTTAATGGTAATTTAAACATCAATCACACCGATTTCTGGCCCGATAAAAATGATCAGTCACAAACCGAATTTGAAACGGGTGCCCCGATCGATGTGTCTTTGACGAAGGCAAACTCAGCACGCATCACGGTAAAAGGAGAAACCAATATAAAATCGAATGGTGACGGTATTCGTAATGGTTCGGAATTAAATGATACCCAATTAGGGGGAATCTTAAATTTTGAGAAAAACGTCAATATTGAAGCAAATTATGTTGGTTTAAAAAACAGCGCAGGTGACACTACATTTCATAATGATCTAAATATTAATATGAAAGAAGGAAAAGGAATTGTTCAAACTTCTGGTTCGATTCATGTGAAAGGTAATCTGGGTGTAGAATCAAATAAATTAAGCGGTGCTAGCCATAACGCCATCGATATTTATGGTGGTGAAATGAATATTGATGGTATAACCACAATTGAATCATATGGTGCAGGGAATCAACATTATGCATCAGGCACTTCATTATATGTCTCAGGACAAGGGAAAGCGTCTTTTGGTTCCGAACTTAACGCAACCACCAATAGCGTCAATTCCAATAATACGGATACCGGTAACGGTGATGTCATAAAACTGCAAGATCTGGGAGAAATTAATTTAGCGAGCAAAACATCCCTTACTGCAAAAGGCGCCGGTAATGGTATAACTATGGGTGGTAATAGTAAATTAAACCTTAACCGAGAAACGACTATTTTTACCGAAATGGGTGATGGTCTCAACATTAATGGTGGCACAATCAATAGTGATAAAGCCGACCAATTAAATATCAGTTCAAATGCGAATAATGGTAATTTAATTAAAGTTACAAACGGTACTGTCAACTTAGCCAAAAATACCACGCTTAATGCTAAACATGCTACTCACGGTATTCATGTTGAAAATGGTACAGTTAATTTGAATCAACAAACCACTATCAATACCCAATTAGGCAACGGTATTCATCTTAGCGGAGGAAACATCATTGCCGCAGATGATTCACAGTTAGACATAACCACGACAGAATCAAGCGCTATTTATCAAACAGGTGGAAATTTAATATTAAAAAATACAAATATTAAATCTCCGCAAGGTTATAAAGCCATTATTCTTGACGGTGGTTCACTATCTAATTTAGGTAAATTGACTATTGAATCCGTGACGGATACGGCAGCGATACATAGTACTGTCGAATCTGGCAAAAAAGCGGTATTTAATAATGCTGGAACATTAGATACCAGTAAAATTAATAATATTCAATCTATTGTTAGTCATGATAAAACAGGTACGTTAGAAATTAACAATGCGAAAACGGGTGTATTGAATGCTAACAATGGTAATCTTTTTACCAACACATCTACAGGAACTATCGTCGTTAATAATGCTGGTAATTTGTATGGCAAGATTGAAACTGGAAATGGTAGCATTAATTTAAATAACTCTGGCCTTTGGGAAATCACTGAACATTCTACTCTCACCAATGTCAAAAATGCCGGAACTATTCACTTTAAACACCCAACATCGCTTAACCGTAGTGCAAGCGAATTCTATTCAATTGATATTGCCGGTGATTATGTGGGTGATCAAGGTACAGTGAAAATGCATACTATATGGAATGCTTCAGACGACCCAAATAATAGTAGCATCAAGTCAGATGTTTTAAATATAAGTGGAACAGCTAAAGGCACAACGACCATCGTTCCATTATCTGCTGATGGTACAGAACGCATTATTGATGGTAATATAAAGCAAATTGAAAAAAGTTTGAATAGTGTTTTAGTTGTCAATGTTGCTAATAGCGGATCAGAAGTTGCCTTTACGGGTAAAGCTCAAACGACCGGATTGACAGAAGTTCAGTTAGCTAAACGTACCGTCGATAATCGAGATGAATACTATTGGACAATGAAAGCAAGAACCAAATCACTTGTCGAAACCAATAAAACTATTTATGCCGATCCAATTGCGGCTTATGCACTTATGCCGAGTGTCAACTTTGAGCAAGGATACACAACGTTAGCTAATTTAAGGGAACGTCGTGGAGAAATCTATTGCTTGGACTGTGCTACTGACGATAGTCAAAATACTTGGGCTCGAATTTTTGGTAAACATCAAAAACAAGATGGTGAACATCGCCTCAATTTTGAAACCAATATCTATGGTTTCCAAATTGGGCACGACTTCGCCATCACATCGTTAGAAAATAATGGTCTGAATTTATTTGGTGGTTATCTGTCTTACAACAGAGCTAAAACTGATTTTTCTGATAAATATCGTACTAAAGACGGTATCCTTATCAGTAACAAAAAAACAGGGAAAGGCGAATCAGATAACTTCAGCTTGGGTATCACTAATACCTACTATACCGGTACTGGCACTTATGTTGACTTAGTCGGTCAATTATCTTATCTACGCAACAAATATAATGCTCGCACAGGTAAAAATCCATCCACTCAAGATGGTTGGGGTGTAGCGCTATCGGCTGAAGCAGGTCATTCAATTCCATTAAGTGGAACGAATTGGTCTATTGAACCTCAAGCACAACTGACATATCAGTATTTGAAACTTGACAGTTTTAATGATCATATTCGCCATGTCGATCAGAATAATCCTGATACATTACGTGGTCGTGTTGGTGTCATGTTTGCGTATAATGCAACAGATACAGAAGACCAAAAAACGTCAGTATATGGTATTGTAAATATCTTGCATGATTTCTTTAGCCCTGATGATGTAAAAATTGGACGTGATAAACTTAGCGAGAAGTTCAATAAAACTTGGGGAGAAATTGGTTTAGGTTTAAATATTCCAATTACTACCCAAAGTGAACTATATGGTGATGTCCGCTACGAACACAATTTTGGTGGCAGTAAACATCAAAGTTTTCGTGGTAACATCGGTTTAAAAATAAACTGGTAATTATCATCAATCTATTCTGCCACATGAAAGTAATGTTGAATTTATGTGGCAGAATATTCAACGCTTAATTTTCTAGAATTAATTGAACTAAGATTAGCCTTAAAAAATGGCTTATTGACGTCATCAAAATTGGTTAACGATGACCAATAATGACAGACAAAACGATGTAATATTAAAAATTGTCAATTTAACCTAAGTTATAGGCTATGCAATCGGTAAGAGTAATCTATTTATACTGTTGTTTAGGATATGAAGGATAGAAGACAAATTTAGCGGTGTTAAATCGTTTTAAATTTTACTTTACTGGATCGTACAACATTATAAAACCAATGATGTACGATCCTTTTTATTATTAATTATTAATCGTTAATATTCCATACTACCAACGGATCATCATTCCAACATTCCCTGATAGACCTTGACGATGAGTACTACCAAAGTTATGTTCATATCGAACATCACTATACAGATTCATGTTGGTCACTATAGGTAACTGCATACCGATACCCATTTCTCCCCAAGTTCGTGCAAACTTTTCGTTGATATGATTACGACCGATATTGGTTTTTTCTGGATTCACGAAATCATGCCATAAATTTCCAATAACATAAAAAGATTTGCGTTGACTAAATTGGTTATCATCATGATAGGATAACTTTAAGCCTAAACGACTACGTAAACCGTCTTGTCCATTTTGATCAACATGACGAATACCATCTTTAAAGTGACTTAAATTGATATGTTGGTAAATCAATTGTGCTTGTGGTTCTATTGACCAATTTTTATCAAACACTGAAATAGCATGCCCAACTTCAGCAGAAACAGCAGCAGCCCAACCATGTTGACTATCTGGATTATGGCTATTTTTAGCATGATATTTGTTAGTTAAATAAGATAATTGACCTACTAAATCTAAGTAACTCCCACCTTGGGTATAGTAAGTGTTCGTTAAGCCAAAACTAAAGCTTTCTGATTTACCATTACCTGTTTCTTTATCATGTGTGATAACGCCATCTTTTGCATGATATTTATCTGAAAAATCAGTATTGGCATTACTATAGGCAAAATAAGCACCTAACATCATAACATCTTGACTATCTGTCTGTTTAACAAAAAAATCATGACCAATTTGTAAACCATAAATATTTGTATCAAGATTTAAACGTTGTTTACCATCTTGTTTATGATGTTTCCCAAAAAAACGTCCCCAAGAATGATTTCCATTAATTTCACTACAATCATAACAAGTTATGTCACCTCGACGTTCTCTGAAGCTGGCTATACTAGAATACCCTTGTTCTAAATTGACACGAGGCATCAATGTATAACCTGACACTGGATTTGCGTAAATTAACTTATCAAATTTAGCATTTTGAGCATCTTTGCCTGATTTCGAATTAGCTGCCATAGTCCAAAAGTATTCATCGCCACTCTCTGTTGTGCGTTTGGCTAACTGAAACTCAACAACGCCATTCGTTTTTGCTGTGCCACTAAAGGCTTTTTCGTTATTACTTTCGGCAACATAAATGACAGGCGTTGTATTTATCGCTTTAGTGATTGATTTTATATCACCATCAATAATATTCTCTTTACCATCATTAGAAACAGGAACAACAACGGTATGCCCTTTAGCTGAACCGGCAATTTTTATTGTATCAGATTGAATATTTTTATCGCTTTCATTATCAGCAGCTCCCCATACAGTACGCATTTTCACGATACCTTTTTTTCCAACATAATCACCCTTCACATCCATAATATGAAATTCAGTTGGTGATTTATGAGCAAATGAAATGAGACCTGAATTTATGACATTATTTAAATTTGAGTCGCCATTAATATACCATTGACCACTATTATCAAGATTTATAATACCTACATTAGCATCCATTGTTCCGCTAAGTTTACCTGCATTATTAATATTAATTGTACCTGGTGTGATATTTTTAAATAATGAACCTTTTTCAAAAGAAAGATCCCCATTATTGCTATTATTCACAATAAACGTTCCTGTTCCTTCATGAATAAACATATGTTCAATTGATGTCGAAGCGGGATCAGCTCTAAGTGTTCCATTATTGTTAAATGTTGTCGTATCATCACCCATGACAGCTGCATGGACTATTGATACATCATTATTTGAATTTAAGGTGATAATTCCATTATTCGTTAAGGTTCCGTACCATAAATGGATACCCTTTCCTGCAGTAGTAATTGTCGTATTTTTATTTAATGTTAGATTACCAGAATATTTTTCATTTCCATCTTTGTTGCCTAGGCTGATTCCAATACCACTGACTTGACTGTTATTAATGATTAAATCATTATTAAAGGTAATGTTTCCACCATTACGTATCGCATCTGCTCCATCAGTGTTAAACGTTGCAACACCATTGACCGTTACCACATTGTTATCTTTTACAACTTCCAGTGGTGCACCAGTAGGGGTTTTTTTAGTTATCGTTAAATCACCTTTAATTAAAAGGGTACCCTTATTGTACATATAAATACCACGAGAAACTTTATTACCGGTAATAATTTCCAAATCACCATTAAATATTGTTGTCCCGCCTTCTACTTGAGGTCCGCCATTACCGCCACCTATCGCTAGCGTGTGATTACTTGAATAAGAAGGGCTTATCATTTTTACCTTATCAGCGGTAAATATTGCTGTTGTATTTTCACCTTCAATGCGTGATAAATTAGTTCCGTAGTAATCACCGTTTGAAAATTCACATGTTGAGCCTTGGTTAGCATACGCTTTGTTACCGGCATAACAATCAGCATAAGAAATATAGGGAGCGCCCATTAATGCTGTTAATACTAATATTTTTTTAAATTTTGATTTTCCATGTCGTAATACTTCCGAAGTCATAATCCAACGTTGTAGTGCAACATTCCACTTTAATCTATATTTTTGATCCATATTTAAAACAACTCTCATTTAATCCCATCAATTAATTTTGTGTAAAACACAAAATTTCCATCTTGCCTTAAGCTTATTTATATATCGGTCATAACACTTAAATTCTTTATGTTTTTTTTCAACTTACCTCTTAAAACTATAACCAACTGATTGATATTTATTTTTTACTTTGCACTGAATACTACATTACCTATTTTTATTTACATGATATTTTTAACTCAAATAAAAAAATTTTATTGATATTGAGAAAAATGAATCAGTAATGACAACTTAATATCCAAATTTTATATGCTATAAAAAAATATTTACTTTTTTTATAAATAGAATTTAATATCAAACTCTAATGATTGTAAATAATTATTTATTTATGTATAGATTATGTTAATTCATTAACAATTATTTAATTTAGATAATCACAATAATTCCCAAAAATCATTTTAGAAAAGATAAGTTGTTTATATTGACGCATGTCAAAATGAGGTTGCAATTGAGTTTATAATAAAAATTACAGTCATTTTTTTAACTAAATGATGAACGCAAAAAAAGGCATTTTTTAAAAGCATCAACTAAATTAACATGAATATTTTAACCTTTTAACTTTTAACTATTTCATCAATAACTGTTTTAAATTGACAGCGAATTTACCCCAGCATCCATCAACATTCATTAGCAAATTTTTATTTAAAGGCGTAATAGCTCATCCTGCTTGAGGCTTTAAATAAAACGTCTGGTTAAGTTCAAATATGTTTTCTTAATCCATGCAAAAACGATCATTTTATTACTCATAATAAAGCGAATAAACAATAAGGCTTCAGTTTTGGTTTTAGTTCGTTTTATACTTTCATAATAATTATTGTTATAATGACCTATTTTTACAATAATTTGAGAGTGACTTATGTTAAATCAGCTTAAAGCAATTATTCAGTATCTTCTTCCAAAACAGTTTTTAACAATTATCTTTGGATGGTTAGCCAAAAAACAGTTGGGAAAAGTCACAACATGGATGATTAAAGGCTTTTGTAAGTTATATCGAGTCGACTTAAGTGAAGCAAAGTTCACTAATGCCACAGACTATAAAACATTTAATGATTTTTTTGCGCGGGAATTAAAAGAAGATGCTCGCGAAATTGATACGGCTGAAAATTCAATTATCATGCCCGCCGACGGCGTGTTAAGCCAATTTGGTACAATTCAAGATAGCCAATTATTACAAGCAAAAGGACATTTTTATTCACTCGAATCTTTGGTTGCTTGTCATCCAGATATGATTAAGTACTTCCAAAATGGATCTTATGCCACCACCTATCTATCGCCCAAAAATTACCACCGTTTCCATATGCCATGTGACGGTACATTACGCGAGATGATCTATGTGCCTGGTTCACTTTTTTCAGTCAGTAAAGCCACAACAGAAAGCATTCCGAATATTTTTGCGCGTAATGAACGTGTTATATGCCTTTTTGAAACAGAATTGGGGCCAATGGCACAAATATTAGTCGGGGCTACGATCGTCGGAAGTATTGAAGTAGATTGGGCTGGAATAATCACACCACCACGTGAAGGAATTATGAAACGTTGGACATATTCTGATGAAATTAAACTCAGCAAAGGTCAAGACATGGGATGTTTCAAATTAGGTTCAACCGTTATTACATTATTTGCTTCAAATGCGATTGAATTTTCAAACGATCTTAAAGTTGGGGATGTAACACGTGTAGGTCAAAAATTAGCTGAAAGGATTTAACAATATGTGGATGCGTGGATTATTGTATTTGTTATTAATGGTTTTTTCTTCAACCCTATTCGCTGAAGAAAAAATAACGACTATTGATGATGTTCAACAACTTACTGAAATCGTTGATAAACTCAACGAAACTAATGAAGATCTTCGCCAAAATATGGAAAGCCAAAAGATTCATTTAACCAGTATAATTAACGAACAGACAAATATATCAACGCAAATCTCTCATGTTCAAAATACCCTAGCTACTCTCGATGAACAAGGGGAGTGGCTAAGCTTTTCAACAGCATTAGGTGAAACATTACGTCAACAATTATTACGTTTACCTGAAAAACCAAAATCTTTAGCGCTCGACGCAGAAATAGCCAAAGCAAAAGTTCAACAACTTAATTACAGTAATGTTCTTAAAAATTTGGATAATTATCCAAATTTATCTAATCAAATTAACGCTGGAAAACAAGGCTCGCAATATCGCCGTCTATTACGTGAACAAAGCGAGTTACTTAAGACGTTAATCGCAGGTACAGATACCACGATTTTAGAATTAACCAAATTAAAAATTGCCAATAAGCAATTAATTAATGCTATTGACGAAGTGAATGATGCTGCTCATCGATATTTCTTCTGGGTTGCTGATGTAAATCCCGTATCATTGAGTTTTCCGTTACAATTAGCTAAAGACGTCAATTATGTTATTTTTTCGATCGACTCGCTTTCACAATTATATAAAGCGGGAATCCAAATACTGACGACCCCGAAAACGCTTTTTTTACTGATTTTATCGATATTATTTGTCGTTGTGCATTTTAAAATGCGTAAAAAATATTACGCATTTTTGAATAAATCTGCCTCCCGTGTGGGTAAAGTAACGCAAGATAACTTTTCATTAACTTTAGAAGTTGTCATATATTCTTTAATTATGGCTTTACCGGTTCCTATTTTATGGGCAGTCTTTGGCTATGCATTACAACTCAACTGGGATTATCCTGTTGCCGTTGCGTTAGGATACGGTGTTAATGCTGCTGCTCCAATTTTATGGGTATTTATCATCACGGCACATCTGGCATCACAAAACGGCTTGTTTATTAGTCATTTTGGTTGGTCATCTAAAAAAGTCCGTGCAGCCATGAAATATTATCAATTATCGGTATGGCTTGTCATACCATTGGTAATGGTTGTCATGAGCTTTGATCAGTTCAGTAATCGTCAATTTGCCGCAACCATTGGGCGTATTGCGTTTATCATTCTTTGCTTTGCGTTAGTGTTTATGACTAACTCTATCCACCGAGCAGGCGTTCCACTTTATATTGATAAAAAAGGATCGGGCGAAAATTTATTAAGCCGTATCGTTTGGCTAATACTTCTTAGTGCGCCATGGCTTGCCATTATTGCTGCTTGTTTGGGTTATCTATCAACGGCACAAGTTTTATTAGGTCGTCTTGAAGCATCGGTCGTGATTTGGTGTGGACTTCTCGTTATCTATTTTATGATTCGTCGCTGGATGTGGATACAAAAACGGCGTATCGAATTTGAACGAACTAAACAACGCCGTCTTGAACGTCTGCAACGCGCTAAAACACCCGAAGAAGATCTGGCTGACAACGTTGATGAGCCTGTTATCGATTTAGATGTGATTAGTGCACAATCTTTACAACTTGTGCGTTCTATCATCATGTTAATTGCTTTAATTAGTATGATTTTACTTTGGTCTGAATTACATTCAGCATTCGCATTTATGAATAATATCAAACTTTGGGGAACTACCACGATCATCAATGGTACCGAAGTTGAACAATATATTACTTTAGGCGCGGTATGTATTGCTATTTTGGTGATGACAATTACCGTCCAATTAGTTAAAAATCTACCTGCCTTACTGGAATTGGGAATATTGCAACACTTAGATTTAGCACCGGGCACCAGTTATGCAATATCAACCTTATCAAAATATATCATTTTAATGATTGGCTCCATGATGGCCTTTTCATTTATTGGGATAGATTGGTCGAAAATACAATGGCTTATAGCGGCACTTGGTGTTGGTTTAGGTTTTGGTTTACAAGAAATATTTGCAAATTTCATTTCGGGATTAATCATTCTTTTCGAAAAACCAGTCCGAATAGGCGATACCGTAACAATCAGGGATCTGACTGGTAATATCACCAAAATTAACACTCGAGCCATCACTATTGTTGATTGGGATCGAAAAGAGATTGTGATGCCGAATAAAGCATTTATCACCGAACAACTCGTTAACTGGTCATTGTCAGATTCTATTACACGAATTGTACTCACTATACCGGCTACAATTGATGCCAATAGTGATCTGGTTATTGAATTACTTCAAAAAGCCTCGGATAAATGTGAATATGTGCTTAAAGACCCTGAACCGCAAGTTTTTTTAGTGGATATTCAAGAAGGTATTCAATTATTTGAACTGCGTGTTTTTGCTGCTGAAATGGGACATCGCATGGTGTTACGAAGTGCAATCCATAAATTAATCCTAGAAGCCTACCGTGAAAACGGTCTGACACTCCCTTTCCCACCATTACAAACCAATTTAGAGGCACTGGGTCGCAAAAGTGGGCGTCGTAGTTATACTGTAGGAACCATTTAACCAAAAAGTGTCTCTAACCAAGGCACGCCAAAGGCGCCTGGCGCTAACAGAACAAATGCCCATATCGGTGCTGAGGTGATGTTAGCTAAATTAAACTTAGTTGTTGGCATATGCATTGCGCCAGCAACTAACGGCACTACGGCTCTTAACGGACCAAAAAAACGCCCGATAAAAACCCCTAACGCACCATAACGTTGAAAAAATTGCTCTGCTCGAAAAACCAATTTAGGATACTTTTTAAGTGGCCAAGAATGGATAACTTGATGATGATAATGTTTACCTAACCAATATGAAATTAAATCACCCAAAATGGCTCCTAGCGAAGCAGCAATCAATACCGGTAAAAAAGAGAGTGTACCTGTTCCAATAAATGCACCTACACCTAATAATATAGCCGTTGCTGGAACCACTAAAGAAATAATGGCAAGCGATTCACCAAATGCTAATAAAAATATAATGGGCAAAGCCCAGATTTGATGATTTTCAATAAATTGCATTATGGTGTGTGTAATTTCATTTAATGACATAATTGCATCACAAATTTTCAATTGATTATGGTGACCTATTTTATCATAATAAGTAAGTATTAGCGTTAAGTTATCAGTGCATTATGAATTATCTTACAACTATTTTTAAGTATGCTAATACCCTATTTTCAACAAATCCAGATAGCGTATAATAGCTAATCACTTAGCCATAACGTTTTATAAAAGACAGATAGCCAGAGAAAGTCTATGACAATCGGTTTAGAACATATTACCGTTGAAAAATTTAACAGTAATCAACCTATCCATTCAGAACATGATGTTTTAGCTATAGAAACCCCTGTTGCATTGGTATATAACGGTATTTCACATGTTGTCATGATGGCAACCCCTAAAGACCTTGACTATTTTGCTATCGGCTTTTCATTAACAGAAGGAATTATTCAATCCCTAGATGACATCTACAGCATTGACATTATCAAAGTGACAAATGGTTTTGAAGTGCACATTGAGCTATCATCACGGCGATTTTTTGAGCTTAAACAAAAGCGCCGGAACTTAACAGGTCGAACAGGTTGCGGTATTTGTGGCACGGAACAGATTGAACAAGTCTGTAACATCTTGCCTACCTTGTCATCCACTCATTTCATTGAGTTATCCTATTTTAATCAAGCATTGTCAGCATTAAAACGTGTTCAAACTGTTGGTGAACAAACGGGTTGTACGCATGCTGCAATATTACTTGATTTAGCAGGTAATTTTATTGCTGGTTTCGAAGATATAGGTCGACATGTCGCATTGGATAAATTGTTAGGCTTTCGAGCGACACAACTTAAAAAAAATCCGAATTTTCCTCAAGGTATTATTGTTGTTTCAAGTCGAGCCAGTTATGAAATGGTACAAAAAACCATTCATTGTGGAATTGAAATATTGATGGCAGTATCCGCTGCAACCTCGATGGCAGTCGATATGGCCAAGAAAAGTAATCTTACCTTAATCGGTTTTTTCAAAAATGATAAAGGTGTGATTTATTCAGCTAGTCACCGAATACGTTAAAAGGTGAACAATGCGAGTTTAACGATAAATTTTTATGTGATCTTTTTCGCGTTTTAAAAAAAAGATGATTAATTATTTTTTTAGATATGACATACTACGGCGATTTTAAGAATGTGCCAAAAATAACAACGCCATCACATATTCTCAAAATGAATTTATTAATAATACATTAATCTTGAAAAGATGAATTAGCTTCATCAAAATTTATTCTTACAAACATCTACAGACAATTTAAGGATACATCCATGCATCAAACATCTGATATTCAACAAGCGGTCAGCTATATTCAACAAAAAACCAATAAAAAACCAACTATTGGTATTATATTAGGTTCAGGATTAGGCCCTTTTGCCGATACGCTTGAAGATGCAATCCATATTCCTTATGACACAATCCCTCATTTTGCAAAATCAGCTGCTGTGGGACATTCTAATGAGTTAGTTATTGGTCAATGCGGCGATAAAACAGTAGTTGCCATGAAAGGACGTTTTCATTACTACGAAGGATTTTCGTTAGATCAAGTGACCTTTCCGGTGCGAGTCATGAAAATGCTGGGCGTTGAAAAACTGATTATTACCAATGCTTGTGGTGCAGTGAATACCAGTTTTAATCCTGGTGATTTAATGCTGATCACTGATCATATTAATTTGACGGCAAATAATCCTTTAATTGGCCCGAACAACGATGAACTAGGTGTACGTTTTTTAGATGTCAGTGAACTTTATAATAAACAATTACGTGCAACCGTTTTAGACGTTGCCAAAGAACTTAATATTACCTTACGCCAAGGCGTTTATGCTTGGTGGACAGGGCCAACTTATGAAACACCAGCAGAAATTAGAATGATTCGGGTATTAGGTGCAGATGCAGTCGGTATGTCCACTGTGCCTGAAGCCATTATTGCTCATCA
Organism: Gilliamella sp. CG25; assembly: GCF_046635705.1. Taxonomy (NCBI): domain Bacteria; kingdom Pseudomonadati; phylum Pseudomonadota; class Gammaproteobacteria; order Orbales; family Orbaceae; genus Gilliamella; species Gilliamella sp. CG25. The sequence goes on along the minus strand of NZ_JBIDFJ010000009.1, from coordinate 46,900 downwards.
TTCGGGAATTAAAACGATAGGCATATCCTGTTTAACGAATATGGCTTGTGGTATTTTGGATCAACCATTAGGGCATGAAGAAGTGATTGAAACAGCAGAACGTGTAAAATCAACGTTTTTACAATTAATTACTAAAACGATAGCACGCTTTTAATTACTGTTTTATTGTGTTGATGTTGTATTAAGGGTTTACTTTGTAGGTATCTGTAATGAACATAAGCAATAGATTGAAAATAATGTTGTTTTTCCAATACTTTATTTGGGGAAGCTGGCTGGTTACCTTTGGCTCTTATATGAGTCATACTCTCCATTTTTCAGGGACTGAAATAGGATTAGTGTTTAGTTCAAAGGGACTTGCCGCATTAATCATGCCATGCATTATCGGCATTATTGCAGATAAATTTTTACAACCTAAATACCTTTTCATGCTATGTCATACAATCTGTGCCATTGCACTTTTTTATGCAGCATCAATCACTCAACCTAATCCATTATTTTGGGTAATGTTAGCGAATGCTTTAGCATTTATGCCCACTATCGCTTTATCGAATTCAATCAGTTATCACTGTTTAGACAACAATAATATTGATTCATTAAAAGCTTTTCCTAAAATAAGGGTTTTTGGTACCGTAGGCTTTATTATTGCAATGTGGATAATAAGCCTACTTAAATTAGAACAGAGTCATGCACAACTCTATGTAGCCAGTATCGCATCAATCATACTTGTCATTTACAGTTCGACACTACCTAAAATAACGATTCATAAAAAAATAAAACAGTCATGGTATTCTCGATTAGGATTAGACGCATTTGTACTTTTTAAAAAACCGACAATGGCGGTGTTTTTTTTATTTTCGGTATTAGTAGGCGCTATTTTGCAAATAACCAATACTTTTGGTACCACCTTTTTGCGTGATTTTAATAAGATTCCGCAATTTGAAAATAGTCTAATTACACAGTACCCGGCTATTTTATCTTCAGTTTCACAAATGGCAGAGGTTGCCTTTATCTTAACTATCCCATTTTTTCTCAAAAAATTGGGGATAAAAAAGGTCATAATGATAAGCTTAATCGCTTGGACTTTAAGATTCGGACTATTTGCATTTGGTGACCCAACACCATTTGGTTTTGTTTTACTCATGTTATCCATGATTGTTTATGGTTGTGCATTTGATTTCTTTAATATTTCCGGTTCAATTTTTCTTGAAAAAGAGGTTAATGCAAGTATACGAGCCAGCGCACAAGGTTTATTTATGACTATGGTAAACGGTGTCGGGGCTTATTTAGGTTCAATTATCAGTGGTTTAGTTGTCGATATGTGTACCCATAATAATGTAAAAGATTGGCAAGTAATATGGTTAATTTTTGCGTCTTATGCACTCATTTTAGCTATCGTGTTTTACTTTAGTTTTCATGATGACCATACAAGCAATAAACAGATTAAACAATAGGATAGTCAACTCATATAATGGATTATAACAACATGTTTATCTTCTAAATCGAATCAATTCGTATTCATTATCATCACTCATTTAATGAACTTGAATAAACGACAGGGCTAATCCCCCTGTAATTATGTTTTACATCGAAAATTATCGATGAAGTTTTTTGTTACAAAAGTATTGAGATTCAAATATGAAAGAAAAATTTTTAGGCAGTTTTCTAGTTTTTTTAGGGGCATGTAGTTTTGGTGTCCTCTCTTCTATTGTAAAAACCGCTTATCAAGCTGGATATACATTAGGTGAAGTTACCGGTGTGCAATGTTTTTTGGGTATGCTGATACTATGGGGCAGTCACCTAATCGTTAAAAGCTTAAATAAACCCAAAGCAACCCCTGTTAAACATTCTCCTTCTACCCCAAAATGGAAAGTGTGTGCTGTTGGAATTTTTCCCGGCTTAGTTGGTATCTGCTACTATCAGTGTGTTCAATTAGTTCCGGCATCAATAGCCATTATTCTACTGATGCAATATTTATGGATCAGTATCATTATTGATTTTGTCATATTTAAAAATAAACCCAGTAGCGTTCAACTTTTGACAGTAGGCATTATCATCATCGGTAGTTGCTTAGCAGCAGGCGTTCTTAATCAAGACATTCATTTAAATTTTTCAGGCTGTTTATTTGGATTTTTAGCCGCTTTAATGTATTCCCTTTTTATCACTACCAGTAGTAATGTGGGTAACGATTTACCAAAGCTTGAAAAAAGTGCCTTAATGATAACGGGTGCATGTATTATTACGTTTTTAATTTTTCCACCGTTATTCTTTTTTAAATACAGTATTTCAGACCCACTTTATGTATTAGGATTCTTATTGGCGTTATTAGGAACCGTTTTACCGCCCTTTTTATTTTCGGTTGGTATGCCAAAAATTGGCATTTCATTTAGTGCGATATTATCGGCAGCTGAGCTTCCGATAGCCGTGACCTGTTCTTATTTCTATTTGAAAGAATCTGTCTTGTTAACGCAATGGATCGGCGTCATCATTATTCTATCAGCCATTGCATTGTTAAATCTGAAAAATCTTAAGAAAGGCTCATAACGGCGTTATAATTTACGAATAAGACTAATTCGCTTTATATATACAAATTCTGACATCAAGGCTTAAACATAACGTTTAAGCCATTTAATAAAAATATCCGCTTTCGGATTATATTTGGTTTGTGGTCTTAAAATGTAATAACGCTGTTTACATAATAATTCCATATCAGGAAAAGGCATAACCAACTCTTTCGTTTCCAAATATTTACTAATTAACTGTTTTCGTCCCATGGCAATACCGGTATGGTTAATAGCCGCAATAATAGCTAAATCAGAACGATCAAAGATGATTTTGGGGATATCATTAAGTTCAAAAGGTAATGAAAAATTATTTGCCCATGACTTCCACTCTTCTAAGTTGGAGTCATGTCCCCAAGCTTGTCCGTCATGCAATAAAGTACAATTGGTCAATTTATCCACATTACCATATAAATCCTGTTTAAGCGCATAAGCGTGGCTACAGACTGGAATAATGGTTTCATTCATCAAATGGTCATAACGAACTTCTTCATAGCGTAGCGCATCAAAATAGATGGCAAGGTCAATATGATGACGATTAAAATTACTCACTTCATTACCGGACAAAATATTCAAACTGATATACGGATACTGCCGAGTAAATTCAGCAAGTTTAGGGACTAACCAACATTGAGTAAATGACGGTTTTGCATAGACCGTTAATGTTCCAGCTGCCTCTTGATTCGTTATTTCCAGAATTTCTTGATTCAAATTACGAAGCGAATTTTTTACTGCACTAAAAAGATTTTTGCCATTATAAGTCAATTCAATACGACGATGAAAACGCTGAAATAACTTAAAACCTAGCTCATCTTCTAATTTATTGATTTGATGACTGACAGCACTTGGGCTAATACAAAGCTCTTCTGCGGCTAAAGCGAATGATAAATGGCGAGCTGCTGATTCAAAAGTATGTAGTTTAGCTAATTGATAACGATTAACGATACGGCTTTGTGCCAAATATTTATTTTCATCATACATCTGTAATTCTCCTGTACTTCGACGGTCAAACTTCAGTTAGCTGTTTTTCAACTTTCATCTTTACATTTACAAACAATAATATGTAGGACAAGTATTGAAAAGAAGGACTTGCTGGTTTTAAATTACTTTTTTAGATGAATCCAGTTCATGTTAAGTTGTTTATTTATCATTTGTCAAATATTAATCAAAAACATCTAATAATAACAGTATTTAACAGCTTAAAAAGACGGCATTTTTAATTCAAAATTTATAATTTTTACTAAATTAATCATTAGTATAACGTAGATTGAAGTTTTTGTCGTGAATTGTTATTCATTCATCTTGTCTGATTAGCCTATTTAGTGAGTTAAACCGGCTTAAAAGAATGGTGATCGATAAAATTAAGATGAATGTAATGAGTTTGTTGTATTCAATATTGGTTAGACAACTTAGCCGTTAATTTAAGTTACTGCTATATAGTCATCCTAATATTTTAATAAGAATGTGAGAGTGAATAAGATCGAATAAATATTAAATTTAAATGCGTCTAGCAAAATGTCTTATCCATTTTTTATGTTTAATTTAAACATATTCCTCCACAATCTTTATTGCAATGAACAATTTCTATACTTTTGTAACCTTAATAGTTTGATTTGTTATACTTGTTTCTACATTTTTATTTTTTAAATCAATAAAATAATATAGAGGAATAGGATTATGATGTTTCAAGACCTTGAAAAACGTCTACTAAGCCACCATTTAGTGATTAGTCTTGTTAAATTGGCAATATTTTCTTGGTCTAAACGAAGAATAACCGTTTTAACTCAAAAATTATTTTTTCAAGTATTAACAAAAATAGGCGTAATGGAATGTGATCAACAACTAGTAAGAAGTACTTCTTATCACGAGAAATCATCTCCAAAAGCGGCTGTAACAAAAGGAATTATTAAGCCAAATAAAATTATCATATCGAACACAACATTATTTCCAGAAAAACACTATCATCTCGACAGTTTAAGTAATTATTTGCTTAACAATATAGTTATTTTCTTAGGAAAGCTTATACCTATGTCGATATTTTCTCATTATGGAGATCAAGCTGAATTTGATTTAAAGAGTGATATGAAAACGAGTTAGCCGAACAGAATTGGTAATTTTATTGGTATTTTTATTCGAAATTAGTGTTAAGTTCTTGGTTAGTTTTATCCATTATAAAGCGTATTAGTAATGACAGGAGGCATTAAATTTTAATTTTCGTCTTGTAAAAATAAAGTAAATAATAATTTTTTAACTTGATTTATTAATTGTTGAATAGCATTTAATCGACTTGTTATAAGGAAATTACAAAAAAACTGGAAGTTAGTTATTTTATACTGATGTAGCACCGTAACAAGAAGTATCTTAAGAAAACAAGTAACAATCGTTTTTTTCATTGTCCGACACATTGTTATATTATTGTCCTGAAATAGAAAGGAAGTTATAGAATGAAGACACATAAAAAACCATTATTTACCTTAGTACAAAACAGTGAATCAGTAACAAAACAAAATACTTTAAGCTATTTAGACTCTAAACTAAATTATCCGGATTGCGTAGATGAAATCATTGCATTACGTATTAAGGAGCTTAAATTACATCATACTGAGTATAAAGAAAAAGAGTACAACGAAAAAAATACTTTTCGTAAAAATAAAGAGTTTTCATTTATATTTGGGGAAATATTTGAATCCGAACACCATGAGAAACAAATCGGTATGTTAAAAGATGAGATAGCTTTGGCTAAAGAGTCCAATAAAGTAAAGGAATTACTTGGTACTCGATTGAAAGAGATGGCTAAAGTATACCCAGATGTTGAACTTGATCTAAGTGATGTTGATGTGATCCCAACACAAATAAAAGAACATTTGTTTGCTCCACCTTTAATCTTAACTGAAGATAATGCCATTATGCTTTGGGATGATTAAAAAATAGTTTTAACAATAATTAATACTAGGTCTAATAAATTACAGGGTATAAGCCCTGTAATTTATTTAATAGGTTTGTTAGAACAAATACTAATATTTATCAGTGCTAACTGTTAAAGGCACTTTCACCATGGCTGTTAATATCTAATCCTTCACGTTCATGCTCTTCTGATACACGTAATCCAACTGACAAATCGGCAATTTTATAACCAATCAATGCGATAATAGCTGTCCAAACAACACAGGTAATCACACTCAATAATTGGATACCTAATTGGCTTAGCATATTCATGCCTTGGGCATAACCAATGCCGCCTAACGATTCTGCTGTAAATATACCTGTTAGCAGACAACCTACAATACCACAGACGCCATGTACTCCAAACACATCACAGGTGTCATCAATTTTTAACCTTTTTTTAAGAGAAGATACGCCCCAAACACCGGCAAAACCACAAATCAAACCAATTAACATTGCGCCACCAACGCCGACAAATCCAGCGGCTGGCGTTATGCCAACTAATCCAGCAATAACCCCTGAAGCAGCGCCTAAACATGATGGTTTACCTCGCAATACCCATTCGGCAATGGTCCACGCTAAAACGGCGGCTGCCGTTGCTGCGACCGTATTAATAAAAGCCAAGCTGGCAATCTCATCGGCTTGTGTTGCCGATCCCGCATTAAAACCAAACCAGCCAATATAAAGAATTGCTGCCCCTAAGTACACATAAGGTAAATTGAAAGGTTTTAAGGGCTCACGATTATAACCGATACGGTTTTTAAGCAGATAGGCGCCAATTAATCCGGCAACTGAAGCATTAATATGAACCACCGTACCACCAGCAAAATCTAATGACCCTTCATCCCCTAATATACCCCCGCCCCAAACCATATGAGCCATCGGTATATAGGCGAATGTAAACCAAATTACCATAAAAATTAATACTGCTGAAAAACGAATACGTTCCGCAAAAGCCCCCAGTATTAAACAGCAGGTTATACAGGCAAAAGAGCCTTGAAAAGCGATCCAAATCAGCTCATAAATCGTTCCCGAGAAGTCCGTTATCTTCACGCCAATTAATAAAAAATGGTCGAAGTTACCAAAAAACCAATTTCCTTGACCAAAGGATAAGGTATAGCCATACGTTATCCAAAGCACGGTGATTAATGAAAAAGTAACCAATACTTGTGACAACATGGATAACACGTTTTTAGAACGTAATAATCCACCATAAAAGAGTGCGATACCCGGTACGGACATAAATAGTACCAGTGCAGTACAAATCATCATAAAACCATTATCCGCTTTATTAGCAATAGGAACTTCATTTGCCAATACTGAACCAGAAACCAATAATCCAAACACTAAACTTAATTTTTTTAACATAATATTATCCCTATTTATAGTGCTAACTCATCGGTTTCACCCGTTCGGATCCGAACAACGTGCATCAATGGCGTAACAAAAATTTTTCCGTCGCCAATTTTGCCGGTATAAGCTGCCTGACAAATTGTGGTAATAGCTTCGTCGAGTTGATCGTCACTGATCGCTAACTCTATTTTCACTTTAGGTAAAAAATTAACAGTGTATTCTGCACCCCGATAAAGTTCGGCATGACCTTTTTGCCGCCCAAACCCTTTTACTTCTGTAACAGTTAATCCAGTGATACCAATATTTGAAAGTGATTCTCTGACCTCTTCTAATTTGAAAGGTTTAATCACAACAGTCACTAATTTCATCTATGTAACTCCTCATCTTTTACTATGGGTAATCAACATAATGCAAAGGTTATGCCAGCTTTGATTAAGATTAATTTGTTGTGATTTTAGATAAGCAATGATGAAGCGTTATCATGCAGGTATAAAACATGAATTGTATAACAAATGATTGAGCTGATAAGCTCTATTGGGTTATCAAGAAAATTTAACTCGATAGCGTTTGATGCACTAATCTGGTGCTATTGCGTTTTTGTAGTGCCTTTTAATCTATTCATTAATTTAATTAGAAGGTCACCATTAACTTGCGGTATTCATCAAAAGCAAAGTGATCAGTCATGCCGCTAATATAATCTTGCAACAAACGACAACGATAATAGAACTCCCAACTTTGAAAAGTCTCTTTCGTTTCATCTTTATTCTTAATAGCTTGTTGATAAGCATCCCGATGTTTAGCGGAAAGTTTATGATAAAGCCGTGTTTCAATCGGGTATTCTTTGTGATTATCGTCTTTTACTAATTTTAAAAAATCATGGGTTGGCATATCGAGTAAAGGACTATAGATATCTAACAATCCACTGATAATTCGGTGACCTTGTAATTCAATATTTTCAACAGATTCATGATTAAAAACATATTTGACCCCAACCGTTTTAAAGATATTTAATAATTTATATTCAGCCCCGTTACCTTCTAAGAGCGCATTATTAAATGAACCATGGTATATCTCCTCGATATTTTCAATAAAACGTTCAGCAGCATGAGGGACGAGTTTTGTGATAGTGTTAACACGTAAATACATGAAAAATTGCCCAATAGCTATCGCATTAAATTGATTTTGTCTTAGATTTTCATATGAACGCTCGACAACTTTATCAAAAAGATCACCAGGTTTGGTTGGCCCCCAAGCGTCCTTTAAATATTCATAAAGTTGTTGTACAGAAAATAATTTTTTTTCAACTGCATCTTCAAGATCGGCAATACAGTAAGAGATATCATCTGCTGCTTCCATAATATAAGTGAGTGGATAACGGTGAAAAGGTTCAATATCAAGTTGTTCAGATAACTCTTTGATAAAAGGATCTTCAGATAAGTAATATCCCGGTTTTTTCATCAAATAGGAAAATTGAGCGGGAACTTCACGCAACCAATAGGCAGGTTTGGAATATTTTAATATTGATGCAATTTGCGAATAAGTAAGATTTAATCGCAAAATGGTATGAACTAATCGTATGGCTTGTGCATTACCTTCAAAATTGCATAAGTCTTGACGGATTTTACTTTTCAACTCCTGAAGCTCAGTATTATCCGTTTTTTGTATTTCAAGCACAGGATAATAAGATGATGCATGAATTTTTAATCGTGAGCCAAACCATTGGTTAATTGCTTTTTCACCAAAGTGTCCGAAAGGAGGATTACCAATATCATGCATTAAACAAGCCATTTCAACCAAACTTTCAATCGGCATAATAACTTGTTCTAATCCCAATTGTTCCAGTTTTCCGGCGTTGCTAAGACGATGAATGATCTCTTTAACAATATAACGCCCTACCTGTTGTACTTCCATGGAGTGGGTTAATCGTGTTCTGACAACTGAATTACGCTCTAATGGAAAAACTTGTGTTTTTTGCTGTAAACGGCGAATCGCAGCAGAGTTAAGGATCCTTCCTCGATCGCTTTCGAAACAACGAATTATTGAGTAGAGATTGGTTATCTTTTCTCGGGTTTTGCTTGCGCTACGTTGATAGTTAATTTTTTTATTGAAGTCGATCACACTCAATCCCTTGTATTCATATTATTATAATTTCTGTTTCACCCATTCAATAGCCGATTGATATTCCACTGGTAATAACGATATCAAACTAGCTAAAGATTGCTTTAATTTATCTGGATTATCATGTGTTAAATTGATATGCCCTACTTTACGCCCAACTCGGACTTCCTTTTCGTACCAATGCAGATGCACTAAATCAATCGATAACCATTTTTTATTGAGTTCTGTACCGATTAAATTCACCATAATTGAAGGGGTAAAGACATCTGGCTTAGGTAGTGGCAATCCTAATAAAGCCCTTAAATGCAGTTCAAACTGACTAATTGAAGCACCATTTTGTGTCCAATGTCCACTATTATGCACACGAGGCGCCAGTTCGTTAATGAGCAAATCATTACCCATCACAAAACACTCCATCGCCATGACACCCACATAATTTAGTTTATCCATAATAGCCGATAACATGTGTTCAGCTTTTGACTGTAATATTTTGTATTCATCCTGTAAGACAACACTCATTTTTAGAATACCGTCTTGATGTAAATTGTTAGTCAACGGATAAAAAACTTTGTCCCCATTGGCATTACGTGCCCCAATTAGTGAAACTTCTTTTTCAAATTTAATGGTTTGCTCAACGATCGCATGACCATAAACTTCATCGGGTATATTGACGTTATTTTCATCGTTAATCCGCCATTGACCACGACCGTCATATCCGCCTGTTCGACGTTTAACAATCAAACGTTGTCCTAACTGTGCAAACAGATTTGTCCACTGTTGTTGATGTTCAAGTGAATGCCATTTCGCTGTTGGTAGACCAAGTCCATCGAGTAACTGTTTTTGCGTTAAACGATCGGCAATAATAGGGAATACATGGCGATTAACAAATTGAGGATGGTTAGCTAAAAGCTTGGTAAAAGGCGTATCAGGCCAACGTTCAATTTCAGCAGTAATCACCGACTGTTGATAAGGAATTGAATCGGGTTCAACATCTATGCCAACAGGATAGACTTTTATCCCTAAAGGCTCCCCCGCTTGTCTTAACATTCGTCCTAATTGCCCGTTTCCAAGTACACATACCGTTTTCATTGTCATGTTAATCTTCAACTCGCGGATCGGGATGATTAAGGACATCATCCGTTTGACTTAATCGCCAAAGGGATAATCGTTGGAAAATATCGGCATCATGCAAGGAAAGAATTTGCGCCGCAAGTAAAGCGGCATTTGCTGCCCCAGCTTTACCAATCGCTAGCGTACCAACAGGAATGCCTTTAGGCATTTGCACAATTGAATAAAGACTATCTACCCCACTTAAAGCTGCGGTTTGAACAGGTACACCCAGTACAGGGACAAGCGTTTTAGCCGCTAACATACCCGGTAAGTGAGCTGCACCGCCAGCACCAGCAATAATCACATCAATGCCCTTTTGCTTTGCGTCCTGAGCAAATTGAAACAGTTTATCTGGAGTACGATGAGCAGATACGACTTCAACATGATAAGGAAGACTGAGTATATCGAGCACGTCAGCAGCATGTTGCATCGTTGCCCAATCACTTTTGGAGCCCATAACAATAGCAATTTTAGGTTGAATACGCATAGAAAATTGTATGAATATTTAAAAGATTAAGTAGATAAAGTATACACTAAAATTTTATGAATGGGGATAAAAAGGATCGTTAAGGATATACACCATGCCACCCTTGCCTACATAACAAAGGTAGCATGTGCATCAATTTTAATTTACGCTTTAACCGCAGCAATAACTTTTATTTCAACCAGATACGCTTCTACCATCAGCGCACAATGTACCGTACAACGAACGGGCGCACTACCTTTTGCTACCCATTCATCCCATGCTTTATTCATTGCGATAAAATCACTTTTGTGGGCAAGAAAAATGGTGACATCTAAAAGCTGTGTTTTATCACTATTTGCTCTGGCTAACATATTATCTATTTCAGCCAGTGCACTTTTAGTTTGTGCATAAGCATCGTCGATTAAATTAGTCGGTACACTGGTATAATAAATTACATCATTGTGTATTACCGCTTCAGACCAACGTTCAGCTGGATCAATTCGTGTTATTGTCATCATTTATTCCTTATAAGATGATTAATTAAGAAACCTTAATAAAATCTGCACGTAATTTTTTTATTTCATCACGCAACACACCTGCTTTTTCAAATTCAAGATTTTGTGCTGCTTCATACATCATTGCTTCTAGCTCTTTCACTCTGGCTTGAACCTCTTTGACAGAGACATAATGATACGGTTTACCTGGTTCAAAAGCTTGGACTTTCGCCGTTGATTTTTTAGTGCTTAATCCTGCTTCTAAAATATCTTTAATCTCTTTACGTACTGATTTTGGTGTAATGCCATGTGCAGTATTAAAATCTTCCTGTTTTTTTCGACGTCGAGCGGTTTCATCAATGGTTTTTTGCATTGCTGGCGTAATTTTATCAGCATACAAAATCGCTTTACCATTTACATTACGCGCGGCACGTCCTACTGTCTGAATTAAAGAACTTTCAGAACGTAAAAAGCCCTCTCGGTCAGCATCTAAAATCGCAATAAGCGAGACTTCAGGAATATCTAATCCCTCACGTAATAAGTTAATTCCAACAAGCACATCTACCTTGCCTAACCGTAAATCCCGAATAATCTCCATGCGTTCAACCGTATTAATATCAGAATGCAAATACTTCACTTTCACATTATGCTCCGATAAATAATCGGTTAGATTTTCTGCCATTTTTTTGGTTAAGGTGGTAACTAATACCCGCTCTTCATTTTGCATGCGGATTTTAATTTCCGAAAGCAAGTCATCAACTTGCGTTGCCACCGGTCTTATTTCAATAATAGGATCTAGCAAGCCTGTTGGTCTAACCACTTGTTCGATGATTTCGCCACCCGATTTTTCGATTTCATATTTTGCCGGTGTTGCCGATACATAAATTGTTTGCGGCATAATATTTTCAAATTCAGAAAATTTCAATGGACGGTTGTCCAACGCTGACGGCAAACGAAAACCATATTCAACCAAATTAAGTTTACGTGAACGGTCGCCATTATACATTGCACCTAGTTGGGGAATAGCAACATGGGATTCATCAATAAACAATAATCCGTCAGCCGGTAGATAATCAAATAACGTTGCCGGCGGATCGCCCGGTTTGCGCTGTGATAAAAACCGTGAATAGTTTTCGATACCCGAGCAGTAGCCTAATTCGGTCATCATCTCAATATCAAATAACGTACGTTGCGTTAAACGTTGTTCTTCTAACAGTCGTTGATTATCAAGTAGTACTTTCTGACGCTCTTTAAGTTCGAGCTTAATTTGAGCAATCGCATTTTCCATAATGTTTCTTGGTGTAACATAGTGGGTTTTTGGATAGATAGTTATACGTGATACCTCATTAACGCTATTACCTGTCAATGGGTCGAATAATGTAATTCGATCGACTTCATCATCAAATAGTTCTACCCTTACCGCAAGTTCATCCGAATCAGCCGGAAAAATATCGATGACATCACCACGAACTCGGAAAGTACCACGACTAAATCCAAGGTCATTACGCGTATATTGTAATTCAGCCAAACGGGTTAATATCGAGCGCTGATCGGTAATCGTACCTTTAGTTAAATGCAAAATCATTGACATGTAAGTTTCTGGCGCACCTAAGCCATAAATCGCTGATACCGAAGCGACTATGACGACATCACGACGTTCCAATAAAGATTTTGTTGCCGAAAGTCGCATTTGTTCGATATGTTCATTAATCGATGCATCTTTTTCAATAAATGTATCGGTTGAAGGTACATAAGATTCTGGCTGGTAATAATCATAGTAAGAAACAAAGTACTCAACAGCATTTTCAGGAAAAAAAGCTTTCATCTCGCCATATAACTGTGCAGCAAGTGTTTTATTTGGCGCTAAAATAATCGTTGGGCGATTATGTTTAGCAATGACATTTGCCATCGTAAACGTTTTACCTGAGCCAGTCACGCCTAATAATGTTTGATGTGCTATTCCGTCATCAAGATTTTGATTAATCCTTTTAATCGCTTCTGGCTGGTCGCCGGCAGGTTTAAAATCGGAACACAATTTGAATTTTTTCATTACGTCGTAACCTAAAATTTTACCTATTAATAAAAATTATCCCCAAAAGGGCTTGACCTTTTAAAATGTTATATTTTTTGTTCAGTTAACATAAATTCAATTAATCGCCGCTTACTAATGACAACTTGATTTATGATAACTTATTGATATTATTAATTTCATTCCATTACGCTTACAATCTAAACAGTTCAATACAAAACCTTATAGAAACTGAGTTTTTTACTGTTTTGAATAAACTACTCACAGAGTTACCCACAGGGTTGGGGGATAACTCCATAAGTATAGTCTTTTTAAAATTTTTTCAAATTTCAACAAAAAATTTAGGGATTAAATCGCCTTTATTTAATTGTTTTTTTCTATTTTTAAATAGTTTTTAATAGCAAAAAACTAACAAACTAATTAATCTCTTCAATCTTATATTGATAGTTAACATCAGTTGTAGGTACAAAAGTTAATCGATGAGTGATGCATTTAGGGGCATCTTCAGCATGATGAGACACAAATAACAATTGTGTATGCCCATCAACAATTAAGCAATCTATCCAACGTTTGACTAATTCTCGATTTAAATAATCTAATCCTTGTAAGGGTTCATCCAATATTAATAATGTAGGATGTTTAACCAATGCTCTGGCAATCAAAACTAAGCGCTGTTGCCCCCAAGAAAGCGATTGAAACGGTTTATTAGCCTGAGAATATAAACCAAGTAGTTGTAGCCATTTATCCGCTAGCTTATTTTGTTTATCACTCGCTGTTCGATAAACCCCAACAGAATCAAAATAACCGGACAAAAGGACATTTTTAACGCTGGTACTCACTCGATAGTCTAAATGGAAGCTACTGCTGACATAGCCTATATGACGTTTTATGTCCCAAATGGTTTCACCAGAGCCACGTTTACGCCCAAAAAGTGTCAAATCATTGCTGTAACCTTGAGGATGATCGCCTGTGATTAAACTTAATAGTGTCGATTTACCGGCACCATTAGGCCCGATAATTTGCCAATTTTGATGCGCTTTAACCTGCCAAGTTAATCCATTAATCACCGCTTTATCGTCATAATAAACATAGCCGTTATTTAAAATGATACGATCTAAGTGATCGGCAAGTTCAATAGGTGATTCATCTGCTTCTGGTAATGACATATCAGGCAGATTTTCCAAATTAACCAGCTGCTGGATTATTTCATCCTTTAATATTGTATCTTTTTTACCCATTTTCAAGAGTTGACAATCGGCTAATAGTCCAATATTTTCAATGAATGGGGGAATATCATTAAATCGATTTAAAACCAATATGATAGTAATTCCTTGTTTGACCAACCCCTCAAGGATTTGAGATAAGTTTTCACGTGATTGCACATCTAATCCGTCAAAGGGTTCATCTAAAATCAATAAATCGGGTTTTACCATTAACGTTCGACAAATCAATGCTTTGCGGGTTTCACCAGTTGACAGATATTTAAATCGACGGCTTAAAAGTTCGCTAATACCAAATTGTTGCGCTAATTGCTGACACAAAGATTCATTTGCATGGGCTTGTTGAATAATTTGCGAAGTCGTTAATCCAGTATCGTGCTCACCTTCACTTAACATATCTGTATTATTTCGCTTCCATTCGTCATCAATCAATTTTTGCAGTTGCTCAAACGAGATATGGGCAATGGATTTAAATTGGTTAACAATTATACCAGATAATAGGGGTAACTCTCCAGCGATAGCTTTCACAAAAACCGATTTACCGCTGCCGTTACGACCAATACACGCTAAACTACTGCCTGAGTTGAGCGTCAAAGATTCAATATCAAATACACGATAATCACTAATCTTATAAACCGCATTTTCAATTCGTAACATGGATACCTCCATTTATTCAATATTATATTAAGGTAGCGATAATAATGTGCTGTGGATCAATAGACAGCATAATCTTCTTGTCTTTAGTTATTGCCAATTTTTCTATTTCTTGGGTTAATTTGGTCGCATAAATGGCAAGCCCAGAGGGCAATAATAATTGAATTTCACTCCAATGTTTATCGCTTTTAATTTGCACCACTTTTGCCGATAAACAGTTTTCATGAAGATGATTAAATTCAATGGCAGGGGCTTTAATGAGTAACATAACAGTTTTATTTGGACTCAATTTTAATCGTTGCACGCTTGATTGGGTAATATTAACTTTCAATTCAGTTTGATTATCGCTTAATAGAACGGTGATATAGCCAGCGACCTCATTGATCTCTAATTGCTTAATACTACCATATAACTGATTACGTGCACTGGTTTGCAAAGATAACTTTGCTGTCGTTTTTAAAATATCATCGAGTGGAACTTTATCATCACTCAATATATTAAAAGCATTTTGCTGTAATTGCGTTAGCAACTCATAAAGCTGAATAAATCTTACTGCATAAGGACTAAGCTTTGTTCCACCGCCCTTCTTGCCACCAATTGAGGTAATAAAAAAAGGAGTCGGGGCTAACGCATTCATTTCATTAATAGCATCCCATGCAGTTTTGTAACTCATGCCGACT
This sequence comes from Gilliamella sp. CG25, assembly GCF_046635705.1. Taxonomy (NCBI): domain Bacteria; kingdom Pseudomonadati; phylum Pseudomonadota; class Gammaproteobacteria; order Orbales; family Orbaceae; genus Gilliamella; species Gilliamella sp. CG25. The sequence goes on along the minus strand of NZ_JBIDFJ010000009.1, from coordinate 31,275 downwards.
TGTTTTGCAGCCTGACTTAATGAGCCTGTTTGCTCAATCGCTTTAAGTAAGGCTATTCGACGAGGATCGACAAACCGGTGTTGATTCAGATTTAATGTCAGTAAAATTTCAGGATAAAACATGATGTTAGCCATTATTGCGCTTATTTCAAAGCGACCCGTCACCAAAAGATTTCTGTTATTGTAAACGCTTTTTAGCCATCCACCAAAAAATGAATCGATCTTACTAATTGATTGATTAGCAATAAAATGACTTAGCAATTTCCCTATACCGTTAAACACGCTTTCGATTGTCGAATCAATCCTAAATATCAAAAAGTTTAATTGTACTTTATTAACGAATTTTGATAGCATCGCTATATAATATTTTATATAACGATTAGCTATCTGTTATGACAACTTTAGTTAAACCAATATGATAGGTCATATTAAAACAACCTATATCGAGCGAGGAAGAGGATGAACAAATACATAAAAACATTGTTAGCCGTAACACTGTTGACAGCAACCACTCTATTTAGCGTTTCTGTTTCAGCCATTGAGAAGATAACTGTTTTTGCTGCGGCTTCACTGACGAACGTTATGCAAGATATTGCAAATGAATATCAAACCGATCATAAAAATGTTGAGATTGTGTTTTCATTTGCCTCATCATCCGTGTTAGCCAAACAGATTGAACAAGGTGCACCGGCTGATATTTTTATGTCTGCCGATCAGAAATGGATGACTTACTTGATTGATCATCATCTTGTTAACCATAAAGATAACTTACTCAAAAATGCTTTAGTACTTATTGCACCAAAACAGTCTTCGATTGATAAAGTTGAGATTAATTCTACAACGAATTGGAATGCTATTTTGCCTAAAAATGAAAAACTGGCTATTGGCGATCCCGATCATGTGCCAGCAGGACTTTATGCTAAAGAGTCATTAACAAATTTAGGGGTATATGATCAATTATCCCCTCAGTTTGCACCGGCAAGTAATGTTCGTGATGCTTTAATGTTAGTTGAACGCAACGAAGCCGTACTTGGGATTGTCTACAGCACAGATGCTAAAGTAAGTAATAAAGTGAAAATAGTAGGGACGTTTCCTGCCAATACATTTACCTCGATTGAGTACCCGATCGCTTTATTGAAACCTGAAGCACAAAATTTCTATCAATATTTGCAATCACCCAATGCTAAAATAATTTTTGAAAAATATGGATTTATCACGCAATAACACATTATCACTATGCTACTGACAGACTTTGAATGGCAAACCTTATTGCTAAGTTTAAAAATTGCAGGCGTAGCCATTGCTTGCAGTTTACCCATCGGTATTTTCACCGCATGGATTTTGGCTCGATGCCAATTTTGGGGAAAATCTTGTTTGGATAGTTTTGTTCATCTTCCTTTAGTTTTGCCACCTGTAGTGTTGGGATATTTGCTACTGTTGACCATGGGCAAACAGGGAATAATCGGTAAATGGCTTTATCGTTATTTAGATATTAGTTTTAGTTTTAATTGGCAAGGGGCCGCGTTAGCTTCAGCCGTGGTTGCTTTTCCCTTAATGGTACGTTCAATTCGCTTGGCGATAGAATCGATTGACTACCGCCTTGAACAAGTTGCTCGCACGTTAGGTGCAAAACCGTTACGAGTGTTTATAACCATAACATTACCATTAGCCTTTCCTGGTATTTTAATGGGCATAATTCTTGGTTTTGCTCGCTGTTTAGGTGAATTTGGTGCAACGATTACCTTTGTTTCAAATATACAGGGTGAAACCCGTACATTGCCTTTAGCCATGTATACTTTATTGCAAATACCAAATGGTGAATTCGCCGCTTTTCGACTTTGCATTATCTCCATTATCTTATCGCTAGTGGCGTTATTCTTATCTGAAATATCAAACCGCTGGCATAAAAAAAAGATAGCAGGCTGATAAATGATGTTAAATCTTGATGTAAAAAAACAACTTTCCCGTTTTTTATTTGAATTTAAACTTCAAATTCCTTGTCAAGGTGTGACTGCCGTATTAGGGGTATCGGGTGCGGGTAAATCGACACTGATTAATTTGATTAATGGTTTAATTAAACCTGACCATGGTTTTATCCAACTTAATGGCACAACCTTATATGATGAAGAACAAAAAATTTTTGTTTTGCCTGAAAAAAGAGATATTGGCACCGTATTTCAAGATCCTTTGCTCTTTCCCCACTACCGGGTCATAAAAAACTTAACCTATGGTGCAAAAAAAATCACAATGTCACGATTTGATGAAATCGTCGATGTACTCAATATTCGCCCTTTATTATTACGCTATCCAGCCATGTTGTCAGGCGGTGAAAAGCAACGAGTCGCTATTGGTCGAGCACTATTAACTCATCCTAAACTATTATTAATGGATGAGCCTTTATCAGCGTTAGATATGCCGCGTAAAAAAGAGATGTTAAGCTACATCGAAAAATTGGTTAATGAACTAAACATCCCAATAATTTATGTCACTCATAACATAAACGAAGTCAAACGTATCGCTCACGATGTGGTCATTTTGGAACAAGGAAAATTATTAGATTATGGAAAAACCGATTCTATTTTGCAAAGCGCTTATTTACAAGAGTGGTTATAAAGAGTTAATTGAGCACTATCTTTTTCTTGTTTAATATACGAAATACCATCATGCCATGCACCCAGTACAAGCCTTTTTACAGGTTTATTGTCCACTAAAAAATCATGAACAGCAGGTTTATGTGTATGACCATGCACCATAATATCTGCATGATAATGTTTCATCATACTGTCAACCGTTTGCTGATTAACATCCATAATATACGCTGATTTAACTTGATTACGTTCACGACTTTGTTGTCTTAATTTTGCAGCAATTTTCAAACGGATGAATAATGGCATCATTAAGAAAAGTTTTTGCAACCATCGGTTATGCATAACTTTACGAAACTTTTGATATTGAAGATCATCTGTACAGAGCAAATCGCCATGTAAAAATAGAATTTTTCCGTTTTGATTTGGTAAGCAATTTATATCTGGTAATAAGATCATATCACAAGTTTCAGCAAATCTTTTACCTAATAAAAAATCACGATTACCATGAACAAAATATTTTTTAATATGACGTTGAGAGAGTAATTTTAATGCATCTGCAACTTGATTTTGTAATTTAGAATTAACATCATCACCCACCCAATAATCAAATAAATCACCTAAAATGTAAAGTTCACTGTATTTAGGTAATGTGTCAAGAAACGAGAAAAAGCCTGCGCTAATATTAAATGAATCAGCCACAGGCTCACTATCTGATAAATGGATATCAGCGATAAAATAACGGACAGGATTATTCAACCGTGACACTCGTAATAATCACGTCTTCGACTGGAACATCGGAATGCATACCATTACGTCCCGTTTTAACCGCTTTGATCTTATCAACGACATCAAGTCCATCAACCACTTCGGCAAAGACACAATAGCCAAAACCGTTAACATCTGCTGAACGATAATTTAAATAATCATTATCAACCACGTTGATAAAAAATTGTGCTGTAGCTGAATGCGGATCTGATGTACGTGCCATCGCCAATGTACCACGATTGTTTTTTAATCCATTTGCGGCTTCATTTTGAATCGGTGCTTTCGTCTTTTTTTGTTTCATACCCGGTTCAAAACCACCACCTTGAATCATAAAATTATTAATAACACGATGAAAAATAGTGTTATTATAAAACCCATCTTTACAATACTCGACAAAGTTTTTAACCGTTTCCGGTGCTTTATCATCAAAAGTATTAATTTTTATATCACCATATGTAGTGTGAAATACGATCATAAATGTTCCTTATTTTCATTTTTATTTAATGTAAATCTAACAAATAAACCTTAAATGAGTTTCGATTAATTGAACTCAATTACTTAATTTTTCACAAGCTTGAAGTGTATTGCTCATTAACATAGCGACCGTCATTGGCCCTACACCACCGGGAACAGGTGTTATCCAACCCGCGCGTTTTACGGCAGTATCAAATTCTACATCGCCAACAAGCTTACCGTCAGGTAAACGATTAATACCGACATCAATAACAATAGCGCCGGGTTTAATCCATTCGCCTTTCACATAATTGGCAATTCCGACCCCAGCGATAACAATATCAGCATTATTAACATGCTTTGCTAAATCGACCGTTCTACTATGTGTAATTGTCGTTGTGCAACCCAATAAAAGCAGTTCTAACGCCATGGGACGACCAACAATACTTGAAGCACCAACCACAGTGGCATTTAATCCAGATAAATTGATACCGGTCGATTCAAGCATTTTAACCACACCATAGGGTGTACATGGACGTAAAAGTGGATCACGCTGTAACAAATGACCAATATTATACGGATGAAAACCATCAACATCTTTATTCGGATCGATTCGTTCAAGCACTTTAGTTTTATCAATATTTTCAGGGAGAGGAAGTTGCACCAAAATACCATGCACATCAGATCGCTGATTTAATTCATCTATCAATGCTAATAATGCTTCAGTTGTTGATGTGGGAAAATCATAAGCAAATGAAGCAAAACCAACATCATCACAAGCTTTTTGCTTATTGTTTACGTATATTTTTGATGCAGGATCTGAACCGACTTGAATAACAGCAAGCCCAGGAATAGATAACCCATTTTCAACCCGAACTTTTACCTTATTAGCAATTTCGTTTCGTATTTGTTGTGCTAACGCTTTACCATTAATTATATGTGCAGTCATGAGCTTCTATACTTACTTATTTTAAACACTAAAGTCTTTATTTTCGCAAAAGTTGTTATTAATGTCTATTCACTTATCGTTTGCTTGACTAAGTTCAGATAATATCTGTTTATATTGTGTATCAACATTTGTAATTACCGAACAAATTTTACTATCAAAAGCTTTTAATTTTGGTTTTTGAGTTTTCCACTCATTTTTCGATATTTGTTTAATTCCCCCATAATTTTTGAACAGGCGAAAATGCAAAATACTATTACCGACAATATTATAAAAAATTCGTTGCCCAATCTGTTCACCATCTTTTTTTAAATTATTAAAATTTTTATAATAAAAATGGGTTTCATTATTTTCAGTGATAATCGATTGGTGTAATAAGTTTACTAATCGTTTATATAATTTTTTGAGTTGTTCATGTAATCCGCTATCATCATCCAATTTTGTAATAATGGCTTTTTTGAAGGTTGTATTAACTTCATCTAACAAGTTCAATGCTTGTTGTTCTAATTCTGGAAGTTGTTGACGTAAAGCACGCTGAAATTTTAATGCATTTTGCTTCAATTGAGGAGAAGGCGAAACCGACTGATTATTGAAAATAATCTTTCCTGTTGGTGAAATCAATAAATCATTTTTATCATTAAAAATATGGACATTCTGTTTACTTATTACAATGTCATAGCTGGGTTTTACTGCACATTCTTGGTTAGCAGCAAAAACAGTGAATGAATTAAACAATAATAAAAACAATAGTTTTTTTAACATATCAACTTTTATATATTAAGATTAGTTAAATTATAACCAGACTTTAAATAAAAAACATAACAAAATTTTTATTTGCCATAATAAAATGATCAATTACATGACATAAAAAAACGCCATTAACAAAACCATATTTAGCATAATAACAACGAAACTTATCTTTATAAACAATATTAGTTTAAAACTAGGTAAACACGTTTTTTAATAATTAACCGTTGTTAGAAATAATTAATTTAAAATCAGACGTATTCATTAATTTTAACAGCTAATAATAAATTATTAATAGGTTTAAACTATAAAATTAAATATGATTTAGTGCTTTTTTTTCTAGAAAAGTTAAGTATAGTAACTATTATTAAATAACATATAACCGAGGTGACCAATGTTTACTGTAATTTTTGGACGTTCAGGCTGTCCTTATTGTGTACGGGCAAAAGAATTAGCTGAAAAACTGTCTCAAGAGCGAGATGATTTTTCTTATCGTTATGTCGATATCAATGAAGAAGGTATCACTAAAGAAGATTTATCAAAAAGTGTTGGCAAACCTGTTGAAACAGTACCTCAAATCTTTATTGATGAAAAACCGATTGGCGGTTGTACTGATTTTGAAGCTTATGCTAAAGCACACTTAGGATTATTTAAAGAGTAGTTTAAACACTTTTCCTTGATTGGTTATTAATACTATGCCACCGTTTCAGTGGCATTTTTTTTAACGCCCTGGCAACTTCTTCCAAGTAACTTCGTTACGCAAATAAGTTGGTTCGACATCTTCAACATTCACTAACTCTTGTCTTTGCCATTTTTGGTTGGCAATAACAATCAAATCTTGTGCATGAGGTAACAAAAGATCGCTGCTTTTAATATCTGTTAACATTTCAGGATAAGTTTGCCAACCGGTACCTGCGCTATAATAGCCAGCTGTACATTTTCGTTTGACTTTATCAGCGACCTTTTCAGGAGCAATCACGCATTCATCGATCATGGCTTGCCATTGCTCATTAACATATTGATATTGTCCTAAATAAACTTCGTTCATTCTGGCATCGATTGCGGCAATTACGTTTTTGGCTTGATTCAAACGTAAAGCGCCTTGGGCTAACGTCATCAATGTCGAGACACCAATCATCGGTCTGTCAATGCCTAACGCTAATCCTTGAGCAACGCCAATACCTATTCTTACACCCGTAAAACTACCAGGACCTTGTCCAAAAGCGATAGCATCAACTTGTGATAATAGGCAATCGGATTGTTTTAATATTTTATCCACCATAGGCAGTATCTGCTTGGTATGATCTCGAGCAGAAACAAGAAAATCATGCGTGATTTCATTTTGATATAATAGCGCAACTGAACACGCTTCAGTTGAGGTATCAATGGCTAAAATAGTACTCATTTTTTTTCCAAAATAGTCCGTTTTTAAAAGCTAGTGTTTGGCAAGCAAAAAATCAATAACTTTGTTCAGATCACGTGTTCGTGGCGACGGTGGCAAGCTATTAAGAAATATTGCGCCATAAGGTCTCATGACTAAACGATTATCACAAATAATGATTGCCCCTCGATCATCATGATGACGAATCAATCGCCCTACCCCTTGTTTTAGCGTGATCACCGCTTCGGGTAATTGCACATCATTAAAAGCATCGCCACCTTGTAATTGGCAATCTTCCATGCGAGCTTTAATCAAGGGATCATCCGGTGATGTAAAAGGTAATTTATCTATAATAACACAAGAAAGCGTATCCCCTCTAACATCAATTCCTTCCCAAAAACTACTGGTTGCAATCAATAGCGCATTGCCACTATTAATAAATTGTTCTAGAAGTTTAACTTTACTGGTTTCACCTTGAACTAATACTGGTAACGCTGTCAGTTCCCGAAACTGCTTGGCTAACGCATTCATCATCGCATAGGATGTACACAGAAAAAAACATCGCCCATTATTCGCCTCAATCACTGGTAACAGTAGCTCTACCAATTTTTCTGCAATGCCATGTTCATTGGGTGAAGGCATATAACGAGGAACGCACATTATCGTTTGGTGCAAATAATCAAACGGACTTTCTAATATTAACGAATCCGCATTTGTTAACCCTAAACGCTGGGTAAAATAGTCAAGTTGATTATTTACAGACAAGGTTGCTGACGTAAATATCCAGCTCCCTTTGCGTTCTGTTAGTAATTCCGTAAATTTATCCGAGACAGATAATGGCGTTAAAGCAAAGACAAAATGATGATGAGTGCTTTCATACCAATAACTAAAACCAGTCACATGGGTTTCAGTTAATCTATTAAGCAACGTTTTATATTGATTAACACGCTCAAAACAATTATCTAAAGTTGATGATCGTCCGACCGCTAATAATAAAACCTCATGACAAAAATTCAACGTATCAAAAAGGTAAGCTATCTCTTTTTTGACTGGTTCTTGATTGAATAAAAACCGCAGATTTCCTTTAGGTGCTTGTTGATTAATCACAAGACGTAAATCTTGCGTACATTTTTGCAATTTATCGGCACACTGCTGCAACTGCGACATATCTTTAACTTCAGTTCGATAGGTAAGATTAATCTCTTTAGCTAAATCAAAAAGCTGTCGACTGGTTAGTTGTTGCCCAAAATAGTGACAAGCAAGATCGGGTAATTGATGTGCTTCATCAAAGATCATTACCTCCGCTTTAGGGATTAACTCCCCAAAACCGGTATCTTTCACAACAACATCGGCTAAAAATAGATGATGATTCACAACGACAATATCAGCGTTCATGGCTCTTTTACGCGCTTTAACCACATAACAATCGTTGTAATGTTCACAATCACTACCTAAACAACTATCATTAGTGCTGGTTAATATAGGCCATATCGCATTGTCTTCTGTTACCGTCGTACATTTACTAATATCACCATCTTTAGTTTTGATTGACCAATTTTTAACGCGAGCTAAATCAACCCGTAATCCTTTATCAAGGTCACCGGCTGCCGCGTATTGATGATATAATCGTTCCAAGCAAAGATAATTTGCTCGTCCTTTCAATAACGAAATTTTACCGGTGTAGTCTAATGCTTTTTTGATAATGGGCAGGTCTTTACTAAATAACTGCTCTTGAAGATTTTTCGAACCGGTTGAGATGATAACTTTTTTATCGCTCCGTAGCGCAGGAACTAAATAAGCAAATGTTTTTCCGGTACCCGTTCCCGCCTCAACAACCAATGATTTTTGTTTTTTAATTGATTCAGAAACTTTACTTGCCATATGTCGTTGTGGCTCTCTTGCCACAAAGCCTTGAATAGTTTGAGCAAGCAAACCATTTTCAGAAAAATCATCAATCACTTAAATGCACCTAATTTAAAAAGATAATTCAGTTTATATGTAAACGCTAGAAAGTTTATTTAAGGAATAATTCAATATAAAGAAAACATAGTATTTTCATAAAAAAGGGATGAATTGATTGTATTGGAATTGAACAACCCGTAACTTAAATAACCAATATACTATACCAATTATTTACAGCCAGCACTAGATATTATTAAAAACTTGAGGAAAATTACTTAATCAACCCGCCCCTTAATGATATGACGATAAAACGGTTTATTAAGGGACGATGTTGTTAATATGATTAAAAATGCTATTGCCCAAAAAGCGTAAACTTTATTGGTTATTTAACCATTTCATGTATTCGGTCGTACCTTCGGTCACCGATTTGAACTGAATCGGACAACCTGAATTTCTAAATTTGGTTAAATCAGCTTGGGTAAAACGTTGATAACGTCCTTCTAAATGTTCCGGGAACGGTATATACTCAATTTCACCTTTTTTATGATAGTTAAGTACCGCATCAGCTACTGTTTGGAATGATTCAGCTTTACCAGTTCCACAGTTATAAATGCCTGATACTTTATTTTCCCAAAACCATAAATTAACATCAACCACATCTTCCACATAAATAAAATCACGTTTGAAAGTATCACTTCCGGCGAATAATTTAAGTTTTTCGCCTTTGTGAAGCTGTTCATTAAGATGATATGCAACGCTTGCCATACTACCTTTGTGTGTTTCACGAGGCCCATAAACATTAAAATAGCGAAAACCACATACTTGTGATTTAGCCGTTGGTAATACTTGTCTTACGTATTGATCAAATAAAAATTTTGAATACCCATATACATTCAACGGTTTTTCATAAGCTCTATCTTCGATAAAGTTGTCGCTACGACCACCATAAGTTGCAGCAGAAGAAGCATATAAAAATGGTATATCAAATTCTAAACAGTAGTGTAGTAGATCTTTAGAATATTGATAATTGTTTTCCATCATAAATTTGCCATCCCACTCAGTCGTTGAGGAACATGCACCTTGATGAAAAATGACATCGATATTTAAATTTTCGTTGGATAAAATGGCGACAATAAAATCATCTTTATCCATATAGTCAGCAATATCGAGATCAACAAGATTTGAAAATTTTGTCCCATCTTTTAAGTCATCAACAACAAGGATATCTTTAAATCCTTTTTTATTTAGACCTCTTACAATATTACTACCAATAAATCCTGCTCCACCGGTCACAACAATCATAATAATTACCTTTTTAATTAATGAATAAAGATATTATATTGTATAATATCGTTATTTTCGAGTGTTCTTATTCAATCAGATTTAAATATTCTTTATTTGTTTTTCATAATTTGAAAAACATTTTATCTTATTAATGGTTATGTTTTACTGATACAAATTTTGGTACAATAAAAAAATCAAGACAAAACAATTAGACCTAGCCGATGCTTAAAAAAATTATCAATACAATTAGCAAATTAAACAGAAAACGAAATTATTTATTCAAAAATGTAAAACTTTTTATTTTGTCCTTTAAGCTGAAACGGTCTCAATTAGATTTATCAAAAATAGATAAAGTCACCATTCAAGCATGTAAAAATGGACTTGGCGATGCTGTTATCATATCAGGACTGCCTAAAATTCTCGCCACTCACGGTTTTGAAGTGACAGTGCTGACAAAAAAATCCAATGCTTTTTTATTTGAATCTAATCCCTATGTCAGTCAAGTTATTTGTCTTGACAGACCATTAACCAAATCACAGATTCGTGTTTTAAAATCTTTAGAATGCGATCTATTTATTGATCCAAACAATAGAACCAGTTATTCCAATTGGATTTTTAAGATCATCAAGAAAATAAAACCTAAACATACTATTGGCTTTAACTATCCCAATTGTTACCGTGTATATGACTCAATCATCACCTATACGGATTTTAGTGCACATTTTAGTCAAAGATTTAGGTATATTTTAAATAGAATTAATATACAAACAAGCGAAAATGATTACAAATATGATCTTCATTATTCCGATGAATATGATTTACAAGTTGAAGGTCTTTTATCTAATTATCCATCTAAAAAGATCTGTATTTTTAATCCTTATGCATCCTCAGATCGCCGAAGTTTTTCAAGCAAACAGGCACAAGATATTATAGATCTTATGTCGAGTTACCCCAATATAGTAACCATTGTCGTTGGTTTGCCAGATAAAATCAGTAAATTACATCCATCACCAAATATAGTAATTAATCCACTCAATCATTTTTTTCATGCTGCGTCGTTAATTAAACATTGTGATTTTGTTATTTCGGTTGATACCTCTATTGTACATCTTGCCAATGCTTATAATAAACCTTTAATTAGTGTTTATAGTTCTGAGATTGATACTTTTGATCCCCGATATAAAAATAACGATGTGTATAAACCTAATTATGAAAATGCAATACAGATCATTGCACCCGAAAACTCAGCCCAAAATTTAGATATAATGAACTTAAAGCACTATATAGATCAGCTGACAATAAATTTTTAAATCAGATTTCACTTAAAAAATATTATTGTCATGAAGTTTATATAGCGTAAGCTTACTCAGTTATAATGAATTAAAAACATCGTTATAAGCCTGTTTTTCGAAAATATCCGTATCAAGAGCACTATCTAAAGACATATTTTTAACCTCTACTTTTAACGCTTTCATGACAGAACTTGCGTGCTCAAAAGCAGGGAGAATATTTTTTTCAAAATCAGATGCTAATTGTGAATAGGTGATATTGTCTGGTGTTTCATAAAATCGAGGTAAATGGAAATTATTTAAATCAACACCAGCTAAATAAAGTTGGTTAAAACCTAAGTAAACGGCTATTTGAAGCGCCCAATAAACAACAGTTTTAGCCGGAAATACGCCATTGACAATATTTGTCTCAAAGGCTAACGGCTCATGTTCCCGATGATCATTATGATAGAAGTAAATACTTTTATTTCGGGTAGGATCATTTTCAATTTCAGACAATGTTTGGATTGGTTGATAAGTCAGTTTGAACGCATCTTCAATTAACGCAACTTTACAACAGATGGATTGGTTACCGAAAAGGTTTATGATTTTCACTAAACCATCAACTTGCAAAAATAAGAGAAGATCTGGGTTAGCAATAATTTGTTCTACAATCTCAGGTCGTTGAGAAAAAAAGTGAATATCCGTGATAACGTAAAAATTAAAGTTTATCTTGTCCTTTAGACAATATGAGCCATTTACCCCTAAAGTTAATACCGATGGAGAGTGTTTAAACGTTATTTGATTAATGGATGGCCCAGAAGCAACCATGACTAATTGACCGGTAAAGGCATGTTTTAATGACTTAAGATCGATGATAGGAATCGAGATCCCTTTATAAGCAAAATCGACTATTTGCCCACAATCCCCACGAGAGATTTTGACATGAGGCCAACGTTTACGGTTATGTTTATAACGCTTAGAGTGCGTTAGTCGATAGATTACTTTAAACAATTCATCACTTAATTTCATTTTGATTAACTTTATTTTTTGTTTTTAAGTTTAATATACATAAATGCATATTTTAAGGCTTTTAATACATGACCACTTTTAAAGAATTTTTTTGCATAGACACGGCAATCAGTTGGTCTCATTTTATCTTGATAGCTGTCTAAACAACTATCTCGCCATGGCGTAAAATGTTTATAAAAAAGATACCAATTCTGGGCAGCACCCACATGCTCATGGTACCAAGGTTTTCTCGCTCCCGTAAAATGAATAAAGTAAGGTAAATTTTTTTCAGTTTCAAAAAACTTATCTTTATTTTTTTCGTTAATCCATGTGAATAAGTAGTTCCAACTAGGATCAACGATTAACACATCATTTTGTAATACCATGTTAAGCGCATCTTGATCAGGATAACGCAACTGACCTTTATGCAATAATAAAAGCGTATTTACTTTATCTTCGGTGTTAAAATCATTCCAATTTTTTACATTAATGTATAAAAAACCTGAATTAAAATAATGTGTAGTCGACAAGTTTAATCGTTGAATATTTTTAGAAACGTTTTCATTATTTAATGAATCAATACCGGCCGCACACACGACATTATCGATGTCAATATTATTTATTGCAGATATATCTTTGAAACAAAGGATGTCAGCATCTAAATAGATTAATTTATCCACTTTTCCATTTAATAACCGCGGGACAAGTAGTCGAATAAACATGGAACGATTAAGATGCTTTATCGCATGTTCGTTATCATATTTGTCCAAACATGCTTCAGGTATAGGATAGACGATAATATCTGAGCTTAAACGACTCAATTGATCAATATCGTCTTGTTCGACATCATAAAGAAAAACATGAAATTTTAACGCATTATTCAAATTGTTAAAATAGATTGATTGAATAGCTATCGCTACATATTTTAAGTAATTTTTATCTGAGCAAAAAGCGATGTTAATCGTATTCTGTTTATTCATCTAAATTATTTCCATGATGCACCATTTACTACAAATAATATTTTTAAATTAAATATCTTGCAATTATTCTTTTTACCCTCAAAAATCCAATAGTAGCGACTTTTCCGGTTTGACTAATACAGCTTTTGATTATAGTTTGCGTTCACTTAATTTATTGGAATTGTTTACCTGTATATAAATTAAAGTATATTCCTTTTTTCTCTAATAAAGCTGCGTGATTACCTTGCTCGATAATATGTCCATCATCAATGACTAGAATCTCATCGGCATTTTCAATCGTTGAGAGTCGATGTGCAATCACTAAAGATGTTCGGCCTTTTTGTAATTCATCTAACGCTTTTTGAATGGCACGTTCAGATTCCGTATCTAATGCAGAAGTCGCTTCATCTAAGATTAAAATAGGGTTGTCACGCAATAATGCTCTTGCAATAGCGATCCGCTGGCGTTGACCACCTGATAATAATACGCCACTTTCCCCAACTTTGGTGTCAAAACCTTTTTCAAAATTCATAATAAAATCATAAGCGAAAGCCTTTTTAGCGGCTGCTTCTATTTCAGCTTGTGAATACTGATCAAGTCGACCATATGCAATATTATTGGCAATGGTATCATTAAACAGAAAAACATTTTGCGAAACTAATCCAATTTGGTTTCTTAAACAAAATAGAGTTAAGTCTTGAATGTTATGTCCGTCAATCAATATTTCACCTTCAGAAATATCATAAAAACGTGTCAGTAAATTTGTGATCGTCGTTTTCCCTGAACCCGAACGCCCAACAAAAGCCACGGTTTTTCCTGCCGAAACAGTAAAGCTAATATCTTGGATCGCAAGTTGTTGTCGGGTTTCATAACCAAAACTAACATGCTTAAATTCAATATCCCCTTTTACACGTTCAATGTTAAGTTTACCCGTGTCTTTTTCGACAGGTTGCTCCAAAATGGAAAAGAGTGTTTGACATGCCGCCATACCTTTTTGAAAACTCGCATTCACACTAGTCAAACTTTTAATAGGTTGCATAAGCGCAACTAAGGAAGAAAAAACAACCGTAAACTCACCCGCTGTGATATTTAAATCTGGATTACTTGCCGTTAATAAAACAAAAGCAATTGCAAATGAAATAACTAACTGAACAATTGGGGTAGAGAGCGCTGAAATAGAGACAAGTCTCATACCGTCACGACGAAACTTATTACTTATTTTAACAAAATTGTTCGACTCTTCGTCTTGTGCACCAAATACGATGATCTCACGATGTCCTTTTAACATTTGTTCAACAGACATGGTGACATTACCCATTGAATTTTGCATATTTTTAGCTAATCGTCGGAATTTCACAGAAATAAACGTAATTAAACCAATAACAATGGGAGTAATGATGATCAGTGACAATGATAATTGCCAACTGTTATAAAACATCGTATAAAATAATCCACAAATAAACGCTGATTCCCGAATAATGATAATTAAAGCATCGGATGATGACGAGGCTACCTGATCGGTATCGTAAGTTATACGAGACAATAATCGACCATTCGAATTTTGATCGTAATAACTAACCGGCGCATCGACAAAATGGTTAAATAACCTTTGTCTAATCCGCATGACAATTTTTCCAGAGATAAATGCTAACGAAACCGAATAGCCGTAGTTAGCGATACCTCGTAATAAAACCAACCCAAAAATATAGAGGGGAGCCATAAGTAAAAAACTTTTATCACCATCACTAAACCCTCTATCTAAAAGGGGTTTTAATATTGCAATGAGTGATGTATCGGCAAATGCACTTAAGAAAAGTAATAATACAGAGACAAATAAAATGAGTTTATGCTCAATAATATATGGCCACAGTTTCAAAAACGTTTGCCATGTTGATGAATCTTTATCGAGATCATGCTTTTCTTGTTGATGTTTTTTAGTCATATTGTTCTTCATAAATAAATTAATGATATTACGCATTAAATTGCATTTTATGCATTTGAGAATAAATACCATTCAGCGCTAAAAGTGATTCATGATCGCCATCTTCAACGATTTTTCCCTCATCAATAACTAAAATTCGATCGGCTTTTTCAATGGTTGATAATCGATGAGCAATAATGATAGATGTACGATTTTTTTGCAAAATTTCAATCGCTTCCTGTACCAATCGTTCGGATTCATTATCTAATGCTGAAGTCGCTTCATCTAAAATTAAAATCGGGTTATTACGTAACAGAACTCTGGCAATTGCAATCCGTTGTCGCTGCCCTCCTGATAGCAATACGCCGTTATCACCAATTTCAGTATTAATACCTTGTTCTAATTTGTCAATAAACTCTAAAGCATTTGCTAATTTTGCAGCGTGCATAATGGCTTCTTGAGAATGTTTTCCTTTCTCTCCATAAGCAATATTATCGGCTATTGTTCCATTGAATAAATGCACGCGTTGCGATACATATCCAATCTGGCTTCGTAATGATTTTAATGTGTAATCTTTTATATTAATCGAATCTAACAGAATTTCGCCGTTTGTTACATCATAAAAACGAGGAATTAAACTGGCTATGGTAGATTTACCGGCTCCAGACCGTCCAACTAATGCAACCGTTTGCCCCGCTTTTATCGTAAAACTGATATCATTGAGTGAGGGTGTATTTCGAGTAGGATAAGTATAGGTAACATGTCTAAACTCTATATTACCATTAACTTTATCTTTCTCAATTTTACCTTCATCTTCTTCTAATGGTGAATTTAAGATCCCAAATAATGATTCACAAGCTACCGCACCTTTTTGTAATTCAACATGTAAACTGGTTAATTCACGAAGTGGGCGCATAACCGCAACCATAGCAGAAAATACAACGGTAAAAGATCCAGGCGTGATATCCAAACTTTCACTGGCAACCAGATACAAGATGCCCCCTAAACCTAAAGTTGCAATCAACTGGATGATTGGTGTTGACAATCTTGAAACAAATTCAATTTTTAATACGCCACGTCGCACAGTATCCGTTATCTGGCTAAAATTACGTTTTTCGTAATCCTTGGCATTAAATATTAATACCTCTTTATGACCGTTTAACATTTCATCGGCAGCGGTGGTAATTTCACCCATCCCTTTTTGCATCGATTTAATGGTTTCTCTAAATTTTTTGGCAATAAATTGTGCGATAAAAATGATTAAAGGAACAATGATAAATAGCACTAATGCTAATTTCCAACTACCATAAAACATGACACAACAAAGTCCAATGGCGTAGGTAATTTCTCGAACCAATATAATTAATGCATCAGATGAAGCTTTGGATAAGAGTTGTGTATTGAATGTGATAACTGACACAAGGTCACCCACAGAACTCTTATCATGGAAGCTAACGGGGCTTTTAACAAGATGATTGAAGATTAACTGCCTAAATTTGGTGACAACTTTGCCCGACAACCACGATAGACAGTAGGTCGATGCGTAGTTTGACAATCCTCTTAACAGTATTAAACCAATGATCGATCCAGCAATGATCATCAATAACGAATAATTTTTTCCCATTAAACCATGATCCAATAACGGTTTTGTAAGAGAAATTAGCGTAGCATCAGTAGCGGCATTTAATAGCAATCCAAACACGGCCGCAATTAATGCTTTTTTGTATGGTGCAACAAAAGGCCAAAGCAGTCTAAGTGTTTTCCAAGAGGTATATTTGTCCGACATAAAGTTAATTAAAAATTATCAAAATAATAGGTATTATACTACAAATAACGATGTCTCGTTAGTTTAATAAATGCTTAAAAGAGTCTTAGTTAATTATTCCTACAATAAAACTTCGTTCATTTAAAATAGAATAGAATCTTCGCATCAAAAAAAATGCATATCTACTCGATATGCATTTAGATCACCCAATCGTCGATTATTTTTTACATTTAGCGACTAACTGAGAGGTTGAATAACCTTCTATACGTTCAAGAATAATGGCCTCGCCACCATAACTGACTACTTTTTGCGCTTCAGGCCAATTATCAATGGTGTAGCCTTCTTTCGCAATCACATCAGGTCGAAGTTCTTCCACAATATGGCACGCATTATCTTCACTAAATACGATGACATAATCAACAAATTCGAGTGAAGCCAGTAACGTGGCTCGAGTGTTTTGATCTTGAATAGGTCTATCAGCACCTTTATATTTTTTTATCGAATCGTCTGAGTTCACTCCCACAATGAGAATATCACAAACATTTTTAGCTTGTTGCAAAGAACTTAAATGCCCTAAATGTAACAAATCAAAACAGCCATTTGTAAATCCAATTTTTTTACCTTGTTTTTTTAATTCATCAATAATTGGCTTAGCATCGGATAAACTGATAATTTTATTTGTTCGAGTACACTTAATTTCACATTTTTTTGTCGTTAATTTTGCTTTTAATTCATTAAAAGAAACAGTGGCTGTGCCTAATTTTCCAACCACAATTCCTGATGCAATATTGGCTAATTGCATCGCTTCGGCAATTGGTGCTTTTGCACCTAAAGCAATACCTAATGTGGCTAAAGAGGTATCTCCTGCACCAGAAACATCGAAAACTTCTTTAGCTTCTGTTGGTATTTTGACAATGAAATTTTTATTTTCACATGAAATATAAGCCATTCCATATTCACTTAAGGTCACAATAATATTTTTAATACCATATTGTTTTAAGAAAATATCAGCACCTTGTTTCAATTCATCATCAAATTGTGGACTATCAGGATTGAGTTTAATACCTGTTGCATCAAAAAATTCTTTGATATTTGGCTTAATTAATGTTGCACCACGATACTTAGAATAATCATTACCTTTTGGATCAACAATAACTGGAATATTAAACTTATTACAAAGATTAATAATCATCTGAGTGGTTTCTTGATTAAAAATACCTTTATTGTAATCCGATAACAAAACAATATCGGTCATCTTAATGGCTTGCTTGACTAACTTAGAAAATTTAGGGAGTAATTCAGGTACAAACGGAAGTAGCTTTTCAGCATCAGCACGAAGTAAATGATTATGATTAGCGATGAATCGTGTTTTGATAATAGTTGGATGATTTTTCAATCGATAAAGATGACTATGGCTTCCTGCATTTTTTAAAAGTGAAGTAACAAGCTTACCGTTTGTGTCTAAACCAACAAATCCTAAAAAAGTAGGTTTACAGCCAAGAGACGCTAAATTTGCCGCCACATTACCTGCCCCACCTAACATTACCTCTTCATGATCCAATCTGAAAATGGGTACGGGTGCTTCAGGAGAAATCCGCTCTACCGTTCCATACAAAAAACGATCCAACATAATATCCCCAATGACCGTTACTTTAGTATTTCTAAATCTATCAAGGTAAGAATAAAATTGATTCATATTAATATTTCCAGTTTATGCTATTTCAATATTTTTTTAATTTCTTCGAAAATCGAATTTGGTTTGATACTTTTCATACAGATATGATTGTTGTTTTTATTGATACAATATGATGCCCATTTATTATTTATCCATTCGCATGTTAAAGGACACGCACTGGAAGAAATATTGACATTATCTGAATAACCATAAAAGTCTGCAGAGGTCGGACCAAAAATCACGACTGAAACACCACCTTGTAAAGACTTTCTTAAATGAACCATTCCACCTTCTCCGTCAATATGTAACATGGAATTTTTCAAAATAGCTTTCAACTGATTTAACGTCGTTTTTCCAACTAAGTTTAAATCCGTACCTTTAATTAACTGACATCTATCTGTCGATACACCTAATTGAACAATTTTGTATTCTGGAAACGCTGTTTTTATCAGCCTGACTAATTCATCATAGTATTCAAGCGGATATAATTTTGTGGATTCACTTTGAGGATTTGTCCCATCCACCCCACGATTAAGCGTAATAAACTTTGTATCGGCTAATTTTAGATCTTTTAAAACTTTTTCATCATCAGATAGTGCTGGTAAAAATTTATAATTATTGCGATCAATATTTAAAAAACCATAAATATCTGGCTGTTGCAATCTATTTTGATTATTGATTATAGAATACTGAATACTTAATGAGTCAATTTTAGGTGGATCGTACACAATTTTACCATTTATTCGATAAAATTCTTCATACAATTTAACCAATTTTTTTAATTTCAAATTTACATTTGACGGGAGTAAAACTAAATTATTTTTAACTATTAGTGGAAAACGATCTATTTTAAAATCAAGTAAGTAAGCTACTCGATCTTGATTCCACTCATCTTTATGATAGATATTAAAAACTGATTCCCCAATCAATTCTTTAACTAATTTGGTATTCTTTACGAAAATATCGATAGTTTTAATTTCATCTTTCAAATAATCCAAAAGATAACTACAGTAATTAAGATTAATTAAGATATCACCGATTCCCCCTGTAATGAAAAAAGATAAACGATCTAAGCGATATTCAATTTCATAGGGTTCATTAGTAATCGGATCAAATTTTTGCTTGTTTGATTTAAAGTCAAAAAGTTTACACAAATTCCACCACAACAATTTGATTGCAGCTTTTTTATACTTATTGGAATAAAGTGATTTATATTTGTTAACTTTTTGCTGTAATTTATCAAAATAGTTCATAATTGATTTCTTATTTACTCATATAGTTTCAATATTAAAATATATTTACATTAACCTAGCTTTTGGGCGGGGTATTATACCCTAAAATAAAGGAAAATTTTTAGAAAAATTTCTAATAATTAAAATTATTTTTATAGCAAAAAAACTGAATAAATAAGTAATTATATTTATAACTTGAGTAAACAATCGTGTTATTTAACTATGCTAGTTTAGTCTTTGACCTTTCCAATAAAGCGACTATTGATAATAATTAATTTATACTTTCATCATGCTTTAAAAATTTTTTGACTTGTTCAAAAACAAAATTTGTATCTATAGATTTCATGCAGATATGGTTGTTAAGACTATTGATGCAAGTTTTTGCCCATGTTTCATTTAACCATTCGCAACTAAATGGGCAAGCTTTAGAAGCAATATTAATATTGTCAGCATATCCATAAAAATCGGCAGAGGTAGGCCCAAAAATCACGACAGATACCCCTCCATTTAAAGCCTTTCTTAAATGTACCATTCCCCCTTCACTATCAATATGTAGTACAGAATGCTTAAGTAATACTTTAAGGGCGTCTAATGATGTTTCGCCAACCAAGTTTATATCAACATTATCAATCAGTTGACATCGATCGGTTGATGCGCCTAATTGAACAATTTTATAATTTGGATAATTGATTTTAATAAGATTCACTAAAGCATTATAATTGTGTAAGCTCCACAGTTTAGTGGACTCAATCACATTACCTTGATTATCAACGCCCCTGTTGATAGTGATATATTTACCTGGCTTGAGCCTTAAATTGTTTAATATTCGGTTTTCGTGAAATATTTTAGGGGTATACTTAAAATTACGACTGATATTTAATAAATTAGCAATATCAGGTTGTTGTATTCTTTTATGTCCATTGATAAGCGAAAACTGATTAGTCATGCCGTCCATAAAAGGTAAGTAATCAAAAAAACGGGTATTTTTCTTGTAAAAATCTTTGTAAACGTCAATAAGTTTAAGCAATTTTTTATTTTTGGAATGCTTTGAATAAATGAGATTATTTTCTAAAATTTGTGGGTATCTAACTAATCCTATTTTCAACAGATATTTATCATTTATTGGCTCTAAAACGGGAAAAATATTAAATTCAGCCCCACCATCTAAAGATTTCACCATACCAGCATTATTAACAAAAATATCGATAATAATGTTGTTAGGCTTTAAATATTCTCGTAAATAACAAGCGTAATTAAAACCAATTAAAATATCACCAATACCCCCTGATAAAATTAGGGCTATTTTATTTAGATTTTTCTTAGATATTTTATCTTTACTGGTTTTTAAACTAATTATTTGAACAATGTTCCACCAAATTAATTTAAGCGCAATTTTCTTATCATTAACTTTGTATTTTGTTTTATATTTATTAACTTTTCTCTGTAACTCTTTAAGATAACTCATAATTAATATTACCCCATGTATTAATTTGAATTTTTCCAGCCATTACAATTCGTAATTTAATAAACGCTATCAATTAAATGGGTTGCTACATTACATGCTTACATTAGAACGTTAAAAGCATTGACAATTTACTGCTTTTCTAACTTTCTAATCACTATATTACGTACTATTTTGCAATTGGGTTGAAACATTCAATTATTCGTTTGGTAAAATTAGCTAATATTTTAGTTAAAGGTTTGATATATTTTAATCACGCAAAAAAGGGATACTGATCATACAAGTGCCATTTATCACAAAGCTGATCCCATTTTTTCTATACTGTATCGTTTAACATTATAATATAACGTTTAAAATGAGCTTATCAATCATATGTCAAATAACATCAGTCATGATTAAACACCAAAATCAGTCTTCAAAGCACAACCAAACTTGGAATTTTCTAATGTTATTTAGTTTATAGCCAATTATTTAAAACAAAATGCCTTATTTCAATTATAATTCTTAATTCAACATTCTGTATTTTTTTATGCCAATCTATAGAAATCACACTCTACTAAAGATTTTTAGATTATTTCACGACACAACGATTTTATTGACTCTTAATACTTAAATTTTATTACAGTGTTATATTTAATAATTGATAACTGGTCAACATTATTTTTATAAAAAAGTTAACTAATAATTCCAAACTCAATATTGGATGGCGGTAAGTTTATACTATTAGTCACTGAATTGGGAATGAAAGTTGGTAAATATTGATTTTTGAAGTTCGTTTGTATAAAAATTGATTCATTTACTTAACAATTTCAACCAACATGACCTAAATTTAAACGATTATCGATAGCGTAAATTATCCTACGCTTAAATTACACCAAAGGTCTGAAACTTTTTAATGTTTCTTTAATCTGTTCGATAATCAATTGGATATCTAATTCAGCAATCGGATCACCTGCCTTTGTAATCTTGTTTTGTTGTGTAAATAAAAGTTTAGCGTTCGTGCCGATAGGTGCCCATACTTTATTCAGATTAAAACCCGCATTAAAACGATTATTATAAACGGCTATCAATGGTTTATTATAAGTTGATGCAACATGCACAACTGATGTATCCACACTAATGACTAAATGACATAGCGAAACAAGCGCTGATGCCACAATAAAAGATGGATTTCTATTGAGATAAATATTCGGTAATTCATCAATAGCACAAATTTGCTTCTGTTCCCCAACAATAATGGTAGTACAATTTGTTTGTTGTGATAGAAAAGCGTTAATTCTTTTTATTTGTTCATGTGAAAAACTTTTCGTTTCAGACGATCCAAACGGATTAAAAACAATAATAAATTTATCCGATCCATTACACACTTCGTCAATAAACTTTTTGGCTGTTAATAATTCATCATGATAAATATTGAGATGATATTGAACACAATTATAACTAATTTTCAGAAGATCTAGAATTTTACAGCTTCGTTGAGTGATATGAGCGTTCACCTCGTTAAAAACAATTGAAGTATCATATTGTAAGAATTTAGATTGATTAAACCCTATGGTATGCGTCGGGTCAAAAGATGAGATAAGTTCAACTCTTCTAAGACTATTATCACCTTCATCATAAAGATCAATGGCAAGATCTATCTTGATATTTTTTTCGGTTTTGCAAAATTTTTTTATCTCTTTTTTATTAAAAAAGTAAGCATTATCGACTTCAATAAAACCATTAAATAAAAAGCTTAACCGTTCATCCACAACAACATTCACTTGATAATTTTTCTGTCTTAATTCATTAATAAGAAAAGATGCAACGATTGCATCACCAATACCAAAATCGCACATGACTATTAATAATGAGTGATATTTTTCAGCATCAAAAACGGTTTGATTTAATTTTCGTTTGTTAAGTTGATTTGTTTTAAGATTATTCTTAATCTTTTTAATTAGAAAATTTCTATATCGATTAAGGCGTTTGAAGCATTCAATCATTCTTTATTGTCTCGTCAGTTTTCCATAATAAATAGTTCAACAATTTTGTCTTATAAAACAAATCAATCGTTATTTTTCAATTGGATTTTTTTCAAAATTAATCATCGATTCATACCATAATCCCGTAATTTATTGGCGATTGCCGTATGTGATACGCCTAACCGTTTCGCCAGTTTACGGGAACTTGGATATTTATCGTATAACTGTAATAAAATCTCTTTTTCAAACTGTTTGGTCATTTCATCTAATGTCTTATTTTCGATATTATCAATGCTAGATATTCTTGATGAAGTTTGCACTGGTAACTCAATATCATTGACGGTCAATTTAGTTGATGTCAACTGAGATAGAGCGCAATACAGAATATTTTTTAGTTGTCTTACATTCCCTGGCCATGAGTAGCGGGCTAAATAGTCAAAAACTTCATTATCGACATAAGGAGCAGGTATGCCTTGTTTATCGGCAAATTCATTGACAAACATCATGGTTAGCGGAGCAATGTCTTCTTTGCGTTCGCGTAATGAAGGAAGATGTAATGAAAGCACATTGAGCCGATAATAGAGATCTTTTCTAAATTTTCCTTGTTCGACTAAATCGGCTAAATCAACTTTTGTGGCACAAATAATACGTACATCAACATACACCTCGTTATCATCACCAACCCGACGAAAATAGCCATCATTAATGAAACGTAATAACTTGGTCTGCATTTGAAAAGACATTTCATCAATACCATCAAGTAGAACCGATCCGCCATTAGCCTGTTCAAAAAAACCTTTTTTACTTTCTATTACCCCTGGGTAAGCCCCAGCAGCATGACCGTAAAGTTCGCTTTCAACCACTTCATCTGGCATTGCAGCACAATTTAACGCTAGAAAAGTTTGCTCCCCTCGAGGACTGTATTGATGACAGGCATAAGCAAGCAGATCTTTACCAGTACCTGTTTCTCCCGAAATTAATAACGGTTCACGTTGCATCGAAAACGCTTTAGCTTGGGCAATTAATTTTTGCATGGCATTACTTTGGGTCGCAAAAATGTCAAAAGCCTGACTTGCCACAACATGAATTTTGGATAATCTTTTTTTAAGATATTCTATGGGTTGGATGATAAAAATAGTTTTTGATGTTTCGTTAACTTTTTGCAACAGATAATACTGTGCATTAAGTACAATAATGGTATCATCTAGCTCATCAACACCTTGCGTCTTATCCAGATGAAATATTGCCTGATAGTCAAAAGGTTGTTGTAACGTTAACAAAGTCGATGAAAGTAACGCTTTAGCCTTGTCATTATATGCTATCAGTCGTTTATTATGATCAATTTCAAGGATGGCTATTTGCATTATAATCCGCCCATTTTTCGTTTAGTTTCATCAAATTATTATATCGATTTTGCCAATCAGCTGTTTTGATTAAATCGTCATAGCTAATTTTGTTTTTTGTTAACAGCGATTGCGCTTTGGTTGATCTAAGGGAGTGTTGTTTATCTAAACTTTCCAATTGTTCTAAAATCGCAAAAGTTCCTTGACGGTTATTACACGCTAACAACAGATCACAACCTGCTGCTAATGCATTTTTTGCTCGCTCAGCATAATTTCCCATGACAGATGCACCTTCCATCGATAAATCATCCGAGAAAATGACACCACCAAAATGTAATTGTTGACGAAGCACTGTTTTAAGCCAATAGCTTGAACCGCTCGCTGGTTTATCATCAAACGCTGGATAGATAACATGCGCAGGCATAATTGCATCAAGTTTTTTATCAGCAATTAATCTGGAAAATATCTGCATATCATGTTCAATTAATGATTGATTGCGATGATCAACTGGCGTTTCTTTATGAGAATCAGCAATAACATGACCATGCCCCGGAAAATGTTTACCAGTTGTTTTCATTCCAGCACTATGCATACCATCAATCATTGCTGATGCAATTTGGTATGCGATATCGACATCTTGATGAAACGAACGTGAGCCGATAGCCAAACATTCATGACCTAAATCCAATACGGGCGCATAACTCAAATCAATATCAAAGGCGATTAGTTCCATTGCTAACAACCAACCGGCATCAAAAGCTAAGGATTTTGCTTGTTCAATATCATTCAGCAACGCATACGATTGTGCTGGGGGAATTAATGTAAAACCTTGTCTAAAACGCTGAACTCGTCCCCCTTCATGATCCACTGAAATTAATAATCGTTCTGGGGATACTGAACGAATCTCTTTTATTAATTCTGATAATTGTTCTACATTCTGAAAATTACGGCTAAATAAAATGACGCCTGCAACTAAAGGATTTTGTAACAGCGTTTGATCTTCTTTGGTTAAGGTCGTCCCCTCAAAATCAATTAATAGCGGTCCCATTACTCATTTGCCTCAGTTTGATTATTATCAGTTTGCGTCTTTGGCTGAGCAAAATCTTTTGAAGCTACTCTCTCTAAAATTTCGCCATTTTGGGTAGAAAGTAATTCTATTGAAAGATCAGCAACTGTGCCATTATCATCATTAGGTAATTGATAAAGTGTGGTAAACAATACATATTGCGCATTTATTGATTTAGCTAACCCAATCATTTTTCCTCGAGACACAAATTTATCATCTGAACCAATACCGATTGCTTGTTTAGCTTGATTAATTGATTGCTTATTAACAACAGAAAAAATGAGTTGCTTACTCATTAACTGGTGTAGCGCTTCATCAATTTGATTATTTGCGACAAATTCACCTGTGCGATTTTGTATATCACTGATCAATAATACTCTATTGCCTTCAGGGATTGATGAGGATTGTAGTATTTTAGTAATAAATGGCGATAAAATACTTCGCCAATCTGTTTTTTTAACAATTTGCGGCGGAGTTTCAATAATGCCTATTGGTGAATTGTCAATTGGAGGAGTATCGACTGTTTTTTTAGAATCAAGAAGATGACACCCGACCAATAAACTGACAAATGCAATAAATGCTAATAACCTTATAATTTTTCTCATATTAAATTAACCTATTAATCGCCCCAAATTTTTTCCACCTAATAAATGCATATGAATATGAAAGACTTCTTGTCCCGCATCTTTATTACAATTCATGATTAATCGATAACCACTTTCATCAATTCCTTCTTGTTTAGCAATGTTAGCGGCCACAATCATCATATGTCCAAGTAACTGTTCATCTTGTTCAGTCACATGATTAACAGTTGGAATAAGTTTGTTTGGAATGATTAAAATGTGAGTGGGGGCTTGCGGTGAGATATCTCGAAAAGCGGTCACTTTATCATCTTGAAATACGATATCTGCAGGAATTTCATGTCGGATAATTTTACTAAAAATAGTTTCTTCTGCCATTATATTTTCCTTATATAAAACCCGATAAAAGTTAAATTAGAGAAAGCATAACATATTTTTATTATAAAAGTGTATAGATAACGTTACAATTTACAGAAACAAAAAATCTAAACTAAATTGTTTACCATTTCAAAAAAACAGAGTATAACGCTAAGAAATCATTAATTTTAATGCTAATAC
Source organism: Gilliamella sp. CG25 (assembly GCF_046635705.1). Lineage (NCBI taxonomy): Bacteria > Pseudomonadati > Pseudomonadota > Gammaproteobacteria > Orbales > Orbaceae > Gilliamella > Gilliamella sp. CG25. The sequence continues at coordinate 4,405 of NZ_JBIDFJ010000009.1, read as the reverse complement.
CAGTAAGAACATCCCAAACAACTTAATCAGTTTATCCACTGAAATTCTTTGTGCTATTAGTAGGCCCACTTTTGCCATAGGAATACTAGCGAGCATAATGACTAATACAGCAGGAACATAAACAAAACCAACGCAATATTTTGGTAGAGGCATGACATGCCAACCAGAAATGATGTAACCTATCGTGCCAGCTATGGCAACCGGTAGCGTAAAAGCCGCTGATGTGCCGATTGCTTTACGCATACCAATACCGCATTTTTTTAGAAAAGGCACGACTAATACGCCTCCACCTACGCCAACTAAAGCGGCAAAAAGACCAATAACACCGCCCATTGCGATATAAATACTAGTATTCAACTTTACCACTTCAGTAGCGTGATTGTGCACAACTTGACGGGTTTTAAAAACAAATTGACTACCAACATAAATCATGAAAATGACAAAAATCCATTTTAACCAAACACCCGGTATCAAAGGCGTAATGTAGGATCCTCCGATAGTACCAATAATACAACCTAAAACCATTCTTTTTAAAATAGACCACTCGATATTGTGGTTTTTATTATGCATCCAGCTTGAAGACAAACTCGTCCCAATAATTGTTGCTAAAGATGTGGCTATAGCGATATGGTTTGTCCAAACACTATTAACGGTAAAGTGATTGAGTGTAAAAATTAGCGCTGGCACAATCAAAGCGCCCCCACCGATACCAAACATGCCGGCTAACAGACCTGCTGCTGCCCCAATGCAAAGAAACAGAATAAATTCTAGTATCATAAAGCATCCTTTTGTTTTAGTAGCTAACATTAAAATCGAGATCATAAATTCAGATTTTAAATAATATTTCAAATAATCATTTGGTTATACATCGAAATTGTACGGTTTTACAGGGTTAATATTTGACAGACCACCTAAGTTTAACATGACAATGTATTTGGTCATGATCAAATAGTGACAGATGACAAAAAATCGCTTATGTTAATAGAAAATCAATGAATAAAATAAATTTCTAAAAATTAAAATGGTAAGGAGTACATCATGAAAGATCGATTAAAATGGGTTGATGAATTTTGTTTTATGGGCGAAACAGCAAGCGGTCATGCCTTAATCATGGATGGCGGCATTGAACACGGCGGTCGCAATCGTGGTGCTCGTCCAATGGAACTATTACTGCATGGTGCTGCTGGTTGCATGGCTTATGATATTGTCGCTATTTTAAAAACAGCTAAAAAAGATATACGGGATCTGTGGATTGATATCGATAAAACTCAAGCTGATTCTTCCCCTAAAGTTTACACCTCGATTAACTTTCATATTGTCGTCACAGGTAAGAATATTGACAACGAAGCCGTCGAAAAAGCCATAAAACTTGCATCTGAAAAATATTGTAGTGCCTCAATTATGTTAGGTAAAACAGCAAAAATGAGTTACACCTATGAAATAAGAGAGCACCATTAATCGTATAGATCGAAAAGTTATATATAAATAACAAGTTGATCTTAGCTGTATAACCATTCATCCATTAACATATTGAATGTAGGCTTTGATTTTATATGAGAATGGTTATGCCGCAGTTAACAAAGAGTATGCGATTTCGAGATCTGGTCATTCTTGGATTGCTTTTTATTGGACCCGCAGCCCCAGTTGGATTATTTGGGGTATTAGATGCAACGAGTGATGGCGCCACGGCGTTAGTGTATATAGTAGCGACATTAGTTATGGGGTTTACGGCATATTCTTATGCCAGAATGGCAAATGCGTTACCCCATGCCGGATCAGTTTATGCTTACTGTTCAGCGGGAATTCATCCTCATGCTGGTTTTTTAGTCGGTTGGTTATTATTGCTTGATTATTTGTTTATCCCAGCTGTGGCTTATTTATTTAGTGGAATATCCCTCAATGCTCTTATGCCTGATATTCCTGTTTGGCTATGGACGGGTTTAGCGGTTATTGTGACAACAGCACTGAATTTAATAGGGATTAAAAAATCGATTAATATCACTTTAGTTATATTAATTCTTGAAGTCTTAATTTTATTAGCGATTTTAGCGGTGGGAATGTGGGTATTATTAACAAGTGATATTGAACGAGACTGGTTAAGACCATTTACAGGAGGACAATTATTTACTTGGGAAAAATTATTTACAGCGGTATCCATTGCCGTGTTATCGTATTTAGGTTTCGACGCCATCGCAACTTTTTCTGAAGAAAATCGAGGTGAACGCAATTTAGTCAGTCAAGCTATCCTAACTTGTTTATTCATAGCCGGGTTACTGTTTGTTATTCAAATTTATGTCGGTTCATTACTCAGTCCCTACTCTCCCGAATATCTGCAAACGCATACAGAATTACAAGGAAAAGCCTTTTACAATATTGTTAACCAAGAGATAAGTCTATGGCTTGGATGGGCGTTAGGTTTAATGAAAGCAATAGGTGCATCATTTGCTGCCATGGTCGGACAAGCTGCTTCAAGCCGTTTACTGTTTAGTATGGGTCGAGATAAACGCTTACCTGCAATGTTTGCAAAGGTCGGTAAGCAAAGCGGTGTACCTACTATCGCAATTTTATTTGCAGCAATTTTTAATTTAGGCTTGGCAGCGATTGCCGCAATCAGTCCAAAAGGATTGCCAACTTTAATTTCATTTGTTGATGTTGGTGCACTCACTGCATTTATTATGCTACACCTTTCAGTGATCGGCTATTTCAAGTTTAAAAAACAGAATTTCAACTATGGGATTTCTTCTTTTATATTTGATATATGTTTGCCTATTATCGGTATCTTGGTCTTAATACCGGTATTACTGCATATTGATAATCAAGCCAAAATAGTGGGGATTATCTGGTTAACAATAGGCATTGTTGTTCTGATTTTTAAACAAGGAAAATGCCAATTAACGGCATTCACCAAAGCGAATATATAACCTAATCAACTTTAATTTATATCAACGATGCTATAGTGTATTGAATAATAGAATGGAATATATCAAAATAACAATTAAATACATTTAAGGGATTATTACACTATGTTGGCGGAAATATTACGGGGAGCGATGATCTCCGGTAGTCTTATTATTGCTATAGGCGCACAAAATCTATTTGTACTAAAGCAAGGTTTATTAAAAAATCATATATTCTTTGTATCAGCTATCTGTTTTATATGTGATTTTACCTTAATGTCTATTGGCATCATGGGAGTCGGAACATTTATTAGTGCCAATCCTTTTATTACCAATATTCTTGCCATTTTAGGGGCACTTTTTTTAATATGGTATGGATTTAACGCATTAAAAAGTGCGATTAAAGGCACAAGTAGTATGCAAATTGAATCTCAAGATACAAAAAACAATAGTTTACTTAAAGTCGTACTTGCGACTTTAGCTGTGACGTTACTCAATCCACACGTTTATTTAGATACGGTTGTTATTGTTGGAGGAATTGCAGGCACGTTAACCAGTGAGCAGAAAATAGCATTTCTAATTGGTGCTGTTTGTGTTTCATTTATCTGGTTTTTTGGTATTGGTTACGGCGCCAGACTTTTAACCCCCCTATTCAAACAAAAAAGAATGTGGGTCATTTTAGATTGCTTGGTCGGTTTGGTAATGTTTTATATTGCTTATCGATTAATTATGTATGTTTACCAAGGTATTTAATTGACTTAAACCATTAATATACCATTATTGACCAACAAGATCGTTTCAACACTTGTGATCATTATAATGATTGCAAGTTAAGTTGAAATATTTGCAAATCTCGTCAAATTTTATTAGCACACCTGATTAATCCAGCCTTTTTAATCTATAGCATAGTGGTCTTTCATTTTTAACAATGACTATGTTTGTAATGAAAACCTGCACTAATGCGTTTTATTACCTAAATATCTGCAAAATTAAAATCTTTAGCTTATTTTGTTGTTTAGATTAGTGGATTGATAATAAATTCAAATGAAATTTACATATTATGCATATCAAATTCGTTCCAGACGAATTTGTCGAACGCTTGCGTTCTCATCGCTTAGATTTACTTAAATTTATCTTGTTAATTATGTTGAAAAACGAAGAAAGAAAGTGGTGGGTCGTGAGCTTGATTATTCGGCACATCGTGTGCCTCACCCCTTCGGGGCCAACACTTCGTGTTGTTCAAATTCGTTCCAGACGAATTTGTCGAACGCTTGCGTTCTCATCGCTTAGGTTTACTTAAATTTATCTTGTTAATTATGTTGAAAAACGAGGAAAGAAAGTGGTGGGTCGTGAGCTTGATTATTCGGCACT
>NZ_JBIDFJ010000008.1:0-140526 GCF_046635705.1 Gilliamella sp. CG25 | reverse complement strand
AATCACACTTTGGTTTTGGTATATCGCATTATTGCGATTTAAAGCTAATCTGGCTAAACGAGGCGATAACACTATCTTATAATGTGCCTGCTCTTTACTGACCGATAACAAACTAAAACGGGTGATAACGCCATATATTTTGCGTAAGTCACTCTCAACAGGCAGGTCACTTAGGGAACGAATCGCCGTTGCCAGCACATTTTTAACCGCAGGATTAAAGGAAAATGATGCTTTTTGATTGAGTATATCATCGGGCGATAAGGTTTTATCCGGGCTGGTGAAGTCAATGGTGTAATGCCATGGCTGGTTGAGCTGTTCATCACCTTGTACGTGTAAAACAGAAACCGGCGAAATCAGATTATCAACCGTTAAGGTGTAGCGGTTGTGGCTTACCTCACCCGTTAGTTCATTCAGTAAACTTTCACCGACTTGATTGATAAGGCTGGTTATTTTGTTCGCCATGGGTTACTCCTTTGTATTTTCGACATTAAGTACGTGTCGTTTTTTTGGTATATCTTAATTGTGCTTTGCCATCAGGCATAAAGTAGGTGCCGTATTTAACAAGTCCACCTTCTTTGAAATAACAGACTAATTCATAACTGAGAACCATTGAGTCATTATTTTTTTCATCAATATTGATATTAATCGATTCAAGTCGTGGTTCGTAAATAAGTAGTGTTTGTTCTATAGCTCTCATTAATACATAAGCTGATGACGGTAATGCTTGAAAGATAGTAGACATGTCCGGTAACCCATAATCAGGCATATGGTTAATAGCCCCTGCCCGACTATTTAAGATACGTTCAATGTTATCCATTACACTTATAATCGTTTGTTCTTTTTCGTCTATATCATCCACCGGGATGCCAGATTCGAAATAGCCATATAAGATGTCATATAATGATGCGCTCATTTACTTTTCTTCCACAAGTTTAATGGTATATTGACTAGCAATAATTTCACGTGGTTCAGTTATATAAAGATCACCCCGCTCCAAGACTAATCGCCAAGTGTTATCTTTTAAATTCGGCTCTTTGAAAAGTGCTATAATTCCAACCGCATCGGCTTTTTTGTCAAATGGGATATCAATTGAAATAGCAGTGTCGGGTTTTAATACGACTTCTTTACTTTCAATCAGTGATTCTTGTAAGATTTCACTATCATTATCAACCAGTTCTTGATAGGTGGCTGTATTGAAATTATCGACATCTTTTAATTGATAAATGCGAATTACAACAGGTGATGATCGACTATCATCATCTACATTGAGTTCTGCTCTTGCTTTAAGATCTAAATGTAACGTTCTAACATTCCATTTAAAAACAGAATCTGTAATTTCAACTGCTGTTTCACTTACGCTTTGGGCAAGACCACAGCCCGCTAGCGAAATAATTAACAAACTTGCAATTAATGTTTTGATTATTCTCATTTTTAGTCCTTTGTTTGATATGCTCGATAATCAACGCCTGAATAACTTCCCAAATTGACTTTGATTTCGTCTTGAATGGGTTGATTATTTTCGTCAGTTTTATTAAAAGATGCAGTTAATCCTAATCTGCTATTTTTTGATTTTAATTGACTTCTTGGTAGAAAAATTCGTTTAATACACAGCGTTATTTTAGCATCTACTCGATAGCCTAAATAAGTGCGTAATAATGCTAAGATGTCATGGAATAATTGTCCGTCAGGCAATAACTCAGCAATTTGATGTTCGTGTTGTGGCGTTATTGAAATATGAATACTTTGATTGCACTCTTTGAAGCGTGAACCCAATGTTCCACCACCATCTAACCCAATTCGATTAGGTTCCTTTCCACCTAATTTTGCAGGATTATCTATTGATTGCCAAACAGGATAAAATTCACTGACATCAACTTTGGCATCATCAACCATAACTCGAATAAGTCCAACAATCCCTTCTGCTGTTCGTGTTTTTTGTGACATTAGTCCAAGTAATGCAAAAAAACGTGATAATGGCGTGCCAATTTGCTCTCTTATGCCTTTGATTCCTAACCCAATTAAGCCAAATAAACATTGGGATACTGGATCTCGTCCTCCTTCTATGTAGCTTGCCGGATAGTGGTACTTTAACCAAATGCGATAAAATTGTGTGATGACTCTGTGATTGAACATGTCAAGAAAGTCAGTCATAACTTGATAGTTTTCATCACGACGAATAATGTTATCAATCAAACCTAGTGGTAATACGGCATCAACACCATATAGACCTAAAAATCGCGTTCTTACCGTTGTTGGACGGTTGATATAAGGTGCTTTCTCAATATATTTTAGTTCACTAGCCGGAAATGACATATCCACCGAAGGCGCAAATCGTAACGGATCAGCCGCAGGCGATTCATGTTTCCCTAATATCGGATCTACTGAATACATTTGCTCAAGTAACTGACAAAAACGGTAAAAATTGATTCTTGGCAGTTCTTTTTCAAGCATTTGCATTAAAGGGCTGTTTTCGATGCTTTGCTCTGATTCCATACTATTTTGTTTCCTGTAGGTAAACTGATAATAACCAACTGCGTAAATAAATTGACATCAGCATATAAGGCAAAAAATTGATGTAATAATTCACCAAATAACATGACATCGCCCTCACCCGAAAATTGAAAACTATTGATAGTGACCTCAATTTCTATACCCCGTTGTAACATGCCTTTAACGGTTCGCTTAATCATGCGATGAGTGACCTCAACTATGCCTTCAAGGCGTCTTCTATTTAATTCGTTGTCCGTCCAGTCGTATAGCGCTAAAGTTCCTCGTAAGACTTCAGCATTCATTAACGATAAGTAATTTGGTGCAAGATGCGATAATATTCGCCAATAAAAACGATCTTCTGTCGGCGGATAACAAGGCATTGTCGGTGAACAAAGATTGCGTACTTTGGCAATACTACTATTTGAATCAAGAAGACTATGAATGCGTGCATTGCGTAGTGCTTTACGTGGTAGCATTCCATTGGTTCCTGTGACTCTTAATGATAAAGTTTCGGTTTCAAGGATTTCGTTTTTATCCCATATTTTTCCACCTAAGATTAGCCATGTGTCATGTAGCCCCGAAGGCCCTTTTCTCACACGTGTGTGATAATACCGTTCCGGTGCGTCGTGACGTAACATTCCACCACGGTGTTTAAAGCTGGTAAATGGTACATAACGATATCGTCCATCATTGGTGATCGCTTCTACATTTTCAACTGAATAAACTTCTATATGCCCGTCCTGTCTTAACAGTGGTCTTAGTAGGTATTCACTTTCTAGCTGATTAACAACAATGGGATCCGCTTCCATGTCAAACAGGTTGATAACAGGGACACAATGCAAACGAATGTTATCATGCCCAAATGGCATGTCGCTTGGCCATGTTTGATTGAGCGTTAATTCTATATCGATATAAGTACATGCTTCTGATATATTGCTTGTTTTTAAACCATGTAAGTCAACAAACATAAATTTTTCACGAAATGCAAAATATTCCAATAGTAGTTGATATCCTGAAAACGCATTATCTGGTTTGAGCCATAGACGATCTTCTTCACTGAATCCTACTGGTGTAATTTTTCCATCGAGTGTAACTCGTGTTTCTGGATCATCTGAGTAACGAACATGTATTTGTCCTACTTGCTGAGTCAATGCATGATGTAAAGTTGATGCAATTGGTGCATCAGCATTTAGGTATAGGCGTAAACATGATAAATCTAACTGTTCTTTATCCGCCAATTCGCTAAAACCTATACGGATAGTTATCATGCTTCGTCCATCGTGATTAAGCCCTAAAGTCACTTGATTAACTTTTATTGGCTGTAATGTCACTTCTTGAGTTGTACGAAATGGGCATTTAGTGCCAACTTGTCCAAGTGGCTCGGTTTGTACTTGCAGGCCTTTAGGGATCACTTCTTGACGTGATAGCGTTGTATAATTTGGTGTTAATTCGACAATCGATAATGATGGAATTAAACGTAAATAATGTGGCCAAAGTAAGGTGACTAAGCTTTCTGTTAGTTCAGGTAAATCGTCATCAATTTTTTGGCGTAACCGTCCTGTTAAAAAGGCAAAACCTTCAAATAATCGTTCTACATATGGGTCACGGTCTCCGACACGATCTAAGTTTAAAAAACTTGCCCTATCAGGATGTATTTTAGCAAATTCTTTTCCGGCTTCTCGCAAATATCGCATTTCCGATTCGTAATAGCGTAAAATTAAATCATCCATTGTTAATCTCTTTCATTGTTGTGTTATTTTCACTTGGTTAATTGTTTTTATTACAAAATTTGTATTATTCATTATTTCGTTTTTTGATACTGCCTTTTTACATCATGCTGAGTGCCCGTGCAGGATCAAGCTGCATTAATTCATGTTGTAACAGATCTATTTTTTCTGATAATTCAACTTTTATACCATCTTTTAATTGATTTTTTTGCTTTAATAGCTTTAATAAAAATCGTTTAACATCAAAGATTAGCTCTGGTTCCCAGTCAAGCAATGTCATTGATTGTTGTTGGTTATTTAAGCCAATCAATAATTTTAATGCAATTTCTTGTTTACCCAGTTGTTCAGCTACTCTTGCTTGCGTATATTGCAGTAAATATCGCTGTTTAGGTGAGCGTAATGTTGGCAAATTTTGTAACCATTGAAATGCTTTTTCCAACGTTTCAGACTGTGCTAATTCGTATGCTTGTTTTTCTATTTCGTTCCAATCGTTTTCACCAGAAATCGATATTGGCGCAATACTGTCACCTTCATCTAAATGATGTATTCTTGCATTGGTTGCAATCCAACTAAGTGTTTCATCATCGGCAAAAGGTGTGCCATTATCGAATGAAAGCCGTTCTATGCCATTCAATCTTTCTAACATCAAACCTATATCAGTTAGAAATATATCCGCCCAAGCTTGATGTGGTGCCCCCATTTTTTGTAGTGACATAATCGTTGCTCGCTGAAGGTCTAACCAAAAATGATTAGCACCTTCCATGAATGCAGCTTCTACACGCTCAAATAGTTCAGACCACTGCTGTTGAATTATTAATCGACTAATATTTTGTTTTAATTCTGCTCTTGGCGCTGGTAAGCGAGTACGTCCTCGATGATCTGCTGGCGGTAAATCGACAATGGTATCCCAACGTAATATTCGTAAAAAGCGACCAGCAGCAAGATATCCTTCTGGCTTTTCGCGTAAAAAAGCCGCCATTTTACGAGCTTGATCCAGTAAATCACGTTGAGAACCAATTTTGACATCTGTCATTTTTGGAAAAGATTCGGCAGTTGTTTCAGACGAAGCTAAAGATGATGACGATGTCGATTCCTCTGGTTGTGAACTTCTAACTTGTTGTTTTAAGTTATTACTAAAAAAATGTACGAGAGCTGATAAATCAGGTGCTTCAATAGCTTGATCAGGGTTTTCACTGACAAAAAGTGTTTTGATTGTGCTATCTAATTCATTTAATGCAACAATGATACGTGACAGGCATTCGTCAGAAATTGGTTGTAATTGGGTAAGTTGATCAATAAATTTTGCATTAGCCAACCATTCAATCGCATTTTTGCGGACATTATGCCGTGATGGATAAATATTTGTTCCGAATTTTTCAAGTAAGCCGGCTAATAATTCAACACCGTCCGCATATCCTTCTGCGCCGTCAAGATGTAATCGGGCTAAGCAATAATAAGTTGCCACTCGAATATCCTTACTGCTCTGTTTTAATATGTTTTCACTTTCAGTGACGATCAATTCATAATCAATACCTGATAGTTTGGCGATTTCTTCTTTTATTTCTTGAAAAGTATCGTGGTAAGTTAAATCTTCACCTGTAGGTTTTTCTGGACTAATTGGTTCTAGCCAATCCGCCCATTGTTGGGTTAAATTTTTTTTGACTGATTCAGTTGAATCTTGTGTTCCAAATAAACGATTTAACAATTGGCTAAACATAATAATTTTCCATCATTTTAATTAATTTTCAAATACTCTGGTTGGTAAGGTGAAATTACGCAATTTTAACAACGTTAGTGGCCCTTGCCCCAATTGTGTCCTTAATACATATCGTAATTTACCTTCGTCAGATACTTTCCAAACTAGTTCATAACGACTTGAATCAAGCGCTTTTACAGATGCTTTTTCAAGTAGTCTTATAAGTGCCCAATCACCATTGTAGTAATCAAATAGTTTTAACCCTGCCTCATCAGAACTCCAACTGAGTTGAGAAAAAGGTGAATAGCCATCCCCTGGCCAATTGAAGCGTTGCCATGTTGGGGCTTGATTGAAGTATTCTAGTTTTTGTTTATTGATGATTAATTCAGTACGAACAATTTTGTTACCACTACGTGGCATTAAATCGAACGATAAGGTTACATCACCTGATGTGATCAATTCGGATGATAAATCATTAAATAACTCTAATGCATCAAGAAATTTTGGTGAGAAGTTAAGACCTTGAGCATTCACGGTATTGACTATCCAACGTCCGCCTTTCTTTTCTAATACACCGTTTAGTTCATTTATAATAAAGTTATCAATAATTCCAGTATCACTTCGTAAAAAACGAGCAAGTTCAGCTAATGATGCTTCATTTTCACTATTTTTGAATGGATAACGACCCGCAAATGACTTTTCCCATTGATTGACAATGTAATTTTGCCAAATTTCATTAAAACTTTCTGTTGCAGGTGTTAATACAACCTGCCAAGACTGCTCAAGCGGTTGTTTAAATAAGCTATGACCAAAACCTGACCATTCATTACCTAAATTAGCTGCAATTAGATTTCCATAATCTCGAGTTTCGGTTAAGTCAACTGAAGTCCCTTTAAATACGCTTTTTGCAAGTCCTTGCATCATTGCTTTAGGATCAGCGCTATTGGTCACATTTTGTAATTTTAAGCGAACTTGTGTTACTCGAGATAAGTAAGTCTGTAATGAAAGACTATTACTGTTTTCATTTTTTATTAGATTTACAATTGGTGAAAAAGTAGCTGTTAAAGGCCCCGATGCTTCATTATTGGCTATAGGAATAATAGATTGGTTTCTTTTGCCCATAATTTGTTGAGCAGTACGAATTAAATTATCCGATATGCCATCACCTGAATAATCAACTTCAGATTGATATTTAACTACATTGATAAGTGCAATTAGTGGTGATTGGCGATTATCAGCGAGTAACGTTAACTGTTCAATGACATCAGAAACATTGTTAGCTGGCTGCCATTGGATGTTATTTAGAAAATAAGCCCATGATGCTCCATATTCGCTAAAGTAGCGATCTTTCAACTGCTGTTTTAATACATTAGGTGATATTGAGGCAATTAAATTGCTTTGGCTCCCTTCCCCTAATACCCAGTCAATTTGTTCTTTGCGTGATTTAGCCGCATCATTTATCTCATCTTTAATGGTTTCTTCCCATGCTTTTCGGGTAAATATACCAGGCACTTCTACATCATTGATAAAAAGTATATTACTGTCAATACCATCAAGCAGTTGATTTAAATTTAGGTTATTGTATTGCTGGCTTGCACGTTGAATTATGTCTTGATAAAGCGTATTAACAGCATTTTGAACACCAATTTTATTAATTAATATTTTTTGTACGCCATTTACTAAACGTTTATCTTCTTGTAATGCCCAGTTAGGATTATTTTTCAAGACTTGTCCCCAAAAACGGACAAGATCGGGCATTAGTCGTTGCCAATCTCCATCACTAATACCTTCCGGTGCACGCCATTTATCTGAGGCAAACTGGCTTAAATATATACCATCGCTTTTATCGGGATGACTTAGCATTAAATAAGCTTTTAAAAAGTCATATGCAGAATCTACTAATTTCAAACGTTCAGGACTATCCGGTGGAAGTTCTGTTAATAGCGTTAAGTAGTCAGTCATTAACGTATGAAATGGTGTTGCAATATTGCGTGAGTTGGTAACTTTATAAGTAAGCCATAATTTACTGAGTAGCTGATCATTATGGTTTAATCCAAATCGATACGATAATGGTGCGCCATGTTGTTTACGATGTAATAATTGCTCAATGCGTTGTTGCAATTCAAATTGTGTCTGTAATTTTGTCTTATAATTTTTATTTACCGAATCATCAGCCTGTTTTACCAGTTCAATACTTCCGTTAATAAGAAATGCATTTTGAAGATAGGATGTGATTAATCCTACTCCCGTAACGAGTATTGCACCTAATATCGCGCAGTTAATAATTAGTCCCCATTGAATGCCCATTCGTCGACCTGACTGTAACTTTGCATCTTCACTGATCGATTCCCATGTTGGCGTCATAGTCAAATAGTTATTTAAGTACGGGATTTCATCATTGGATAAGACTTGATGTGGTGTAAAAAATAATCCACGTATTCGTGGCGAATATGGAAGTGCTGTCAATGAACTTAAATAACGTTGAATATTAGTAATATTACCTTTTACTAAATCTTGACTTAATTTAAGTAAAAACGAATATGTCGTTTTTTCTTTAATTTGCTGTATACCACGTTTGCTACATTCTGAAGCTAGTTGATTAAGTGATAACACCACAGAATCCATTGATTCTTTATTTAATGTAGGAAATATCAGACCAACGCTTTGCTCGATTCGTCCTGCTTGTGACCATTCGGTTTCTTCCGTTGAGATAAGATAAAGCGGCGAAGACCACTTTAAAATTTTATCTCGAGATTTAAATTGTAATACTGCCTTTTCAATAATTGATTGTTGTTGACGGTTATTGACAAGATAATTTTTAGGCACCACCCAAATTACCGCATTTAATGGTTTTCGTGAAAATGGCAAAAACCGAGAAAGGTGTTTTTTTAAAGCTTGTAACCATGGGATATTAAGTTCATCTTCAATATCTCCACCATAAATCACTAATGTCTTATCATTCAATTGCCATTGTTCTTGAGGTAAGCGAGGAAAAACGCTTTCTATGTCATTTGATTTTCCAAGAACCAGACATTTACGAATTTTGTAGCGCCAAAATATACCTGTAATGTAACGACATTTTTTTTGTATATCGATAAATTCTGAAAATGGAATTACTTTTTTCGTTTTTTTATCTGTTTCAGCAGGATTAAGTGATTCTCTTTTCGCTTTATCTTTTGCTGCTAGTCGTCGACTATTCGTTATTATGGAAGGCGTTAAAAGTAAGCCTAATAAAAATAGCATACAATATATCCAAATTTCTATTTTATGTCCTAATGTTTTGTAACCTAGGTCATCACCCCAAATAGATAGTCCTATAGCTATTGATATGGCCCCTAATAAAATAATGAAAATTAATCCAATTCGTTTCCATTTATTTCTCATTTAACACACCTTTCCTTTTATACATTTTTTATCACAGAAAATTGCCATTGGTGTTGGCTTTCTGAAACAATTAAATTATTGTTCTGAGTTATACTCATCATTTCACATGTAAGTGCTAATGCTAACCAATAAGTAAGTTCTGTTGACTTACCGACAAAACTTTCAAGTGAATATATATGTTCTGGTGAAATCTCATGTAGCGTTAATTCTTTAGCCACATCAGCTTTTTGTTTATTACTTATATTGGTTACCCAAAGTTGATTTATTGTTTTAAGTGCACTTTGCATTTCGACCATTTGATTCAGACCTTCTTCTAAATCATTAGCAATCATTGGTCTTAAGATTTCTATCTTTGCAAAATCCAATTTTAAATCTTCGTAATAGTCTTTATTAAGCAGTAAAAAACTGGCCAAAAAAGCAGACCCTTCTGATTTTTGATTATTAATTATAATTAGCTCTAAACCTGAATCTGGTGTATCAATATTTTCTACTATTTTTTTTATATTAGTGTTACGAAAAAGAATTTGCTGTTGTAAAGTAAATTTATTTTCTATGTTAGATGCTCGAATAGCTTGATTTATTTCGTTATCAATAGGTTGATAAGACTTGTCTGATGAATAAACTGTAATATGCAATGTTTCAGATTTAGGCAATAGAGCCAGTATTTTATTAAATTTGATGAATAGATCTTCAAGCTTGTGCTTCAATTCAAATGTTTCTTCAAATTCAAGCGATTTGTTGATCTGAGAATCTATATTGATCTCATCATCGAATATTTTTCTTGCATTGACATTACTAACTAAATAATAATAACTTTCAAGAACAACTAATGATTTCATTGCCCAATTTTGCCAATTATTATCAATAGTTTGTTGTTCATTTTGCCATATTTCATATTCTTCTTGTGCTAAACCATAAAGATATATTCGTACGCCAAATGCCGAACCTCCAATTATAGTTGGTATTAAAATTACGCCAGCCCAGTAAGTGAATTGAGTCGCAAAGCTTTTATCTGGCCATAAGGCTGCAAGTATTAACGCGGTAATTATAATTAATACAACAAAAAAAATTCCCCATTTTGCACGACTAAAACTTATAGGTTGTTTTACTATATTTGTAACATTTGGTTTAGGCCAAGACATAATATTATTCCATCTCCGATGTACTAATTGTCGAAATTACTTTACAGCCACAGGCACAAGCACATTGATCTACGACGACTTGCTTTCCATCCGAATAACTTCTTTCAACACCTTCAATAATAGGATTGATTCCGTGCCCTTTTTTTGGGCAACTTACCAAATCACCGACTAAAGCAACGGGTTTGCCTTCAACAATCATGGTGGATGAAGCAGTAATTACATTACCTCCATGAGTAGTCGGATCACCTAATCTCACTACATTTTTAGCCATCTTTCATTCCTTTATTATTCATTTATTGGTGTTTCATTTTTTATGCAACCATCGGATATTGTATAAAATTTGCAAATTAATTTTTTTCGATCACTTTATGTTCATTATCAGTATCGAGTTAATACCCTTAAGTTATAATTTATATACAAATAACATTATTTTTGGGTTATTAACTAACACTATTATTACAATTTTATTTTTATAACTGTTTGCTATGAATCACTATTTATTTTTAATTATTACTTTAGCCAAAGTATTTTCTGTTATCTTAGTCAGCTTTTAATCACCATAATTAATTTATTATTTGTTGGTATATAATTCTTATTTTGAAGTTTATTATTGGTGATATAAGTAATTGTTTAATATCATGTAAAATTAAAATATTCATAAATTTCAATTCATTAAAACAGAAATTAGTAAAAAGCATTCATACTTCAACCTAACATCAAAATCATGTGTGACATCATTCAGTATCGCTACAATTTTACTAAGATAATGTTAAACGAAAAGATTGATGAACACTTTCACTGTTTTATCATTTTGTAAAACGCTAACGATTTTATTCGTTAACGTTTTACTTACTTATTAGGCTTTTTTGGTAGCCTTTTCTTTCTTATCTTTAGTATTTTCTGCTTGTTTAGCTTTAGTTGTTTTAACCGTCTTAGCTTTAGCAGGCTTAGCTTCTGCCTGTTTGGTTTCAACTGATTTTGTTTTAGTTTGCTCACTTTCCCATTCAAGTACGATTCCTTCTGATTCGTCAAAATCAAGGATTAACGTTGGTACTTGATTGTTAGTTGTACTGCTTCGTTGTAGTAATAAATTTGATACCACAGGTAAAATTTGTTGATTTAAGATACTGTCAATGTTTCGTGCACCTGTATCTGGTAGTAAACACGCTGATACCAAGGTGTCGTAAAGTTTTTCGCCCACATTAAATACAATTTTGTAGTGTTTTTGTAGTCGGCTGGCAACTTTATTGAGTTTCATTTCAACAATTTTGCGTAATGCGTCTTTACCAAGTGGTGTATAGATTACTGTTTGGAAACGTGCTAATAATGCCGGTTGGAAATGTTCACGAATGATCGGACGTAGAAGTTCTTGTTGTGTCGCAATATCGGCGTCTGGCATTTCTTCGAAAAGCGCCATAAGCTCATCACTACCTAAGTTAGATGTCATTAATATTAAGGTATTACGGAAATCGATTTCTCGACCTTCACCGTCACGCATAAAGCCACGATCAAAGACTTGATAGAATAAGTTAAGTACATCACGATGTGCTTTTTCGACTTCGTCCAGTAATACAACACTGTATGGTCGTTTTCGAACGGCTTCGGTTAATACCCCACCTTGACCATAACCTACGTATCCCGGAGGTGATCCTTTAAGTTGTGATACGGTGTGCGCTTCTTGGTATTCTGACATGTTAATGGTTACCAGTGATTGTTCACCACCAAATAGGGTATCTGCTAATGCTAAAGCTGTTTCGGTTTTACCAACACCTGACGGACCAACTAATAAAAATACGCCCATTGGTGCATCTTCTGATGTCAGTCCAGTTTTTGCTGCACGAATACGTTTAGCTAATTCAAACAGGGCATTATCTTGTCCCACAACACGTTGACGTAAATCATCTTCAAGCGCAAGTAAGTGGCTTTGCTCATCTTTTAGTAAACTTTCTAATGGAACACCTGTCCAGTCTGATATAACGGATGAGACTGTGCGACTGTCAACATCCAGTGAAAGTAGTGGGTTATGACCTTGTAGCTCATTTAATTCTTGCTGAGCATCGCTGAGTTTTTTGAGTAGCTTGCTATCTGATTTATTCGTCAGTTTTTGACGTAATTCTATCAATGTTTCAATTTGTTTTTTCTCTTTTTCAAATTGAGTTTGTTGAATAGTTAGTTTGTCTTGTAGTTTGGCTAACTGGATGTCTATTTCTTTTAAGCGATCGCTCGTTAAATTTTCACCTAATGCCAGATCTGCGTTAATTGCATCTTGTTCAATTTTCAGTGAGGCAATTTTAGCTTCAAGCTGTGTAATTGATTCTGGTATCGTATCTAGCCCCATACGTACACGTGCTGACGCTGTATCAAGCAGGTCAACCGCTTTATCGGGTAGTTGACGTCCACTGATATAACGTCTTGATAGTGAAACGGCTGTTTTGACAGCTTCGTCTAGGATATGTACGCCATGGTGTTTAGCATAACGTGATTTTAAGCCACGCAACATTAAACATGCTCGATCGTCATCAGGTTCGTCTACTTTGACCATTTGGAAACGACGCTCTAAAGCGGCATCTTTTTCAAAATATTGTTTGTATTCAGACCATGTTGTCGCTGCAATAGTGCGTAGTTCTCCACGTGCTAATGCAGGTTTTAGTAAGTTTGCCGCATCTGCGCCACCCGCAGAATTACCCGCGCCGATAATAGTATGAGCTTCGTCAATAAATAGCAATATTGGGGTTGGAGACTGTTGAACAGCATCAATCACATTTTTTAATCTTTGTTCAAATTCACCTTTTACGCCAGCTCCAGCTTGTAATAATCCAAGATCTAACGTTAGGATGCTAACATCCGCAAGATTTTTTGGTACGTTTCCTTCAGCAATTCGAAGTGCTAAACCTTCAACTAGCGCAGTTTTACCTACCCCTGGTTCACCGACAAGAATTGGGTTATTTTTACGACGACGGGATAGAATATCGACCATTTGTCTGATTTCACTGTCACGACCAAAAACGGGATCAATTTTACCTGATTTGGCTTTTTCAGTGACATTTTCGGTAAAACGTTCAAGCGCCGCTTGATGATGCTTTTGTTGAGCGATTTGTTTATCATTATTATTTGTAGCATCATTCGCATCGTTTTTTTGTGTTTTGTTTGCAGCGATTGTTGAGTTCGCTGTTGAATCAATACCAAAACTGTCTGTAGCGCTGATCGCTGTATCGGATTGATAGCTGTATTGGTTAGCTGGGTTTTCGTCCGAAGTTTCATCCAATTGTAATCGCATTTTTTGCAATGAAACCGGCGATAAACTAAGTAGTTGCCATGCATCTTGAGCTTTTAAGCAATGTGGCATTTCTTGCAATGCTTGCAATATATGAACTGAGCGAATAACTTCTTCATGATTTTCTAGCGACGCTTTTAACCATGCTGATTGCATTACAGCTATCAACGATGGCGATAAACTTGGTTTTGTGTTAATAGTATGCGGTAGTGCGTCTAGATAATTGAGTAATCCAGTCCAAATTTTATCCATATCGAGTTGATAATGTCTTGAAATTATCGTTATGTCACCTGAACCCTGTTCTAGTAATTTTAATAACCAATGTTCAAGTGTAATTTCGGTATGTGCTCGTGTTTGGCATAATCCAGCCGCAGCTTCAAGCGATTTCGCACAGTACGGATTTAGTCGTCTTAATAAAACAGAGGGATCAGCTATCATTACTATTTCTTTCCTTAATCATTAATAAAATAAATACAGCCCCTATAAATAGGGACTGTGTAAGTTAAAATTAACCTCGGCTTTCTACCCAGCTGTCTGAGTGGATGATGTTGCCATCTTTATAAGTCCAAGTAATTTTTTCATAACGAAGTTCAATACGTTCTAAGTGGTTGTATTGTTCTTTCGTTGGATCTTTGATGTTGTGCATTTCAGGTTTAACAGATACGACTTTTACACCGTCCATTAATGTATTGAAATATTCAACTTCTTGTCCTGCATCGTTGATTTTGTACCATTTGATCTCAACTGATTTTAAGTTTTGACCAGTAGTTACAGCTTTGTATAGGTAAGGTGAAGATGCATCAACTTCTTTAACAAATTCAAGTGCTTTATGTACACGAGTTCCTGTTAATTTACCTGTATTACCATCGGTTGGGATGTATACTCGGTGATCGAATTCAACCACTTCTACACTTCCTTCACGACCAACAACGGTTACAGAACCTTTGATTTCGGCACCGCCGTCATCTTTTAAAAACATATAAGCTGGTACAGCCATTGTTTATCTCCTTTTATTGTTTTTGTTTCACACTCTTAGTTTTCATTCGTCAAAATACATGTTGACGCTTGAGGAACTAAATTTATTTCTACCCTTCGGTTTTTTGCACGATTTTCTGGAGTATCGTTATCCACTAAAGGTTTTTTTGCACCATACCCTTGGATGGCGAAACAGGTTTCTGGTATGTCACTCGCTTTTAATATCCAATCACGTACTGACATGGCTCGATTAAATGATAGTTGTTGATTTTTGGTTTCATCGCCAACTGAGTCGGTATGACCCGTAATGATCATTAACCAACCTGTACCAGGATTTGCATTAATCTGTTTTTGTATTTCCATTAATGCGTTAATTAACACTTTTTCTGAACCAGATTTTAAACTTGCTTGTCCGCTTTCAAATAACGCTAAGCTATCTAGACGAATTGGCGGAGGTGGCTCTTTAACAATAACCTGCGTTTTTTCAACAATTACTTTTTCAGGTTCTGGTGGTTTTGCTACATAGTCACTCATGGCTACATTGAGCGGTTCAACTAGCTGTAATCCACGATATAACCCCATTCCTAAACGAATAGGTTCACCTTTAGCATAGTATTCATTTAGCATGGTTTTATCATTTCGTAGTACTTCAAGTGCCTCTTTTTTCTCATCATAATTGCCCATTGGGACTAAATAGTAATGATGAATATCATTTTGAATTCTATCGATTAATTTGATGTTATTCCAATATGACGCCCCCATACTTCCCATTAAAAATAATGATGTGATAATAACTAAACCACAGATCATTGAGCTAATAGGCGAAAATGGATATGCAATTGGCATAAATTTAACTAATGCATCTGGCGGGGTGACACCGTCTTGTATTTTATGCGTATTTGGTAATGATAAACTTGTCGCATTTTCCCATATTTTTTGCATGAGATTATCGTGAACAATCGATTGGTTGGTAGGATAGATTGCTACACCAGTCGGTACACATTTAGCAATAGGTTGCTTGTCATTAACTAAAGTGGTTAATACTACGTCTTCAATCCAACTTTCTGTTTCACTTAAAAATGGTCGAAGTCTTAATCGTCGTTCACGTTCATCTGTTGGAATTTTGATGTCATTAACCCAATTGGTAATTGGCGACAAATAACGATCTAACAAGTATAATTTTTGATTTAATAATTGAAACCAATATACAGGTAATGGGTTATTTTCATCATAGATTAAGTCGTTCAGTCCAACATGTGTTGAAAGATAAACAGGCATTTGGTATTTAGCTATTCGACAAGTGTCCACCCATGATTGACGAAATGCTTGTAGTTTAGCTACGAATAAGCCCTGTTTGTCTTCTGTTTCTGGTGTTAAGGCAAGGAAAATACCTACACGACCAAGCATATCAGGCCATTTCGCCACTAATGAATCGTAAACTATCGGTAGATGTGAAAATTCATCAACGTAGATCCAAACTGCTTCAGACGAAACTAATACATTAGATTCGGCAAGCGATAAATCATCAGGAAAAAAATCTTTAGCCGCGCTACCCGTAACCATGAGTATTGGTAAACGATAACGCTGTCTTGCCGGTAATAAATCAAGTTTTTGAGTTAAAAATTGGATATTTGCTGTTGATGATGCTAGCACTCGTCGATAACGTCGCATTTGCCAAAGAAAACCTCCGGCAATAGCAAAGACGAGAATCGATCCAAGTATTTTCCAGCCAATTGTTATTGGTAGGAAAACAAACAATAATAATAAACTCAATACGACTGCATATATAATTTGAATGCGCTTAGGGTAATCGCTCATAATAAACCTTTTTAACCAACAAGTTGCTTAACCAAGTTGTCTAGTTGATTATCCAATAAAAAGTAAAGCCCAATAACGACAATAACCGATACGACAGTACAAGCTAGTAGAATGGTTTTTCTAAACTGATAACGATATGTTTTGGTCTGTTCAATGATTGGATATGATTGTTCTGGCTCATATTCTCGTAGAGCTTCACGTAGCGCGAGTATCAGGTGCTCTCGTTCCATTTGAGGTCTATCAAGATAACAGCCTTGGAAACCAAGTCCTAATACTCGGTCAAAACAAGCTAAAACAATTCCTTCTTTTTTATCAGCTTTTAAGCGAGAACGAATTTTATCGAATAGATCATCACCCGCGCTGTGCGTGTTAAAATAGATAACTTGTAATGGCGAACCTAACCATTCATCATAGTCTTGATTTTTCGGATTATCTCGATGACAAAGTAATACAGTTTCATCTAATAAAGCACATAAAGCATAACTGATATCATCAATTACATCTTGGCTATACTGCGCTTGATGTAATTTTTCTCGTACGGTTATAACTTGTTGTTTACAAATTTCGTACAATTTATGTCCTGATGGAATATCAGCTTTAGCTTTTAACTGCACTACAACTAAGATGGAATCTCGTAATAATTCATCAATAACAATTGGTTTTGATTCTATACTCATAATTTGATCCTATGACCGCAATACGGCAAACAATTCCAAAGAAATATCAGGCATTGCACGTGGTACATAAAATTCACAACAGCGTGTAAGCAACATATTTTTTGCCGCTTCATGTGAAAGATCTAGTGCAAAATATTGATTATCCAAACGTACCGGTATAGCTGCCGGAACATGGCTCAATGCTTTAATTGGAATACCAGATAACGCAGAATGAATGATTTGTCTAACATCATCAGGTGCACCTGCTTTACATAAGATTGGGAACCGCGATTGTAATTGATGACCAGGCATACTTGAACGAACAGAAAGATAGAAATCAGCATCTTCAACAAGACGTGAGTCATTTAATCGTCCTGTCCATAGTGTGTCTTTGTCATGAACCAATTCAATTTTAATTACTCGAGAAGGTAAGCTTTCTTCCAGTAAGTTGCGTACTAATCCAAATAATGGAGGGAAAACTTCATTAAGATTATTATGTTGATAAGCTGGAATACCATCTACATTATTTAAAAGCGAGAAAGTTAATAATGCACCGGTTAGTGCTATTAATGTTTGATAAAGCTTTTCAGGATGAATCGTTGGATTATCACGCAAAAATTTGAGTTGAGGCTCATAAGTATTTAATGCATTTAACAACCAAAATAATGACACATCAGCGGTGGCAAATTCTGCCATTTGTTGATTTCGCTCATGACGCATTCCTGTTAAATGTTGCCGTTTGGCTTGCATTTGAACACATAATAATTCAAGTTCTTTAACTAATGTTCCACTTTGTGTATGCAGGTTTAACATTGGTGGAAGATATTCTTGATCCAGTACAAATCGCCCGTTAAGATCTCGTTTTAATCGTGCTATAGGACAGGTTAGATAATCACTTTGATTTTCAAAATCAAATAAGAATGTTAACGCATAATGCTCTACAGATATAGTTTCGACATTTTGCCCCAATAAATCGGTAACTTCTACCCAATCTTGTCTATAACGCAGTGGGCGTTCAAGACGTTGATTTTCTTGTAAACAGTTACCCCCGTTGGCTTGTAGTAACGGTATACCAATAAAAACGGTTACTTCTTCAAGCTCGACCGGTATATCGGTATTTAATATTCTTGCTTCCGGTAGTTTATCTGCTATATCCGTATTGATGACAACACCATCAGAAAATCGGATACTTATTGATTCTGCTTGTAATCGATCGAAGGTTAGTGCCTGCAAATCAATAGATAGGTTTTCAATTCCCCATGGGTTAGCCACCGCTAGAGTGGCTAATTTTTGTGAAGTGAATTGATCCCACAACGCTTGTTGTTGAAATTGTTGAGGCGTCAGAAAGACGCCTTCATTCCATAAAGGACGAAATATTTTCATGTGTCCTAACACTCCTTAATAGATATTAATGAAATCAAGTAAAAGCTAATACTTATGATTTAGCTTTTGGCATCTGTGATACCATTGATAAATTAATATCCATTCCTTCGATTTGGAAATGAGGAATTAAGAATGTTTTAACACGGAAGAATCCTGGATTATCTTCAATATCTTCAACAATGACTTTTGCTTCTCTTAATGGGTGAGCCGCTTGAACTTCATCACTTGGATCAGTCATTTCAGTGACAAGGTTGCTTATCCATTTATTTAATTCAAGTTCTAACATACGGCGGTCTTTAGTTGCACCGATATTTTCACGTTGAATAACTTTTAAGTAATGAGCAATTCGTGACAATAAGAAGATATAAGGTAAACGAGCATTAATACGGCTGTTTGCTGTTGCTTCTTTTGTATCATAAAGTGCTGGTTTTTGCGTTGAGTTCGCAGAGAAGAAACATGCATAATCTCTATTTTTATAGAAAGATAATGGGATGAATCCTAAATTAGCAAATTCAAATTCGCGTGTTTCAGGGATAAGCACTTCGGTAGGAATTTTTACTTGATTACCAGTACCTAAATCATAAAGGTGAATTGGTAAATCTTCAACTAGTCCACCTGCTTGCGGTCCACGAATTTGTACACACCAACCATTACGAATAAAGCTTTGAGTCATGTTTGCTGCAAACGCATAGGATGCATTAGTCCATAAATAACGGTTGTGATCAAGTCCTTTTACATCTTCAACATAATTGAAGCTACGTACCGGTATTGTATCTGGTCCATATGGCAGACGAGCAAGTACTCTTGGTAAAGTCAAGCCGATGTAGCGTGAATCATCAGTTTCACGGAAGCTGTTCCATTTAGTGTATTCTGCACGGTCGAAATAGTTGCCAATATCTTTAATTGCGGCAACTTCTTCCATGGTTTCTTTACCAAAGAATTTTGGACCAACAGAGCTTACAAATGGCATATGTGCAGCAGCTGCAACTTTAGAAATATTACGTAACAATGAGATGTCTTGTGAACTACGATCAAACTCATAATTTGAAATTGTTACACCAATTGGTTCGCCACCCGGTGTGTCATATTCTTGAATATAGGTATGACGATAGAAACCTGTTTGGATAATTTCTGGCGCATCTTCGAAATCTTGGCGAAGATCTTCTTTTGAAACATCTAAAAGTTCAATTTTGACATTACGACGGAAATCAGTACGGTCAACTAAGAATTTTAAACCACGCCATGTTCCTTCGATTTCTTGGAACGTTTCGTGATGCATAATAGCATCAAGTTGACGACTTAATTTTTGGTCTATTTGACTGATGTGATAATCTAATAGGTGTTTATCTAATTTTTCAATCTTTTGCGATGAACTTTGAATCAATTTTAATAAAATATTGATTGCCATTGTGACACGTTCATCTTGTGAAGCTTCAAATAATACTTCGTTATCTTCAAATTTATCAATTTCACCCGCTTTTTTGATTGGACTTAGATTGATTTTATCGAATAAAGATTGGTAAACACTACCATTCTCTTCTACTACGGTTGCTTTACTAGCATTGCTTTGTTTTTGTACGTTCATTACTTTTATCTCTTAATTTTTATCAAACTTTATATTTTGCTGTGCAAATTGAGTTTTGATTGATTAAAATTTTATTTTTTACTTTCAGATACAATTGATTCTAATTCAGCACGGAGCTCATCAGAGAGTTGTTGATCTTTCACTATTTTTTCAAGTTCATAGCGGAAAGTAGCGTTATCTAATAGATTTGATTTCAAATCTCTTAATAGATTGCGCATTGCAAGTAAAGAACGTAGTTGTGGGATTTTTTTAGCGACTTGTTCTGGTGAAAAATCTTTCATAGATTCAAACACCAAATCAACACTGATGTCACTACCATCATCTGCAAGTGTATTAGGTACACTTATTTTAGCTTCTGGTCTAAAATCGTTTAACACTGCATCGAAATTATTTTTATTAATCGATACTTTTTCTTTTTCAGAAAGTGAACGTTTGTCTTTTCCACGACCATAATCGCCAATTGACAATATTTTAAGTGGTAGTTCAACTTTCTTTGAGGCTCCGCCAGTGTGTAAATCTAAACTGATATTTACGCGGGCAGCTGGGACTTCATTTTGATAACTGTTTGACATAATTTCTCCTAAATTTCCATTCCCTTTAAAGGCTAAAATAAATAATTACCCTTAAGTTGTGAATAAATTACACGATTTACGAATTAATTACAATCTTAACGCTTAAATTAATTAATTTTTTCATAAAGAAATTTTTTTAAAATTTGCTTATTTTTCTAGCAAAATAAAGGGTTTTTATGATGTCACAGATATGAACTGATGGATTGTTTTTTAATCATTTTTAAATAAATTTTATTAAATTTAATGCTAACTCAACTTTTAAAATGTTTTTTAAATTTTTTTAACTATAGTTAACTCAATAAATCAATTATTAAAATGGCTATTATTCTAATAGATAAGGTTATCTCCTTTTTCAATAAATATTTATTTAAAATACGTTATCTAATAATTTAAAAATTGACTAAATTTATTTGACTTTAGCGACTTAAATGATAATAATTCTCATTAACATTTAAAGTGTATTTATTTTTATCACTTTATTAGATAGTTAAAGGAAGCTATTATGAAAAGGATTTCTTTTTAGCTTTCACGTTTTCCTTGATTTCTCGGTATCTTGAAGATGATTGAGTATATTATTAAATAGGAGTTGCTAATGAAATTCAATTCTATCAAAAGTCGTAAAACTTTATTAAATTTGATTTTTACATCATTAATTATTCTTACTGGCGTGGCTAATTCTGCAATCGCTGAAGAAAAAAAATTTAAAGTTGTTACGACATTTACCGTGATTCAAGATATCGCACAAAATATTGCGGGCGATGCAGCGATAGTTGAGTCAATCACTAAAGTTGGTGCCGAGATTCATGAATATGATCCAACCCCTCAAGATATTACCAAAGCACTTTCTGCCGATTTAGTATTATGGAATGGACTTAATTTAGAACTTTGGTTTAAGCGTTTTTTTGAAGATATTAAAGATGTTCCTTCGGTTACGGTAACAGAAGGAATTGACCCTATGCCGATTCAGGAAGGAAGTTATAAAGGTAATCCTAATCCACATGCTTGGATGTCTCCGACACTTGCTTTAACTTATATTGAAAATATTCGTGCAGCTTTTGTTAAATATGATCCGAAACATGCCGATATTTACAATAAGAATGCTGCCGATTATGTTGCTAAGATTAAAGCTCTTGATGCGCCTTTAAGAGAACGCCTAGCCAAAATTCCAGAATCTCAGCGTTGGTTAGTCACCAGTGAAGGGGCTTTTAGTTATTTGGCAAGAGATTATAATCTTAAAGAAGCGTATTTGTGGCCGATTAATGCTGAGCAGCAAGGCACACCTAAACAAGTTAAAAATCTGATTGATACGGTCCGTAAAAATAATATTCCGGTTGTTTTTAGTGAAAGTACGATTTCGGATAAACCGGCTAAGCAGGTAAGTAAAGAGACAGGTGCTAAGTATGGAGGTGTGTTATATGTTGATTCACTTTCAACTAAAGATGGCCCAGTACCAACCTATATCGATTTATTAAAAGTGACTGTTGAAACAATAGCTAAGGGGTTTGAAAACTGATGACTCAAATTTGCCTAAACGTTGATGATATTACTGTGACTTATAATAATGGTCACACTGCTATTCATGATGCAAGTTTTAGCTTACATGGTGGCACTATATGTGCACTGGTTGGCGTTAATGGTAGTGGTAAATCTACACTGTTTAAAAGCATTATGGGGATGATACGACCAACTAAGGGACAAGTGACTTTTAATAATACGCCTGTAAAACAAGCATTAAAACAAAATATTATTGCTTATGTACCCCAAACGGAAGATGTTGATTGGGATTTTCCTGTGTTAGTGTCTGACGTAGTAATGATGGGACGTTATGGACATATGTCTTTTTTACGTATTCCAAGTAAAGAGGATAAAAGACAAGTTGATATTGCCCTAAAGCGTGTAGATATGCTCGAATTTAAACATCGACAAATTGGCGAGCTTTCTGGCGGTCAAAAAAAACGTGTATTTTTAGCCAGAGCGTTAGCTCAACAAGGTAAAGTACTTTTATTAGATGAGCCTTTTACTGGGGTTGATGTTAAAACAGAAAATGCCATTATTGAACTTTTGAAGGATCTTCGTGATGAGGGGCATTTAATTTTAGTTTCTACCCATAATTTAGGTAGTGTGCCTGAATTTTGTGATCAAGTTGTTTTGATTAATCAAACTGTTCTTGCTTTTGGATCAACCCAATCCACGTTTACCCCTCAAAATTTAATGACTACTTTTGGCGGTGCTTTGCGTTATTTAAGTCTTTCGGGTGAAAAGTTACATGAAGATGAAGATCCTCGCAAGGTATCTATTTTAACCGATGATGAACGTGCAGCAATATTTTATGGTGAAGGTAAAGATGATTCCCCTCATCAAGATTTACTTGTTGAACATCATGATCATGAACCAAAAGGACAGCAATAAATGGAACTCCTTCTTGAACCATTTAGTTATGACTTTATGCTAAAAGCCATCTGGGTAAGTAGCATTGTCGGCGCAGCTTGTGCTTTTTTATCTGCCTTTTTAATGTTAAAGGGCTGGTCATTAATGGGCGATGCTTTATCTCATTCAGTGGTCCCTGGTGTTGCCGGAGCTTATGCACTGGGTTTACCTTATTCGGTAGGCGCTTTTTTTACGGGATTATTGGCAGCACTTTCTATTACCATGGTAAGAGCAATGACCCGATTAAAAGAAGATGCCATTATTGGTTTTATTTTTTCTACTTTTTTTGCGATTGGTTTATTAATTCTTTCATTAAATCCGACTTCTATTAATGCCCAGACAATTATTTTTGGTAATATTTTAGGTATTGATGATAGTGATATGTGGCAAGTGCAGATTATCATATTGGTTTCGGTTGTACTTTTATTACTATTCTGGAAGGATTTATTAGTTGTATTTTTTGATGAAATTCATGCCAGATCAATCGGTTTAAGACCTTTACCTTTAAAAATCCTTTTTTTTACTATTTTAAGTGCTTGCACAGTTGCAGCTTTACAAACGGTTGGGGCAATTTTAGTTATTGCAATGGTTGTCACGCCCGGTGCAACCGCTTATTTGCTGACTAATCGATTTTCACATTTATTGATTATTTCGGTAATAATTGGTGCACTAACCAGTGCTATTGGAGCGTGGTTTAGTTATTTTTTAAATGGTGAAACAGGTGGCGTTATTGTTACATTGCAAACGTTAGTTTTTATTTTTGCTTTTTTATTTGCGCCTAAACAAGGATTAATTTCTAATCGCCGCAAAATTAGACAACTTCGCTTAAGTAAAGGGGATTAAGTATGACTGATATAGGGTATTTTATTTTTCATCCTTTTACAATTCCTCTTATGCAAAGAGCCATTTTAGCCGCGCTTGCAACCGGTATAGTTTGTGCCCTACTATCGTGCTTTTTAGTTTTGAAAGGGTGGTCATTGATGGGCGATGCTATATCACATGCAGTATTACCCGGTATTGTACTTGCCTTCTTAGCCGGAATTCCCATTATTATCGGGGCTTTTGTGTCAGGTTTATTTTGCTCAGTCGCTACCGGTTATATAAAAGAAAACAGCCGAATTAAAGAAGATACCGTCATGGGAATTGTGTTTTCCGGTATGTTTGCATTCGGTTTAGTGTTATTTTCTAAAGTTGATACGTCGCAACATTTGAACCATATCTTATTTGGTAGTGTACTTGGTACAAGTTATGCAGAATTAATACAGATTATTTTTATTGCTGCTGTCGTGTCTATTATTGTTATCATTAAGCGTCGTGATCTCATGCTTTATTGTTTTGATCCTGTTCAAGCAAGAGTGGTTGGATTACCCGTTCGATTATTACATTATGGATTACTGAGTATTCTAGCTTTAACTATTGTAGGATCGCTAAAAGCAGCTGGGGTTATATTGGTCATTGCTATGTTGATTGCACCAGGTATTACTGCTTTTTTAATCAGTAAACGATTTGAAAGAATGTTAGTTATTGCGGTGTTAATTTCTGTCTTTTCAACCGTTATGGGAACATTGATCAGTTATCATTTAGATGCTTCTACCAGTGCATGCATTGTGATTCTACAAGCTACTGTTTTTGTTTTTACACAAAGTTATGCCTATATTAAAAGCCGTCAAAATTAACCATTAATAAAATTGCGTAAATGTGACTTGTTAGTCGTCATGACATTTACGCAATTTTCGCTTAGGAATTTTTTAACTATTCATCATCCATATATTTGCTGGAATCAGCATAATTATCAAAGCGTGAAAATTGACCTTGGAATTTTAATCTTACTTTACCTATTGGACCATTACGCTGTTTACCTAAAATAATTTCGGCAATTCCTTTGTGTTCAGAGGCTTCGTTATACACTTCATCACGATAAATAAACATGATTACATCGGCATCTTGTTCAATCGATCCGGATTCACGTAAATCCGAATTCACTGGTCTTTTATCTGCCCGTTGTTCAAGACTACGATTTAACTGTGATAGTGCAACAACCGGAATTTGTAATTCTTTTGCTAATGCTTTTAATGATCGTGATATTTCAGCAATTTCCAACGTTCGATTTTCAGACATATTCGGTACACGCATCAGCTGTAGATAATCGACCATGATCATACTTAACCCTTTATGTTCCCGATAAATACGTCTGGCACGTGAACGTAATTCCATTGGCGTTAATCCGGAAGAGTCATCGATATAAATATTTTTCTTTTCAAGCAAAATACCCATGGTACTTGAAATACGAGCCCAATCATCATCTTGTAATTGACCAGTACGAATACGTGTTTGGTCTACTCGAGAAAGTGAAGCGAGCATACGCATCATAATTTGTTCTGAAGGCATTTCTAAACTGAATATTAATACCGGTTTTTCTTGCATCATTGCTGCATTTTCACACAAATTCATGGCGAAAGTTGTTTTTCCCATAGAAGGACGTGCGGCAATAATGATTAAATCTGAACGTTGCAAGCCAGCCGTCTTTTTGTCTAAATCAAGAAAACCTGTAGAAACACCAGTCACACCATCATGTGGGCGCTGGAACAGTTCTTCGATTTTAGCAACCGTCGCTTCCAGCACTTCAGTTATGCTTTTTGGCCCCTCTCCTTGCTTGGTACGGCTTTCAGCAATTTGAAAGATTTTACTTTCAGCTAAATCCAATATTTCACTACTGTCTCGCCCTTCTGTCGCATAACAGTTATCTGCAATCTCATTTGATGCGCTGATAAGTTCACGTAATATAGCTTGTTGCCGAATAATATCACTATATGCCACAACATTGATGGCGCTCGGGGTGTTTTTTGATAATTCAGCTAAATAAGCAAATCCCCCCACGTCAGCAAGCAAATCCTTACTTTCTAAACTTTCTGAAAGCGTAATTAAATCTATTGGTGTTCCTTTACCCACTAAAATATGCATTTCAGCGAAGATAAGTTGATGATGACGTGAATAAAAATCCCGTTCGGTTATCATTTCAGCAACGACATCCCAACGCTGATTATCCAGCATTAAACTACCGAGAACAGCTTGCTCTGCCTCTATGGAATGGGGAGGCAACTTTAAGCTATGTAGTTTTGCGTTTTTCGCATTTTGATTATTACCGTCTTTATTGGTAATGATTTCATCAGTATTCATTAGATTCATCTTTTTTAATTTGATTCATATTTAAGCTTATCATTTAGCTAGCTCAAAAATAAGGGGCCTAATGCAAGATTGGGTATTTGATATTCTAGTGGATAATCCACCTGAACTAAATACAAACCTTCCGGTTTTGCTGTTGCTGCCGCCCGTGTTCTATCTTTAGCTTTCAATAAATCATCAATCCATTGCGGCTTTTGATTTTCAGCGCCAACTTCTAGCAAACTGCCGACGATATTCCTTACCATATGATGTACGAACGCATTCGCTTTTATATCCACAATCACATAGTCACCCTGTCTGGTTACACTAATTTGATGAATGTTTCGCCAAGGCGTTAACGACTGACATTGTGCAGCTCTAAATGATGAAAAGTCGTTTTCTCCTAACAGATATTGTGCAGCTTCATGCATGAGCTTTTCATTAAGGGGTAAATAGTAATGCGTAACCCCTTTTGATAAAATTGCAGGACGGTAACGGTGATTATAAATCACATAACGATAACGTCGAGCAGTTGCGCTAAATCTTGCATGAAAACTTTCCGCAACAGGTTGAGACCACCGCACCGCAATATTTGATGGTAAGTGGGAATTGACCCCCATTGTCCAAGCACTGTAAGATCGTTGTGCTTTTGTTTCAAAGTGAATAACTTGTCCTGTTGCATGGACCCCCGCATCCGTTCGACCTGCACAAAAAACCGTAATAGGCTCATCGGCGATAACCGATAAAGCAGACTCTAATCTTTCTTGGACTGAATCAACGGATTGTTGGCGTTGCCAACCAAAATATCCACTGCCATCATATTCAATACCCAGTGCAATTTTAGAGGTAGTCATTAATCAGCATCTCAAGCGTCTGGATGAGCATTATTCCACCTAAATAGCGAATATTATCAGCAACCGACCAAAATTGGATTTGTTCATAATGACCAAAACTATGCCTTAAATTGGATAATTTAATCGTCAAATTAGATTCTGATTCGGCATTAACTTCAGTAACAGGAGTTGAAAGCGTATCCCCTTGTAATTCAACACCATATTCGCTAAAACGTGCCATATCTAATTCAATCGGTAAACTGCTAGAAACATTTACCGCTTGAGCAAGTCCATAAAATACCGGAACAATAACAGATTCAATCGATATTGGTAGCTGATAATTATTGATAACTTTACGAATCTGATTTATCAGTGATTTTTCACCGTATGATGAATTATCAGATTCATGTGAAATAGGCAACAGATTGAAAGCAAGCTGTTTGTCGAATAAGTCATTATCAACAGGCATACCATTTAATAATCGAGCACTTTGACCAGCCAGTTCTTCAACGCCTGGTTTGCCATACATTGAAGAGGGAATGAAACTTGTTACATGCAAATTAGTGAGTAACTCGATATCCGTTAAAGGTGCAACACAGCGAAGTAATTGAGAAACGGGGGCACTGGCTACCGCAATAATGTTTTCGTTACGGTATTCAGCTAAAACATGATTGTTCACTTGTGGCACAATCAGTGGAATATGATCTTGATCAGCAAAGTAGCCACTTGCATCAATCACAATGCATCCTGCTTGTGCTGCTTGTTGAGCATATTTTTCACTGGTTTTCGCACCCGCGACAAAAAAAGCAAAATGGCATTGACTAAAGTCCATTTGAGCACTATCAATAACCGTTAAATTTTTACCTGCAAATCGAATAATCTCGCCAGCACTGTTATCACTGCCGACTAGGTAGAGATTATCAATTTCAATACTATGATTTTTTTGAGTATACTCTTGCAGTAACTCAATGAGCGCAGAACCTACTTGTCCTGTCGCACCAACAATGGCAATATTCCATGCTGACATATATAAACCCAATCAATAAAATTTATCGAAGATTATAACATTATATTTGTGAGGATAGCTGAAAAAAAAGAGCTATTAATTTTGGAAGCGAGATCGACAAATTCATTTTTTATCCGTTACACATTATAAAATTATGATTAAAGTGATGCACCATGTTACACGTTAAAATCTTATTTTATGAATAAAGTTACTTTAGCTGTGATTGCCCAAAAGGCAAATTTATCAATTGCGTCCGTGTCAAGAGTATTAAACACGCCCAATTTAACTTCTGCATTAACACAATCACGTGTTTATAAAGCAATTGAGGAGTTGGGGATTGATACACCCTTTAATACTAAACCCTATCATGTAGAGTGTGAAACGCAAAAAATTTTAATTATTGATAATCAATTATTCTCGCAAAGCTTAATCAATATTGGTTTAGAAAGTGGTTTAAAAGAAGCGGGATACCAATTTTTTTATTTACGCTTCGCCTATTCCAGCCCAAATGATATTCATCATTTAATTCGATATGCAACCCAAAACATTTTTGATGGTATCGTGATCATTAATGATGCTCCCTATTTAGATATCCTCAAAAACTACAAATCCACCTTACCACCTATTATTTTAGTTAACCATTTTTCGCTTGATTTTAATTGCGTTTATTTCGATCACTTGACCATAGCCTATAATATTACTCAATATTTAGTGCATCAAATACATAAAAAAATCGCAGTTATCATCAATGACAGTCATAAAAAGAGTTCAACTCTTTTTTTACAAGGTTATCAGCAAGCCCTTCTGAGGTCTAACATTAAGTTTGATCCTAATTACCTAATTCATCATTGCTTTAGTTATGAGCAAGGGCGATCGGCTATCAAAAAATTAATAGAAAGTAACAAACCACCCACTGCGATTATTTGCTCGGATAATATTCATTTAAATTATTTGGATGAACAATATTATGATCAAAAAAATTCTCAACACCCTTTTGCTGCGGTACTGGGAATATTGCATCAAGTGAATCAAAGCAAGGAGCAGCTAACGACCCCTATCGCTATTACTTATATTAATCATTCAAAAGATCGTCAATATAATGAATTAGATCAGCTTAGCCGAATTTATAAACCTTTAGCTAAAATGGGAAGAAAATCAGCCCGTTTACTTTGTGACATACTCAAACAAAAAACTGCATCAACTTTGCAATACCACCTTGTTGAAACAGAATCCCTATTTATTAACTAGTCTATAATTAAACATCGTCGCTATTATTAATAGTAGCAGAACGTTTATTTCTGTTGGATTCTGTTTTATGACTATGATGATATCAATCGTTTTGGTGAGAGTTTATTTTTTATCTGAACGCCCGCCCCGATAAATGTTTGATCTTGATAAATCCTGACTAACGTTTCTTGAGGTGAAGTTATCTCATCCTTAATGACCGTATCTATTTCTATCGTTCGACCTAATAAAATATGCTTACCTTGTTGTTCAGTGAGTGTGACCTTTGGGTACGCATTCATTGGGCTATCTACTGGCATTAACAAAGTATCTTTATCAGCTAAATTGTGTAGTGCATCTAAAGTTACCATTTGTTGAATGGGATAATTAGAAACTTGCAGACGTCTTAAATAAATGACATGTGCACCACAACCCAGTAATTCTCCTAAATCATCAATAATCGTTCGAATATACGTTCCCTTAGAGCAATGTATTTCTAAAGTTAATTCATGAGTATTGGCATCAAATTGGATAAATTGATTTTCGTAAACGGTAATGGGTCTTGCTTCTCGTTCAATGACAATGCCTTGCCGAGCATATTCATAAAGTGGTTTACCTTGGTGCTTTAATGCCGAAAACATGGTTGGCACTTGTAAAATATCCCCACGAAAATGCGTTAACGCTTCATCAATTTGTGATTGAGTAATATTGACAGGTTTAGAACAGATGATTTGACCGTCTGCATCTGACGTATCTGTTCGTTCACCTAGTTTAGCAATAACTTGATATCGTTTATCAGAATCTAACAAATATTGAGAAAATTTGGTCGCTTCACCAAAACAGATGGGTAACATGCCTGTCGCTAAAGGATCGAGCGCACCTGTATGCCCTGCTTTTTTAGCGTTAAAGAGTCTTTTGACTTTTTGCAAAGCATCATTCGAGGTCATGCCTTGCGGCTTATCTAATAACAAAACGCCGTGAAGTTCACGGCGAATTTTTTTAATATTCATTGTTAATTTCTTTATCTTAAAAAATAAAACCAACTAGATTTAGTTTAAAATCATGGCATTTTTTATGTTAATCTTTATGACGTTCGTTATCCTGTTTGATAACATCAGAGACTAAACTAGACATTTGCATACCTTTAACCAATGATTCATCATAAAAGAATTTGATTTCAGGAATAATGCGTAAACGCATTGCTTTGCCTATTAAAGTTCGAATATATCCTTTCGCATCATTGAGTACGGTTAGACCTTGTTCAATAACTTGCGGATCATCATCATTTAAAAAAGTTACAAATACTTTCGCGTAGGAAAGGTCGCGTGAGATATCAACACCCGAAACAGTAACCATGCCTAGACGTGGATCTTTGATTTCGCGTTGTAGTATGATTGCAATCTCTTTTTGCAATTCATGTCCAACACGAGAAGAGCGATTAAATGCTTTTGCCATATCTATTTTCCTTAAAATATGAATAAGCAAGGCATAAACCTTGCTTATAACATGGTAATGTCATCGTTATTAAATTGTACGCTTGATTTCGATAGTTTCAAAGACTTCGATTGAATCCCCAACACGAACATCATTATAGTTACGTACACCAATACCACATTCCATTCCGTTACGAACTTCATTAACGTCATCTTTAAAGCGACGTAGTGATTCAAGTTCGCCTTCATAAATAACCACGTTATCACGTAAAACACGGATTGGATTATGACGTTTAACCACACCTTCAGTAACCATACAACCAGCGATTGCACCAAATTTAGGTGATTTAAACACATCACGGACTTCGGCAAGACCAATAATTTCTTGTTTGTACTCTGGAGCTAACATACCACTCATGGCTTGTTTCACTTCATCAATCAGATCATAAATAACTGAATAGTAGCGAAGGTCTAAATTTTCTGTTTCAATCACTTTACGAGCTGAAGCATCGGCACGTACGTTAAAGCCTAAAATTATGGCATTAGAAGCCGCAGCAAGCGATGCGTCCGTTTCGGTAATTCCACCAACACCCGAACCAATAATTTTAACTTTAACTTCATCAGTTGAGAGTTTAAGTAGTGAGTCAGAAATTGCTTCAACCGAACCTTGAACGTCGGCTTTTAGCACGATATTAAGTTCAGATACATCACCTTCAGTCATGTTAGTAAACATGTTTTCGAGTTTCGCTTTTTGTTGTCGAGCAAGTTTAACGTCACGGAATTTTCCTTGACGATATAATGCCACTTCACGTGCTTTCTTTTCATCACGTACAACTGTTGCTTCATCACCAGCAGAAGGTACGCCCGATAGACCTAAAATCTCAACAGGAATTGATGGACCTGCTTCAGTCACTTCTTTACCTAATTCGTTGCGCATTGCACGAATACGACCATATTCAAACCCACATAGAACGATATCGCCTTTACGTAATGTTCCTGATTGAACAAGTACTGTAGCAACAGAACCACGACCTTTATCAAGGAATGATTCAATAACCACACCACTAGCCATACCGGTTTCGTAAGCTGTGAGTTCAAGCACTTCCGCTTGTAACAAAATGGCTTCAAGCAGTTGATCTATACCTGTTCCTGCTTTAGCTGATACATGAACAAATTGTGTGTCTCCACCCCAATCTTCTGACATGACACCATATTGTGCAAGTTCACCTTTTACACGTTCTGGATCGGCTTCGGGTTTATCGATTTTGTTTACGGCAACAACCATAGGTACATTTGCAGCTTTAGCATGTTGGATTGCTTCGATAGTTTGAGGCATGACGCCATCATCAGCTGCCACGACAAGAACAACAATATCAGTTGCTCTTGCACCACGAGCACGCATTGAAGTAAATGCCGCATGTCCCGGTGTATCTAAGAAAGTGATCTCACCATTTGCTGTTTTAACATGATAAGCACCGATATGCTGAGTAATACCACCTGCTTCGCCTGAGGCAACTTTTGCTTTACGAATATAGTCAAGCAATGAAGTTTTACCATGGTCTACATGTCCCATAATGGTCACAACCGGAGCCCGTGACACTTTTTCCGCACCCGTATCACGATCACTCATTAAAGATTCTTCTAGTTCGTTTTCACGACGAAGAACGACTTTGTGTCCCATTTCTTCAGCAACTAGCTGAGCTGTTTCCTGATCGATAACCTGATTAATGGTTGCCATTGCTCCCATTTTCATCATCGTTTTGATAACTTCTGAACCTTTTACTGCCATTTTGTTAGCGAGTTCAGCAACGGTAATCGTTTCACCAATAACTACATCTCGGTTAACCGCTTGTACAGGTTTATTAAAACTTTGTTGTAAGGTACTTTTACCTTTCTTTTTATTATTACCACGAGTAACAGCACGGGCTTCTTCACGTTCTGCTTTACCTTCAGATAATTTGCTGCCTTTTTTCTGTTTGGTCTGTTTTGCATTACGACCTCGACCACGTGCGCTTTCAACTTCACGGTCGGTATCGTCTTCTGCTGCGCGTGCAAATTTAGACGTAGTAACATGATAATCTTCTTCATCACCATTGTTGTCATTGTCATTATCATCAGCATCACTATATTGTTCTGCTAATTTTCGCGCTTCTTCAGCCATGCGTTTAGCTTCGGCTTCTAGTTTGCGACGATTTTCTTCTTCAGCTTTACGTTTAATTTCGTTAGCTTCGGCTTCAAGACGCGCTTTTTCTTCTTGTGCTTTTTTTACCTTAGGTGTCACTGGTTGTTCTGCTGCTTTTTCAGCTTCTTTCGCTTTTGCTTCTTGTGCACGTTTTTCAGCTTCGGCCTCTTCACGTTTTTTGGCTTCTTGAGCAGCTAATTGTGCTTGCGCTTCAGCTTCTTTACGTGCTTTTAATTCAGCTTCCTGTTTGGCTTTGCGTTCAGCTTCAAGTCGTGCTTTTTCAAGTTCAGCAGGATCTTGCTTAACAATTGTACGTTTTTTGCGTACTTCTATTTTAATTTCTTTGCTTTTGCCACCGCCA
This sequence comes from Gilliamella sp. CG25, assembly GCF_046635705.1. NCBI lineage: Bacteria > Pseudomonadati > Pseudomonadota > Gammaproteobacteria > Orbales > Orbaceae > Gilliamella > Gilliamella sp. CG25. Next base: position 107,196 of record NZ_JBIDFJ010000008.1, on the reverse strand, counting down.
CTCGATACATTCAAGGTAGAATGTGTTTTACGTTGTAACGTTAATTTTGTTGGGCCTTGCTGAGGATTTAGATGCGCAAGCAAAGCTTCTTTTTCCTTTTGTGTAACAGTATCTGTTGCAGTTTTTTTAATACCTGCATCAGCAAACTGTTGCAAAAGTGTTTGCACTGGAGTATTTATCTCTTGAGCCAGTGTTTCGATTGATACTTTGGTCATGTATTACTATCCCTCAATTATTCATTTGCAAACCAACAAATATTACGAGCAGCCATAATAAAGTCGCCAGCTTGATTACTTGTTAAACCTTCAATCCCGACTAGATCATCTGTACCTTGTTCAGCTAAGTCTTCCAAGGTGATTACATCATGTTGGGCTAATTGATAGGCTAATTCTTGTGTCATACCTGGCAAATCTAATAAATCTTGCGCAGGTCGTTTATCACCACTATTAGCTAATGCTATTGTAGTTAATGCATCTTTGGCTCTATTTCTTAATGCTTCAACGAGTTCTTCATCAAGTTCTTCAATTTCAAGCAATTCATCAACAGGAACGTAAGCAAGTTCTTCCAGTGAAGTAAATCCTTCTTCTACTAAAAGTTTTGCTAACTCTTCATCAATGTCCAGATGTTTAATCAGATTATTAATTGCTGCAAATGATTCTGCATGATGCTTTTCTTGCAAATCTTCGGTACTCATGACATTTAATGTCCAGCCGGTCAGCTGCGAAGCTAAACGAATATTTTGACCGTTACGACCAATTGCCTGTGGTAAAGTGTCGGCATTGACAGCAACATCCATTGTATGTTTATCTTCATCAACAACAATAGAAACTACATCGGCAGGCGCCATAGCATTAATTACAAATTGTGCCGGATTGTCATCCCATAAAACGATATCAATACGCTCACCACCAAATTCATTGGATACAGCCTGAACACGCGCACCACGCATCCCAACACAAGCACCAACAGGATCGATACGACGATCATTACTGCTTACTGCGATTTTAGCACGTGAGCCTGGATCACGAGCAACACCTTTAATATCAATCATTTCTTCACCAATTTCTGGTACTTCAATGCGGAATAACTCTTCCATCATTTGTGGATTTGAACGACTGATACAAAGTTGTGCCGGTTTATTATCTTGTTCAACTAAATATAAGATCCCGCGAACCCTATCGCCTATACGAAAGTTTTCGCGTGGTAACATATCATGGCGGGACATCATCGCATCAGCATTATTTCCTAAGTCAAGGATAACGCTATCACGATTAGTCTTTTTAACAATTCCCGTTACGATATCGCCGATTCGATTTCTAAACATGTCGATAACCATCGCACGTTCAGCTTCACGAACTTTTTGCACAATCACTTGTTTGGCTGTTTGCGTAGTAATACGGTCGAAGGCAACCGATTCTATCTGCTCTTGAACGTAATCACCAATTTTTACTGAAGGATCTTCGTATTGCGCAGCCTCTAAAGTCATTTCTTTCGTCGGTTGAGTGACTTCGTTTACAACAAGCCAACGACGGAATGTGTCATAATCACCCGTTTTGTGATCAATCTTAACGACAACATCAATATCAACTGTATGTTTCTTTTTGGTTGCCGTCGCTAATGCGGTTTCTAACGCCTCAAAAATTTTATCTCGCGTAAGTGCTTTTTCATTTGATACCGCTTCAACAACAGCTAAAATTTCTTTATTCATCCTTTACACCCGTACTCTATTTAAGGTTAAAATTAGGTACAATGTTTGCTTTTTGTATATTACTAAAAGCAAATACCTCATCATTATTATCAACTGTTAATGTAATCATCTCATTATCAATGGATTTAATATGTCCTTTCCATTTACGACGATTAGCAACAGGGATACGTAAACTCATCGTAATTTCTTCACCAATAAAACGTTTATAATGCTCAAGCGTGAATAATGGTCTGTCCATACCTGGCGATGAGACTTCAAGATTGTAGGCATCTTTGATAGGATCTTCGACATCAAGTACCGCACTAATTTGTCGGCTAACATCAGCACAATCATCAACAGAAATACCCTCTTCACTATCAATATAAACTCGTAACACTGGGTAACGGCCACGGATATATTCAATACCGACTAATTCAAAACCAAGCGCATTAACAGGCTCTTGAATGATATCGGTCAATTGTTGCTCTATATTAGCCAAACAAACCTCCACTGCAGAAAATAAAAAAGGGCATGAAGCCCAACATTCCTTAAAAACTTACGCTTAAATCGAAACGTAAAAAAACCTCGACATGCGAGGCTTACATTTAAAACTAACTATAATGAAGCCACTTGTTTCGAACTTTCATGCAATAATAACAGGATAAATGGTTATGGATGAAAAGTTAAGTGGTTGCGGGGGCTGGATTTGAACCAACGACCTTCGGGTTATGAGCCCGACGAGCTACCAAGCTGCTCCACCCCGCGATAGATGGTTGATGAGTATACTATATTTTGAAAAAAATGCAACTGAAAATCACGCTTTTTTAACAGTTTTACTTGAAGTTATTGAAATATTTCAGATAGTCATTTTGTCTTATTTTTTTAATTACTCACATTAAATTACATTATAATATTTTCTAATGAAATCATAAGGATTTCCGCTGATTTTTCAGCGGAAAAACGTGTTTTTGTGATTAATATTAAATAACGATTTTTGGAGGCTATTTTATAGTTGCATTTTTCATTTTATTGACAAAAATGGCTAATTCATGCAACATTTTTTGAGGGTTATCCAAATGTTGCTCAATAATTTTGACTGTCGCAGAACCAGCAATTGCTCCCGCTGCTCCCGATTTAATTGCTTCACTCACTTGGTTAGGATCAGATATACCAAATCCTTGAATAGCAGGAGGTGCATTAAATTCAATGAGTTTTTTCAATAAATGGGTAAGGGGTTTATTGGCACGATTTTCAGTTCCTGTAACACCAGCGCGAGACACCAAATAAGTATACCCTTTACCATATTTAGCAATATTTTTAATCACTTCATCATCGGCATTAGGTGGACAAATAAATATAGGGGCAATACCATTTTTTTCAGCTGAGCCTATAAACTCTTGCGCATACTCAACAGGTAAATCTGCAATCAATACTGAATCTATCCCTGCTTTAGCGCACTTGGCATAGAAGTTATCAATACCATTTTTGAACACTAAGTTAGCATAGATGAGTAATCCAATAGGAATATGAGTATTATCATGTCGAATTTTGGTTAAAATTTTAAAGCATTTATCAACGGAGATACCGCCTTGAAATGCCCGAATATTGGCGTTTTGAATAGTTGGACCATCCGCCATGGGATCCGAAAATGGAATGCCTAGTTCCAATGCATCAGCACCCGCATCAATTAATGTTTGAATTATTTGTAATGAGAGCTTTGGATTGGGATCACCAACGGGAACAAAAGGAACAAATGCACCTCGTTTTTCTTGCTTTAACTTATCAAATAGTTTTTGATAGCGGCTCATTCGACTTCTCCTTTTGCTTTTAAAATATCATAAACAGTAAAGATATCTTTATCCCCACGACCAGATAAATTGACAATTAATAACTGTTCTTTGTTTGGATTTTCTTTGATCATCTTAATAGCGTACGCTAAGGCATGCGATGACTCTAATGCGGGGATTATGCCTTCACTACGTGATAGAGCTTTAAAGGCCGCTAATGCTTCGTCATCAGTAATCGATACATAATCAGCCCGTCCAATACTGTCTAAATATGCATGTTGAGGTCCTACCGACGGAAAATCCAAACCCGCAGATATCGAATAAGATTCTTCAATTTGTCCTTCATCGGTTTGCATCATTGGCGATTTCATCCCAAAATAAATGCCTAGTTTACCATGTTTTAATGATGCGCCATGCTCGCCACTATCAATACCATGACCTCCCGGTTCAACACCAATTAATCTGACCGATTTATCTTCAATAAAATTGGCAAACATTCCAATAGCGTTTGACCCCCCTCCAACACAAGCAATGACAGCATCAGGCAAGCGACCTTCTTTTTCTAAAATTTGCTGTTTTGCTTCACGGCTGATCATTTGTTGAAACTCTCGGACAATGGTCGGAAACGGATGCGGTCCGGCAGCTGTGCCTAACATATAATGTGCTTTTTCATAACTACCTGACCAGTCTCGTAATGCTTCGTTACAAGCATCTTTCAATGTTGCAGAACCTGTTTCAACAGGAATGACTGTTGCGCCCATTAAACGCATTCTAAAAACATTGGGTGCTTGGCGCTTAACATCTTTTGCCCCCATATAAATGCGGCATTTTAGACCTAATAGTGCGCACGCTAAAGCCGACGCAACGCCATGTTGCCCTGCACCGGTTTCGGCGATTATTTCCGTTTTTCCCATTCTTTTGGCTAGTAAAGCTTGCCCTAATACTTGATTTGTTTTGTGTGCCCCACCATGCACAAGATCTTCTCGTTTTAAATAGAGTTTGGTTTTCGTACCCGCCGTTAAATTTTTACATAATGTGAGTGCTGTAGGTCGACCTGCATAGTTAACTAACAAATTGTTAAACTCTTTTTGGAAGCTGGGATCGTTGATCGCAGAGATAAAAGCATCCTCAAGTTGTTCAAGTACAGGCATCAATATTTGAGGGACATATTGCCCGCCAAATTCACCAAAATAAGGATTTAATTTAGACATAACCATTCCTTTTTAAAATTAATTAAATTTGTTCAAATACGGCTTTAATTTTCTGTTTATCTTTAATACCAGCAGACATTTCCACACCGGAATTAATATCAACGCCAATAACTTTAGTGGCTAATGCAGATTTGACATTTTGTGGATTTATACCACCCGCTAAAATCACATTATTTAAATCCAGTCCATTTAGTAATGACCAATCAAAACGTTGTCCTGTTCCCCCTGCTCCATGATCAAAGATATAGCGACTAATTAGCGGATGATGATGTTCTGGGATGACATCGCTAATACTTAGCGCTTTCCAGATTTGACAGGATTGAGGCAGCTGTTGATGTAAGGTTTGTAAATACTCTTCGTTTTCATCGCCATGTAATTGAACGGCATAAAGTGATAATTGTTTGGCAATTTGACTTACTTGCTCGATGTCTTCATTTTTAAACACACCAACCCAATTAAGTGGAGCCACTGACATAAGCGAACGCGCTTTAATGGGTGAAATATAGCGTGGTGATTGGGGGACAAAAATTAATCCACCATAAACAGCGCCAGCTTGATAAGCCGCAACAGCATCTTCTGTTCGCGTCAAACCACATACTTTATTTTCACCTAACATAACTTTTCGAATCGCTATCGCTAAGTTAGATTCCGACATTAATGCACTTCCAATTAAAAAACCATTAGCAAATTGACTGAGTTCTTTCACCTGATTATGGGTGTATATACCTGATTCACTGATAATGATGCGATCCGTCGGAATTGTTTTAGACAAATTCTTGACCCGATTTAAATCGACACTTAAATCACGTAAATTACGATTATTTATACCGATGACTTTAGCACCAAGTTCAATGGCTCGTTCGACTTCTTTTTCAGTACTCGCTTCAGTTAGTACACCCATATTAAGTTGATGAGCAATCTGACTTAAATGACGATATTCATCATCGGTAACAACAGATAGCATTAATAAAATAGCATCTGCTTGATAATAACGCGCTAAATAGATTTGGTATTCGTCAATAATAAAATCTTTACATAGAACGGGTTGTGTCACTTCGTTGCGAACAATTGGCAAAAATTCAAAACGACCTTGAAAGTATTTTTCATCAGTCAGTACAGAAATAGCCGAAGCATAATCTTTATAGACTTTAGCAATACTCGCTGGATCAAAATCGTTACGAATTAAGCCTTTTGAAGGTGACGCTTTTTTACACTCTAAAATAAACACCGTTTTAGGCTGATTTAAGGCTTGATAAAAATCACGATCACTTGGTTTAATTTCTGATTGAAATGTGTCTAGTGGTTTTTGTTTTTTTTGTTCGATTAGCCATTGCTTTTTATCATCAATGATCTGTTTTAAAACAGTCGCCATTTCAACATTTTCGGTTAATGTATTTACAACCATGTTACTCTCCATTTTACCTTGCTGCTAATTGTTGTAACAGCGTATAGGCTTTGCCACTATGCATCATATCAATTGCTTGCTGCGCATTTTGTTTTAAATCTGACTGACCAAACAGGCTCATTAACATGGCGACATTAGCAGCAATGGCTGCTTCATGCGCCGGTTTACCATGACCTTGTAAAATGGCTATTAACATATCACGATTCATCTCAGGTGTACCGCCTTCAATGTCTTTTAAGGTATACTGTTTTAGCCCAAAATCTTGTGGTGTCAAAGTAAAATAACGAATATTGCCATTTCGAATTTCAGCCACTTGGGTTTCACCATGAATAGCAACTTCATCCATTCCAGATCCATGTACCACGTAAGCATGAGTATAACCTAGCATTTTTAGCGTTTCAGCAATCGGTGTGATTAAATCGGGATGATAAACTCCTAATAAAATACGTTTAGGTCTGGACGGATTTATCAACGGCCCAAGCACATTGAAAATAGTCCTTGTTTTTAATTGCTGACGTACGGGCGCAGCATGACGAAAGCCTGAATGATATTGTTGAGCAAATAAAAAACAGACCCCCAATTCATCTAATGCTTTACGAGATGCTTCCGCAGGCATATTTAACTTTATCCCTAAAGCGGATAATACATCGGACGATCCCGATTTACTTGATACACCACGATTACCATGCTTAGCCACTTTATAGCCTAATGCTGCTGCAACAAAAGCGCTTGCTGTGGAGATATTAATACTATTGGTGCCATCGCCACCGGTTCCCACAATATCGGTAAAGTCATAATCGGGAATATCAAAACTATCCGCATTTTCCAGCAAGGCTTGAGCAGCGCCAGCAATTTCATCAGGTTTTTCACCCCTTACTTTCATGCTAATCACCGCAGTTGCTAAAACGGTTGGTTCAATTTTGCCTTGAATAATAAGATTAAATAGAATTTTACTCTCATTTTGGGTTAATGTTTGTCCTAAATACAATTTATTAATAATAGGTTGAATGTTGTATTCTTGTTTATCAATAATGGCCTCAGGTTTCGATTGTGACTCTGATTGTGGTGGATTGAGTGCCCACTCAATCGTTTGTTCTAACAATTTTACACCTTGAATCGTTAAAATTGATTCGGGGTGAAATTGAAAGCCATAAACCCGATCATGATCATTGCGCACCGCCATTACAATATTATTACAAAGTGCATTAATGGTGAGTGTATTTGGAATATTTTCGCCTTTTAATGAATGGTATCGAGCAACAGGTAGTGGGTTGGGTAACCCTTTAAACATAGCTTGTTCATCGTGTTCAATAAGCGATGCTTTACCATGTAAGATATCACCTGCTGGTACAATACTTCCTCCATAGGACTCGACAATTGCTTGATGACCAAGACAGATACCAATTATTGGCAATTTTCCTTTCAGACGCTTAAGTAGTTCTGGCATGCATCCTGCTTCGCTTGGCGTACCGGGACCTGGTGATAGCATTAAAATAGGATTTTGCATTTGAGATAATTTTTCAATAATGACGTCGGCTGGAATCGTATTACGATAAACAGTGACACAATGTTTGCTATTACGCAGTTGATCGACTAAGTTATAAGTAAAGGAATCAACATTATCAATAAATAAAATATTAGCCATTAAAATACACCTTCTACATGATGTGCTGCCATAATCGCACGAACAACGGCACGAGCTTTATTACGTGACTCATCAGACTCAAATTGTGGTTCTGAATCTAACACTACCCCCCCACCTGCTTGAACGGTTGCAATTCCTGCTTCCACGTAGGCACTACGAATGACTATGCAAGTATCCAAATCGCCATTGGCGGTAAAATATCCAACCGCTCCACCGTAACTACCTCGTTTAATTTTTTCCGATTCAGCAATTAATTGCATGGCTCGAACTTTCGGCGCTCCCGTTAACGTTCCCATATTCATTGTTGCTTGATAAGCATGTAAGGCATCCAAATCATGTCTTAATTGTCCCACCACTCTTGATACCAAATGCATAACAAAAGAGTAACGATCAACTTTTAATAATTCTTTAGTATAGCGAGTACCGGGTTGACATATACGCGCTAAATCATTACGGGCTAAGTCAACTAACATTAAATGTTCTGCTAACTCTTTCTTATCGGTACGCATATCAAGTTCTAATCGACTGTCTAAATCATAATCAATTTCACCATTCGCCGTTAATCCTCGAGGGCGAGTACCAGCAATCGGGTAGATTTCAACTTGATTTGTCGCTTTAGTATATTTAAGCGCGCTTTCAGGTGATGCGCCAAACAAGACAAAATCACGATCTTGCATATAAAACATATATGGACTTGGATTATTATTTTTTAGCACTTGATAAGCCGATAATGGGGCTGGACAAGGTAACGTAAAACGTCTGGAAGGCACTGCCTGAAAAATTTCGCCTTGTTGGATAGCATCTTGCATTTTTTTTACAACCGTGTTGAAATCGTCATCACTTTTATTACACGTAACATCAATGCTTGCCAGTGATTGGGTTTGAATTGGTTTCATCGGCTTGCTTAATGTCGCATCTAATTCAGCTAAACGATGAGTTAAGCGAGATATTTCAATCTGATCTGACGTAAAAGCGGTAGCCTTCAAAATTGATACATGATCTTGATGATTAATTTCTAATAGGGTTTCCGCTAAATAGAAACAAAAATCTTGGCAACGTTGTTCTGTTGGTAAAATAGGTAAGTTTTCAAATCCTGCCACCAAATCATAACAAAATAACCCACCAACAAATATGACATCCGAGCTACTATGTTCAGGGATATTTACTATTTTAAGTAAAGTTCTTAACGCATCGAAAATCGATAGCGACTTTAAACGAGAATCCTCATCTTGCATGCTATTAATCGTTGGAAAACTCAAGGTTAATTTTTGGGAATGATCGAATGTTTTAATGACCTTTTCGTCAAAAGCATGGTGCAATAAAGGTAACAACTTTTCACCATTAGTGGTCAAGGCTTCAAAAGTCACTTGCGTGTTTATTGCCGAGATACGTAATGCACTATCAACAATCATGACACTTTTAATACCTTGCTTATTATCAATTTCAGCCGATTCGAGCAATAACGTTGCAGGACGATTTTCACATAATTGGTTAAATACTAACGTCGGATCTTGATGATAACAAATAGTTTTAGTTAGCTGGGTTAAAGTTGGCTTATTCATTGTCGACTCACTATTATCAAATTTTTATTTAATTTTTTTATCATTAATTCAAAACTAAAAAACCCGCTTTAAGCGGGTTTATGAAAAAAACAGATAATCACATCACCCGAAATAGCTAATGTGCCACCGACCAAAGCCTATGAATGAATAAATAACTAGGTATAAGTACTGTAATGTCATCATCATTATCTGTTTAATATATTTTGTACTATTAAACTAGTTCATTAGTGTGTTGTCAACAATTAAATTTAAGTAAAGTATCGATAATCGTTTTAATATAAATAAGTTAATAATAACTAGTCAAATTAGAAATTTATCATTAAAATAGCCCCGAATTCTAATTACTAAGGAAATGTTGTCTATGCCTACTTTTTACATCGTTATTGGCGTTATCGTTATACTTGCTTTAATTACTGTATTAAAAGCCATTACTATTGTTCCGCAAGGTTTTCAATATACTATAGAGCGCTTTGGTAAATATACCCATACTCTTGAACCCGGATTAAATATCATTATTCCATTTATGGATGGTGTGGGACGAAAAATTAATATGATGGAACAAGTACTTGATATTCCATCACAAGAAGTAATTTCAAAAGATAATGCGAATGTGCAAATTGATGCGGTTTGTTTTATCCAAGTACAAGATGCAGCAAGAGCCGCTTATCAAGTTAATCAATTAGAGCGTGCTGTGATTAACTTAATGATGACCAATATACGTACTGTACTGGGTAGTATGGAACTGGATGAAATGTTATCACAACGTGATCATATTAACTCAAAATTATTGGGTATTGTCGATGATGCAACTAGCCCTTGGGGTATTAAAATTACCCGTATTGAAATTCGTGACGTTCGTCCACCTGCTGAATTAATTGCAGCCATGAATGCTCAAATGAAAGCAGAACGTAATAAGCGTGCTGAAATTCTTGAAGCAGAAGGGGTGCGTCAAGCGGCTATTTTACGTTCTGAAGGTGAAAAACAATCTGAAATTTTGAAAGCTGAAGGTGAAAGAGAAGCCGCATTCTTACAAGCTGAAGCGCGTGAACGTGCCGCTGAAGCTGAAGCAAAAGCGACACAAATGGTGTCCCAAGCAATTGCTGCCGGGAATATTAATGCGATTAACTACTTCGTTGCCCAAAAATATACCGAAGCATTACAACAAATCGGTTCATCAGATAACAGTAAAGTTATTATGATGCCACTTGATGCCTCTAATTTAATCGGCAGTATTGGTGGTATTGCAGAATTAATTAAAGAATCAAAAACTAATTCATAATAATTTTTCGATAATTATGCCTCTAATTTAGCGAATTTATACAGTGCTAAAGCAGAGGCATTATTTTAATTTTTATAAAATGAAAGGTAAAAATAATGGCTGATTTTTTTACAGTTATTTATAACTCTCCTCAATGGATTTTCATTGCCTTAGGCGTTATTTTTCTGATTGCCGAATTATTGGGTATAGGTGGATATGCACTTTGGTGTGGAATTTCAGCCATTTGTGTGGGAATAATAGCTTGGGTAATTCCATTATCTTGGCCAACTTTATGGTTCTTATTTTCAATTTTTACGGTCGTTTCTGTATATCTCTGGTATGTCTGGCTTAAAAACAAAGGAAAACATCGTTCAAGTAAAAACCAAATTAATCAACCTCAACAAGACTTAATTGGTATTAAAACAGTTGTCACTGATGCAATTATTAATGGTACTGGTCGAGTTAAAATTAATGATGGCACATGGTCAGCTAGATGTAATCAAGATTTACCAGTAGGTCAATCCGTTATTGTTACTTCTGTCGATGGAATAATTTTAAGTGTTGAACCTATCATTTAAAATGTTTTCATATCATATTTGAAAAACAAATATCAGAAAAATGACATTGAGAAGATGATTGAAATTTGTAAAGAAAATAAGATTTACATATGGAAAGATGATACCCAAAATGCACCAAAATTTATGCAATCTTTATTGTGTAACAAAGCAGTATCATTGATTCGATACTATTAATCTTAACATTCATTTATCCTATTAGCCAATAATCATTATTGGCTAATTTTTTTAGTTAATAAACCGCAAATATTTGTCATAACAGTTACGATTAATTGTTTACATTCGTTTGACTTATCCATGCGATATGCTATCACACTGGTAATGACATATAGAGAGTTATGCCGACAACGCTAAATTTTTTAATTTAATGAGTTTTATTTAGAATAGTGTAAGCATTTTTTATAGTCAAAATAGAAAAGCCCAACAATGTCTCATTGTTGGGCTTTAACTAAAATAATTGGAGTTTACTATCGAGAGGTAATATCACTATGACATCCCGATTCAGACCACTTAATGTGACATAGAAGTTTTAACACCACCTTCTGGTATAGGAACATAAGCGGTTTCTTTATCTGTTCTTTGTTTATTGTTGCGAACTTTAAGCGCGGTTTTAATACCAAAGAAGATAATCGTGTATACCACAAGTAAGAATAAAATACTTAATCCTGCATTGGTATAATTATTGATAATAATATGATGCATATTATCAATTTGTTGAGCAGTTAACTCTTTACTACCCTCAGCAATTTGACGTTTATATTCATTAGCTAAATAGAAGAAGCCTTCTAATTGAGGATTATCACTGAATAATTTTAGACCTAATGCCCATGTTGTACAGATTAACAACCAAATTGCTGGAATGACCGTGACCCAAATGTATTGCGCACGTTTCATTTTAATCAATACGACTGTTGCTAAAATCAGCGCGACAGCAGCTAACATTTGATTAGATATACCGAATAGTGGCCATAAGCTCTTCACACCACCTAATGGGTCAACAACGCCTTGATAGAGGAGATATCCCCATAATCCTACACACCCCAGCGTACCAATAAAGCCGGCGATAAGTGAGTCTGTTTTTTTCAAGAACGGTACAAAATTACCTAATAAATCTTGTAACATAAATCGACCTGAACGTGTTCCTGCATCAAGCGCCGTTAAAATAAATAGAGCTTCAAACAAAATACCGAAATGATACCAAAAGCCCATATTCGCTCCCGGTAATATTTGGTTGAATACATAAGCAATCCCTACCGCTAGCGTTGGTGCACCACCTGCACGATTCAAGACGGACGGTTCACCTATGTCTTTGGCGGTTTGTAGGATTTGTTCAGGAGAGATCACAAAGCCCCATGAACTCACTGTCGCAGCTGCATGAACGGTGACATCTTTTAATTGCGCCATTATCATTGGTGCATCATCAGTCCCCAATTTATGCAAATCAGGCATTGTAATCCCTAATCCTGCTGGCGGAGTATTCATCGCAAAATAGAGGCCAGGCTCAATAATTGAAGCTGCTACTAACGCCATTATAGCGACAAATGACTCCATTAACATTGCACCATATCCGATAAAGCGTGCGTCTTTTTCGTTAGCTAATAATTTAGGCGTGGTACCAGAAGAAATAAGCGCATGGAATCCAGAAACCGCACCACAAGCTATCGTAATAAATAAGAATGGAAATAATGATCCCTTCCAAACAGGACCAGTCCCATCAACATATTGTGTTACATCTGGCATTTTTAAATCAGGATTTAATATGACTATTCCTATTGCTAAACCAACAATGACGCCAATTTTCAGAAACGTCGCTAAATAATCACGTGGTGCCAATATTAACCATACAGGTAACATCGCAGAGATAAAGGCATAACCGACTAGCACATAAGTGATCGTTGTGTCTTTAAATGTTAACGCTGGTCCCCAGTAAGGATCGTGAGCAATAACGCCCCCAAACCAAATGGATAATATAAGTAAAACAATACCAATGACTGAGATTTCAAGAACTCGACCGGGTCTTAAAAATCGCATATAGATACCCATAAACAGCGCAATGGGTACGGTTGAACACACCGTGAAAACACCCCAAGGACTTTCTGCTAATGCTTTCACAACAATTAACGCTAAAACCGCTAAAATGATAAGCATAATCAAAAAGCAACCAAATAAGGCAATAGCACCAGGAATTGGCCCCATCTCGCTTTTAATCATTTCACCCAGTGAAGAACCATTACGGCGAGATGAAAGGAAAAGCACCATAAAATCTTGTACGGCGCCAGCAAAAACAACACCAGCAAGTAGCCAAAGTGTACCAGGCAAATAACCAACTTGTGCAGCAAGAACGGGACCAACTAGTGGACCTGCACCAGCTATAGCAGCAAAATGGTGACCAAATAAAACATATTTATTGGTTGGAACATAATTTAGTCCGTCGTTATTAATGACAGCAGGCGTTGCTCGAGTAGGATCTAATCGCATAACCTTATTAGCGATATAAAGGCTATAATATCGATAAGCAACTAAATATACAGATACAGCAGCAGCAACAATCCATAATGCACTGATGTGTTCACCTCGCCGTAATGCAACAACTGCTAGACAGCATGCACCAACAAAAGCAAGAATGACCCAAGGAATATGCTTTAATATTTTATTATTCATAATGATTCTCTTTTTGGGTTTTAAGATTATAAAAACGATACTTAACACCATTAAAATGCTATTTGGCTTGGTGTTTGGATAAATAAAAAACAATTTTTTATTATCTTCCACTATTCCTTACCTATTTTATGGTTTTGAGTATACCTTTGTGACTTATATATCAAGCTTATAGTAAATTTTTGTTGATAAGAATGGTATCGCTATTTAAGCCATAGGTTGAATGGCAACAATGAGTGGTTAAAATCAGTCAATGAGCGGTTTAATAAAATTTACATAAATCGATAATTGAAATCATAATCCTAACATTTCTTTGAGTGATTTTAGATATCGACGACTAACAGGGACTGAAATATCGTTATTTAAAATAATACTTACGCCCGTTGATTCATTAAAGCGAATCTCTTTGAGTTTTTTTAAATTAACTAAGTATTGTCTGTGACATCGAATAAGAGGGGTTTTATCTTCTAAGGTCTTTAAAGTTAACTCAGTAAAATATTCATCATTATTTTGATTAAATACATAGATACCACTTATTTTTGAAGCGATATAAAATACATCATCTAAATTTAATAAATAGATACGGTTATGACCAACACAAGGGATATAATCTAAATTTTGATTAACTATATCTAAATGCTTTACATTATTAGGTAATTGATGTTGATGTAAACGGCATAGTGTTTTATTGAGACGGTCTTGTTCTACCGGTTTAAGTAAATAATCAAAGGCTTGTTCTTCAAAAGCTTTAACGGCAAATTCACTGTATGCAGTTAAAAAGACAATGCTAGGCATCGTCTGGGGATCAAGCATCGATAACATTTCAAACCCATTTATTTTGGGCATATGTATATCTAAAAATACCACGTCAGGTTGTAGGCGGTGTATTTTACTGATTGCTTCCATTGCATTATGACACTCAGCAATAATAGCAACATCGGGATCTTTTTCGAGCAAACAACGTAAATTTTCACGTGCAGGGAGTTCATCATCCACAATAATAACATTTAACATTAACTAATTACATCCTCTTGCAATGGTAGTGATAATATCACTTTCGTATATTCGTCTGGTTGACAGAAAATCGCTAAACCATATCTTTCACCATAACGAATATGAATTCTTTTATCGACTAAATTTAGTCCTAATCCTTTCATATCTTTTTTATTTTCTCGATAATTACCCGCATTATCGATGACTTCTAAATACAATGTTAAATCTTTTGTATAAGCATTTATACTCACTTTTCCTTCACCAATCAATTGGGAAGTACCATGTTTTATGGCATTTTCAACGATTGGTTGCAATGAAAATGCAGGAAGACGAGCATTTTCTAAATCTGCTGGGATATGAATATCAAGCGTGAGTTGATCCATAAAACGCATTTTTTCAATTTGTAAATAAGCATTAACATGCTCTATTTCATCTTTGAGCGTAACTATTTCGTCCGTTCTTTTTAGATTTTTTCGAAAAAAAGTTGATAGATTTTGCACCAGCTCAGACGCTTGCACTTTATCACGCCGAATAACCGCGACTAGCGTATTTAAGGCATTAAATAAAAAATGTGGATTAACTTGAGCGTGTAATAACTTAATTTCGGTTTTAGACAATAATTGTTTGTAATGCTCATTTTGACCCGCTAGTATTTGTGCCGATAATAAACTGGCTATCCCTTCCCCTAATGTTCGATTGATTGAACTAAATAAAGTATTTTTTGCCTCATATAATTTAATCGTACCAACGACAGTATTATTTTCACCTCGCAGTGGAATTACCAGCGTTGATCCAAGACGGCAATTTTTATTAATTGAACATTGATACGGTAAATGTGCGCCATCCAGATATTGTACTTCATTTTTTTCAATAGCTTCTAAAGTACTATTTGACGTGATCAGTGTACCCGGTAAATGGTGATCATCTCCAATTCCAATAAAAGCCAAGATTTTTTCTCTATCTGTAATGGAAACCGCACCAATATCCAACTCTTGATAAATAATTTCTGCCACTTTTGTACTATTTTCTTGATTGAAACCATCACGTAACAGCCCCTCAGTGCTCACTGCAATTTGTAATGCTTTTGCCGAAAAAGCCGAGGTATAGCGTTCGAAAATAGCTCGTCGATCCAATAAAATTCGCATAAACATCGCTGAACCAATACTATTGGCAATAATCATGGGCGCTGCAATACTTTTTACCGCATGTAAAACAGTATCAAAAGGGCGTGAAATTAATAATACTAAAATCATTTCAAGCGATTCGACCAATAAACCCAGCACGCCGACTAACAAAGGATTATAGATAAGATCAACCCGACCTTTTTTCATTAACGCGTAATGCAATAATCCACTGATTAGCCCAATTAATATAGTCGATAACATACAACTTTCAGCCGTTATTCCCCCCAATGTATAGCGGTGAATTCCCCCTGTCACACCGACTAAAAAACCAACCATAGGACCACCAAGAAGACCACCTAAGATCGCCCCGATAGCACGGGTATTTGCAATAGTATCTTCAATGTGAAGTCCAAAATAGCTCCCCATAATACAAAACAGTGAGAAGATAAAATAGCAAACTAATTTATGCGGTAAATGCACTGTGACTTGCATGAGCGGAATAACAATTGGGGTTTTACTTAGTAAATAGGCAATAACCAAATAAACACACATCTGTTGTAAAAGTTGTAGAATTAGATCGAATTCAAGCATAATTTAAATCTATTAAGCCTATCCCACTAACGGAGGTTAATGGGATAAAAAAGTTTAGTTATTCAATAAAGTAAAAGTTTGTTTGTTTTGTGTAGTTGAATCCGAGCCAATAAACACATTAAATTTACCTGGCTCTGCCACATATTGCATTTTGTCATTCCAAAATTTTAACATTTCAGGCTTAATAATAAAGTGCACTTCTCCTTTTTCATGTGCTTTCAATGTAATGCTCTCAAAGCCTTTTAGTTCTTTAACGGGTCTACTTACCGAAGCAGTCACATCTTGTAAGTAAAGTTGAACGGTTTGAGTACCTTCCCTGTTTCCTGTATTTTCAACTATTGCTGTCACAATAATTTGACCATTTTGTTGCATTTCTGTCGCTGAAAGAGAAAAAGTGATGTTGAAATCAGTATAACTTAGTCCATAGCCAAATGGGAACAAAGGTTCATTAGGACTGTCCAAATAAGATGTCGTGTATTTCCCCATATTCTCCGTTCCGTGTGGGCGACCTGTGTTTAAATGGCTGTAATAGACAGGTATCTGTCCAACATTGCGTGGAAATGACATAGGTAATTTTCCAGACGGATTATAATCGCCAAACAAGACATCAGCAATGGCATTACCGCCTTCTGTACCTAAAAACCATGTTTCAAGCATAGCATCGGCTTGTTGAAATTCATCGACTAATGTTAACGGGCGACCATTCATTAAAGCAATAACAAGGGGTTTACCGGTTGCTTTAAGTGCTCGAAGTAATCTTTTTTGGCTTTCAGGAAGGGAAATATCTGTTCGACTTGACGACTCATGTGCCATTCCTTGCGCTTCACCAACGAAAGCGACAACAACATCTGCATTTTTCGCTAATTCGACCGCTTCACTAATCATCTTTTCAACAGGTCTGTCATCAAATTTTGCCGTAACTTCGTAAAGATTTAAGAATTTAAATAGTGCGGGATCATCCGAAAGATTAGCACCCAATGCATAACTGACATTTTTGGGGTTGTTTATTGCGTGATTAATGCCTTCCAAGGGAGTCACGGCTAAATTAGCTCGACCTGCACCCGACCAACTCCCTAATATATCGCGTTTGGAGTCTGCTAGTGGACCAATAACCGCAATTTTTTGATCTTTAGATAGCGGTAAAAGCTTATTATCATTTTTTAATAACACAATACTGCGTCGTGCCACTTCTCTGGCTTCTTTTCGATGTAATCGATTATCAGCAAACATCGTTTCAATGTCTAAGTTTGGATCTAAATTACGATGAGGATGACGAAACAATCCCATATCATATTTAAGCGACAACACGTGTCGACATGCATTGTTAATATCATCTTCACTCAATGCCCCTTCTTTGACCAGTTGGGGGATAAATTGAAGGAAATATTCATCATTCATACTAACATCAATACCGGCTTTAATTGCAATGCGAACAGCATCTTTGGCATCACTGGCAACACCATGATTAATTAGTTCCCGAATTGCACCATGATCGCTAATGACTACGCCATTAAAATGCCATTGATGACGTAGCACATCGGTCAAAAGCCAATGATTTGCGGTAGCCGGAACACCATTTACCGTAACCAGCGATACCATAATAGCTTGGCTTCCTGCATCTATTGCCGCTTTGTAGGGAACCAGATATTCTTGAAACATTTTTCGTTCACTCATATCGGTACTATTGTATTCTCGCCCACCTTCAACCGCACCATAAAGCGCAAAGTGTTTAACGGTTGTCACCAACGAATTTTTTTCCGCCAAAGACGGCTTTTGCATTTGTTCAACAAAAATCCGCCCAGCTTCTGAAGTAAGATAAGGATCTTCACCAAAACCTTCAGAAACTCTCCCCCATCGTGGGTCTCGGGTAATATCGACCATAGGAGCCCAAGTAATATTAAGTCCATCAGAAGTAGCTTCATCAGCGGAAACTTGTGCGACAAGAGCCATTGCTTGGCGATCCCAAGTAGAGGCAATACCTAAATTGATTGGAAACACAGTGCGATGACCATGCACAATGTCAAATCCTAATAATAACGGGATCTTGTTAGGTGAATTTAAAGCACGATCTTGCATTCGTGACAAGTCAGGCTCGACAACAGTATTAAATATCCCCCCAATTTCGCCAGCTTCAATTTGATCTAAGACTTTATCGAGTGTGAGTTCTCCCCCCACACTGATTAAACGCAATTGTCCAACCTTCTGTTCAATGGTCATTTTTGATAATAGTGCATCAATAAAGGCTTTTTTATCCTCGCTATTTTCATTTTGCGCAAGAATAGAAGAAGAGAAGAGACACATGAATAACAATAAGATTAATTTTTTCATCATTAGGTTCGCTGTCACTGTCGTTGTGAGGATTAAAATAAGAATAGAATAGCTGAATCGCTAAAAAAAATCTCAATCTTTACTAAATTTGTGAAAATCAACTTTATGATAGTATGGTGAAATTTTTTAGTAATAATAAGAAAAAATGAGGATTATGCTAAAATGAAGACCGGATATTCAATAAGCAAACTTGCCGACAACATTATCGGCAAATTTAAGCGTTGTTTAGTCTCGAAAATTGGTAAATTGAAAAGGTTGTCCTAATTCACCATTCTTGACTAAAGCCATTGTCGCTTGTAAATCATCACGAGACTTACCAGTTACACGAACTTGATCACCTTGAACTTGAGCTTGAACTTTAATTTTACTATCTTTAATTAATTTCACTATTTTTTTAGCTAACTCTTTATCAATACCTTGCTTCAGTTTGACAGTGATACTGTAAAGTTTACCGCTATGCTCCAATTCTTCAGGAATGTCTAAAGCACCGCCATCAATACCACGTTTAGCCAATTTATCTCGTAAGATATCAAGAAGTTGCTGAACTTGAAACTCAGATTGACTGGTGGCTTTAATTGTCTCGTTTTTTTCGTTCAATTCAAACGAAGCTTCAACATTTTTAAAATCCCAGCGTGTGGTCAATTCACGTGACGCGTTCTCGACGCCATTTTTCACTTCTGGCATTTGGATTTCTGATACGATATCGAAAGAAGGCATAAACTCTCCTCTTCAAAAGATTAAAAATATAAATAGAATTCTAAGAAAAATACAAAGATATATGCCACTTAGTTAGTGGCATTTTTAAGTGTGATTAAAAAATTAATCGATAGTGCGAAGTAACTCATTGATACCCACTTTTCCTAAAGTTTTGGCATCCACTTTCTTAACAATAACGGCACAATAAAGGCTATATTTACCATCTTTAGTTGGTAAGTTACCGGAAACAACAACAGAACCTGCAGGCACACGACCATAATGAACTTCACCGGTTGCACGATCATAAATTTTGGTACTTTGCCCAATAAATACGCCCATTGAAATAACCGAACCCTCTTCAACTACCACGCCTTCTACAATTTCACTACGGGCACCGATAAAGCAGTTATCTTCAATAATCGTTGGATTTGCTTGTAATGGCTCTAAGACTCCACCAATACCTACACCACCAGACAAATGAACATTTTTACCAATTTGGGCACATGAACCAACTGTAACCCATGTATCAACCATTGTTCCTTCATCAACATAAGCACCAATATTAACATAAGATGGCATTAATACGGTGTTACGAGCGACATAAGCCCCTTTACGCGCAATGGCAGACGGAACAACACGAAAACCCTCTTGCGCAAATCTAGCTTCATCATAGTCAGCAAATTTTAACGGCACTTTATCGTAATAATTAGTTGGACCAGCATTGATCAACTGATTTTCGTTAATACGAAACGAGAGCAATACAGCTTTTTTCAACCATTGATGGGTGACCCACTCACCATTAATTTTTTCAGCGACACGCATTTTTCCGCTATCTAATAGATGAATACATTGATTAATTGCATCACGTGTAACAGCATCTACATTGGATGGTGTGATTTCCGCACGACGTTCAAATGCGGCGTCAATAATAGTTTGTAATTGTTGCATCTCTTGTTTCCTTTAACTTTTAAGTCCGTTGGCAAATTTAATCAGGATTGACAGTATAATATAATATCCGGCACTTTTTAAGCGGTTTGTCATATCATCTTAATACTGTTTAATAAAAAGGACATTAATTTGTGAAATGTGTTCCAATTTTGACAATAAAAAATCGTTATTTGAATGTCATTATTTACTATCATCATATCGCTAATTTAACCAATATATATGATGCAAAATTCAGGATTTTCTTTATTAGAGTTGATCGTTGTTGTGGGCATTTGTGCCATATTTGCTTCCATTGGTGTAACACAATGGAAAACGTTACAATTTAAAGAAGAATTACTTACCACCACTAAACAATTAACGCATTTTTTTAACGAAGTGCAAATTAACGCATACACTTATAATCATACTTATCATTTCTATCTTTTTTCCTCGCCTTGGTGTTTAGTTGCCAGTAAAGGCGATAAACCCAATTCCTGTATGGAGGGTGAATTACGATATATTAAACCCAACAATTCGGTGGAAATAAGCGGTTTAACCAATAAAAAAATCATTTCCTTTTGGGGACGAAGAAACATGGCACAAACAGCTTCTTTAAAACTTCATAATCAGATAGGCGAAACAAAAATTTTTATCTCATTTCGAGGAAGGGTTCGCTTTTGTTATGAGCAAGGTTATCTATCCGGTATGCCTCCATGTTAAAACAATCAGGATTTTCACTATTTGAAGTATTAATCTGTTTAATGATAGCAAGTTTAATTTTGATTGGCACAAGTCAATGTTATCAACAACTCCAAATGCGGCTAAGTGATGATTATTTAAAATCACATTTACAACAAACAGTTCATCAAGCACTGGCTGGCTTATCTAAAGATATTAAGCGTGCTGGGTTTACGCATCATATTTCTACAGAAATAAAATTTAAACCCATTGAAATTAATGATCGACAAGATTGTATTGTTATTCGTTATGACAGTGGATTAGGTGATAATGGGAGTCGCAACTCTTTATATTCTACTTATTTTGATGTCTTTACTTTTCGCTATCACCAAAATAATCTTGAATACAAACACGCAGCCACAAAATGTGATGGTTTGAATTGGCAACGCCTGTTTGATCCAAATGATGTGAACGTCACTCAATTTAGTATCAAGCAACGCAGTCAGACAATTGAAATAAAGTTAACTGCTGAATTAAAAAAACATGCTCATATTCAGTATCACCTTACCAAGATAATCAAAAATGAAAACAGGTAATCGTTTTGTTAATCAATCGGGATTTAGTGCTATTGTTATGGTGATTATTTTAATGATAATAGGCTTATCTTTATTGTTCGGATTTCATATTTTAGTTGCATCATGGCAAAAAATTGCCATGACAGAAAGACGATACTATCAACAATTTAATACCGCCAGTTCATCATTAAGTTGGGCAATAACGCAACGTTGGCAGCGCCCTAAACCCCATTGGCAATGCCAACATGAGCTAAATTTACAATTAAAAGTTTGTATTAAACAATCGAACTTGAGTCACGATAATGCCATTTTAGTACGAGGAGAAGCTAATGGATTTTTTCTTTATACTTTAGCGCATTTAGACAATGGCAAACTCATCGTTCATAAAGGACAGTGGCTTGATTATTGCCCAGAGAAAAGAAGTCATGATTGTGAATAAACATGCTGGCGGTTTTAGTTTGATTGAAGTATTGATCGCCTCACTACTATTTTCAATCATTCTTCTTAGTTTTATGCAGTTGGAAAAAGCCTTATTTCATCAGCGCCATTACATTACCAACAAACTACATGCTGATCAGGTTATCTTCCAATTACTCGATAGCTATCCTGATATTGCCCAACATATTATTCCAACACATTGGACATACCTCGTACAAAATAAAACCTATAATAATCAATGTACACTGGTAATCATAACCGTTACTATACCTAATTATGATAAAAGTGAGCAACAACGATTATTTTGCCAATAACAATTAAATCTTATTTTCGATAAACTCATGCAATACCATTAACACTTGAGCCGTTTTTTCAGCATGAACATTGTGACCGGCTCCTTCAATAGTTACAATTTTAGCCTGTGGAAATTGCGAAAACAGTGTATCCAAATATTGATCAGCTATGTATGTTGAATTCCCACCACGAATAAATAAAATGGGTTTCATACTGGGCGCGTCTGCTTGCCAATCACTTAAATCAGAATAATTTTTAACAATAATGTTAGCATTAAATAGCCAGTGATCGTTTTTAAATGATTTTAATAAAAAATAGATAGTCGCTGTATTCACACCTTGTTGCTCCATAATATGCATAATCTGTTTTTTATCAGTAATATGCTGTGAACAACACTTTTCTAATGATTGAATAACATCAAAATTAGGCGACTGTAAATATTTAACGGGTGCAATATCCATGACGACAACTTTCTGAATAATTTCAGGCACAATTCGAATTAATTGCATTGCTACTTTTCCACCCATTGAATGGCCGACAATTATAAGATTTTTCAATTGTAATTCATGACAAAGCTCAGCAACATCATTAGCCATAGCGTCATAATTCATTTCATCTGACCACGGCGAAAGTCCGTGATTACGCAGATCGACCTGAATAGTTTGATAATGCGGAGCAAAATCTTTTGCTAGCATATTCAAATTATCCAAGCTACCAAACATACCATGCAAAAATAAAATAGGCTGTCCTTCGCCCTGAATTTTATAGTTTAGTTTCATATTTCCACTCTAATATTTATGTTTAAAATTTATTCCAATAGTTGATAATAATTTAGTGATTAATTCTGTAACAATATAAGCTATAAATGTGTTAGAATTCAGCACTTATTTTCATTATATATTAAGTCATATGTTTCAAAATAACCCATTACTCGCACAACTAAAGCAAGAGCTTCATCAACAAACGCCACGCATTGAAGGCACAGTCCGAGCCCATGAGAAGGGATTCGGTTTTTTAAACGTTGATAACAAAACCAGTTATTTTATACCAATGGCTAAAATGAAAACCGTTTGTCATGGCGACAAAGTTTCTGGAATCGTTGTCAAAAACAACGATAAAGAATCTTTTGAACCTGAAGTATTACTTGAAAGCGCATTAGAATCATTTATTGGAAGAATAGGTTTCCAAGACCGTTCAATGGTTATCTATCCAGAAAACATGCCTAGTAGTTTTTCGATCCCCTGCAAAGTAAATAGTCAACTTCCACAAAAATTGAAAGAAAATGACTGGGTCGTTGCAACACTAATTTCACATCCTTTGAACGCAGACAAAAAAAAATTTGTTGCAACCATTACCGATTTCATCGTTGAAGATGATTCAAAATACAAATTATGGCTTAAAACACTAGCACGTTATAATTTAGAAACAACAGTACCGCAAGCTGATACTTTATCGATTATTGAAAAAGAGCTTGAAAATCGTCAAGATTTAACTGACATCTGTTTTTTTACCATAGATAGTGAAAACACTCAAGATATGGATGATGCGATTTCGGTTAATATGGATGAACAAGGTAATTTTAATCTTCATGTCGCCATTGCCGATCCCACAGCATTTGTCTTGAAAGATAGTGATATTGATAATATTGCAAAAATGAGGAATTTTACGACCTACCTTCCCGATTTCAATATCCCAATGTTACCTAAAGAGTTAGCCGATGATTTATGTTCTTTGCAAGCGAATGTAAAACGCCCGGCAATGGTCTGCAAGCTAAAACTTGATTCATCAGGGAATATCTTATTTGATAGCATCAGTTTTACCTCTGCTTGGATAGAATCGAAAGCCAAACTTGCTTATCACAATGTTTCTGACTTCTTGGAAAACAATGAGCAATTATCTTCAAGTCATTCATCTTTACCCGAACAACTTAATATTTTAGCCAATTTAGCTAAGGTCAGAATAAATTGGCGACAAGAAAATGCACTTGTTTTTAAGGATGTAACCGACTACCGTTTCGTACTTGATGAAAATCGCCAAGTTGAAGCTATTATAAAAGAACCGCGTCGCATAGCTAATCAAATTGTTGAAGAAGTCATGGTGATTGCAAACCAAGCATTAACCACGATGTTAAATGAAAAAATTGGTTTTGGTATTTATAATATTCACACCGGTTTTGATACCAAATATCTGGATCAAATATTAAAAATTCTAGCCGACAACGGGATAACTGAGTTTGATAAAACGTCACTAACTTCGTTTGCAGGTTATATAAAACTTCGTCGCATCATTGATAATGATCCGTTTTTAGCCATGCGATTACGAAAATTCCAAAGTCCGGCTGATTTTTCAATTGAACCTCAACCTCATTTTGGATTGGGATTTGACGCTTATGCAACTTGGACATCACCAATTCGTAAATATGGCGATATGGTTAATCATCGTTTATTGAAAGCTTATATGCGCCAGGAAGCGTTAACACCACCGGATACAAATCAACTCAAAACCATGAATGAACGGCGAAAAATGTTAAGATTGGCAGAACGAGATATGGCCGAAAATCTATTTGCTCAATACTTATCAGATAAAATTGGTCAAACATACACAGCTGAAATTGTGGATATCAATCGTGGCGGTGCCAGAGTTCGTCTTACCGATATTGGTGCTTATGCTTTTTTACCTTTATCCATGCTACATTCTGTAAGGGAAGAAATCGTTTCATTACCCGATGAAGGCGTGATTAAAATAAACGATAACATCGGTTATAAACTCACAGATATTATCCCTGTTTCTATCTTTCAAGTAAAAAATGAAAATCAATCAATTATCGTTAAATTAACAAATATTAATGAATAATTAAAAATATGATGCCTTGCAGATTAATGATAATTAATCTTTACCTAATGCTGTAATTATTTAGCATCAAGGCATCATATATTGACAATATCTTAACGATTAAATCCTTTTGTTTCGTGATAAGATCTGATATCTTTCCCAACCTTGTTAAAACATTGCTTTTATAAGATAAATGGGTTATAAAAGTGTCGTTGTTATAGCATTAATCGGTAACATCAAGAGGGATTTATGGTATCAATTCATGGTCATGAAGTTTTACAAATGATGGAAGGGAATAGCTACACAGAATTATCTCTACTGGCAGCTATTGAACAACGATTTGGAAAACATGCTAAATTTCATACTTGCTCTAAAACAGATATGAATGCATCTGAACTGATTGCTTTTTTGAAAGCGAAAGCAAAATTTTCACCTGTAACAAATACGCAATTTACAGTTAATATTCAGAAGATCTGTCACCACTAATGATAAAGTTGTAAGTTCTATCACATTTTTTACAAAAAAATACGTCGTTATAAAGTGTTATTATAAAAAAAAGTATATAATTTTTTTAATAATAGCTATATAGCATCCTATTGAATTATAACTCAAGAATAAGTTCATGGAATTTTATATATGAAAATAAGTAATATTTTAACATGTGCCATTGTTGCTATTCTTGTTTCAAGTTGCGCACTTCGATCTGATTTGTCACAGAAAAAAGCTGAAGGGAATACTGAAACAGATCAATTATTGGCTTTACAAAATAAAACTGAATATAACAATCCCTATGTTGTTAATGCAAAAAATCAACTAGCTCAATTAATTGGCAACAAAAATTTTAATAACTATGTTATTAAGCGAGGATTGCTAACGTGTAAAAATGATAATAATTCAGCCTTTTGTGTTTTAAATTTTTATTTGACTGAATATTATAAGCTGAAATCTGATCTGCAACTCAAAAAAATAACTGAAGAAAACGAAGCTGAGCGTCAAATTGAACTGAATAAAATCAAGGCATCTCGCAGCAATATCAAAAATTATTGTGATCTTTCTGCTGATTTTGTCTCGGCAATTTATACAAAAGATACAACCAAGATTGCCAACTACTATCAACCCTTATTTAAAATGTCTGAGCAAGATATGTCAGCACTCTATTCTAAAATCAATAAAGATAATTATGCTCACTTTTTGATTGACCAAAACCCAAGTATTATTTTAGAAATGAAAAACGATTATGTTGAAAAGTGTTTAGGCAATCCAAAAGATAATATTATTAATTATTTCAATATATTTAGATAAACCCAATGTGAGTATTTTATGCACAATTTATTGCCAAACAGCCAATTTTATAAAACAGTCACATGCAAAATATTTTGCGTGTGTGCTGTTTCGTTAATTAGCTTTTCTTCTTGGGCATTTTCGTATGAGGATGTGATAAACAAAGCTAAAGACTTGTCAAAAAAAGCTTATCAGCAACCATCCAAAAATATCCCGAGTGAACTTGCATCATTACAATTTGCAGACTATCAGAAAATTCAATTTAATCATCAAAAAGCTTATTGGAATGATGAAGATACTCGTTTTAAACTTGAGTTTTATCATGAAGGCATGTATTTCGATACCCCCGTTAAGATTAATGAGGTCGTCAATAATCACGCTCAAGAAATAAAATATGATCCTAGTTATTTTGATCTTAGTCAGATTCACTTAGATAAATTAGATACTAAAAATTTAGGCTTTGCGGGATTTAAAGTACATTATCCTATCAATTCGCCAACCAAAACCGATGATGAAGTTTTTACTGCACTCGGTGGTAGTTACTTTCGGGCAATAGGTAAAAACCAAATCTATGGTCTTTCAGCGAGAGGGCTTGCTATCGATACAGGTGAAATATCGGGAGAAGAGTTTCCACGTTTTAAAGAATTTTGGATAGAAAGACCCGAACCGAATCAGAAACATTTAGTGATTTATGCGCTTCTTGATTCATCTAGTGTAACAGGTGCATACAAAATAACGTTAATCCCAAGTGTTGATACCACTGTCACGGTTGAAGCTAAAATTTTCTTCCGTACATCGGTAAAAAAACTTGGTGTTGCACCTTTAACCAGTATGTTTTTATACGGGCCAAATCAACCTTCGCCAATTTTGAATTATCGCCCTGCTATGCATGATTCCAATGGGTTATCCATCTTAACCAACAATAATGAATGGATTTGGCGTCCGTTAAATAATCCTAAGCGTCTGTCGTTTTCATCTTATAGCTTGGAAAACCCTAAACAATTTGGCTTGATTCAACGTGATAATGGTTTTCAAGATTACCAAGACCTTGACGACCATTATGAGCAAAGACCAAGTGTTTGGACAGAAATTCTTGGCGATTGGCAAAAAGGTCGTGTGGAACTCGTTGAAATACCGACCGCCGATGAAACTAACGATAATATCGTAACGTTCTGGGTTCCGAAAAAACAGTACAATGCTGGTGATGTTCTTGATATTAGCTATCGATTACACTATACGTTAAATGATCAGCAACGTTATCCAAGTAATGTTGCCAGAGCAGTTAGTACGCGTTTATCGCTAGGCGATATCAAACAGGCAAATCTAATTCGTAAACTTGATGGTTCTAATGCTTACGTCATTGATTTTGCAGGACCTCAATTATCCAATAAAATACCTGTTAAGGTGATTTCAAGTATCACCAATGGATCGATTGTTAGCACAGACTCACAATATAATTCAGTCACTAAAGGATGGCGTGTCATTGTAAGGTTTAATGTTGAAGATAACAAAAAAGCCACTGATATTCGTATTCAATTAGCTTCTGAGAAAACTAACGAAATTTTATCCGAAACATGGAGTGGTCAATACCCTGCACAATAGTGATAATCCTATGAAAAATGATTACTTTTCACATCTTTCTGACGCCGATAACTGGTGTCAGAAATCAAATGAACAGGAAATGCCTTCTGATGATGTGGCATTTTTGAAGTATCGCTTGCATCAAATTAGTGATACTCGTGATTTTAATGATGACAGAAAGCAACAACCTACCTATCCAGACATTGAGCGTGTAGCAATCCAACCTCAAATTTGGAATAAACCTTTCAAAGCAAAATCCAAGCCAAATAGAAGTTTTATTGCCACAATTCGGCGTTTGATCATGTTTTTGTTGATTGCCATTCAAACTTATTTAGGCACAAATTATTTATCTTCTTTGCTACCCTATCAAAGTTGGGACAAAATTAATTTTATGGCTAATTGGCAGCTAAATCCTGAACTGGCAATATATAACGTGATTCCCTATATTATTCAAGGAATTATAATAGTCCTGTTTGCTATCTTGTTTTGTTGGATCTCAATTGGTTTTTGGACAAGTATTATGGGATTAATTTTGGCGGTCATAGGTAAAGATCGATTCACCATACCGATTCCAACTGATCCTGCATCCCATATTGACAATACGCATCGCACTGCTTTAGTTATGCCAATTTGTAATGAAGATGTGGCACGTGTTTTTGCCGGATTAGAAGCAACTTACCAATCACTCGTCGAAACCGGTCATGCCGCATGTTGTGACTTTTACATTTTAAGTGATACCAATGATCCCGATCTTTATGTTAATGAACTGAAAGCTTGGGCTGATTTCAACGCTAAAAAAGCCGATAACGGATGTCAAATTTTTTACCGTCACCGCAAACGTCGTGTAAAACGTAAAAGTGGTAACATCGATGATTTTTGTCGTCGTTGGGGTCATTTATATGAATATATGATGATTCTTGATGCAGACAGTATTATGACTGGCGACTGTATTTTAAAAATGATTGCCATGATGGAAATGACACCTAATGCAGGTATTTTGCAATCCCCTCCGAAGTCAGTCAGAATGAAAACACTCTATGGGCGTATTCAACAATTCGCTAATCAAATATATAGTGATATATTTTGTTCAGGTACTCACTTTTGGCAATTGGGTGAAGCACAATATTGGGGACATAATGCGATGATTCGTTTAAAACCTTTTATTGAACACTGTATTTTGTCGCCTTTACAAAAACGTAAAGGGCCTCTTCATATATTGTCACATGATCTTGTGGAAGCGACATTGATGCGACGGGCTGGTTATGGAGTTTGGATTGCTTATAATCTTAATGGTAGCTATGAAGAGCTTCCTGGCAACATGATTGAAGATCTTAAACGAGATAATCGCTGGTGTATGGGAAATCTAATCAATTTAAGATTAATCTTTAAAAGTGGAATTACCTTCACCCACCGCATTATGTTTTTGACCAGTGGTATGGCTTATATATCGTCACTTTTATGGTTGATCTTTTTAATCTTTTCTACATTATTATTATTGGTATTTAACATTTCAGAACCACAATATTTTTACCAATCCAATCAATTTTATCCTACTTGGCCTAAATGGGATGAACAGTTAGCAATAAGACTATTATCGACAACGTTAATATTATTATTTGCGCCAAAATTTTTTAGCTATGGTATTATCATTGCCAAAACCAGAGCAAAAGACGTAGGTGGAATTTTTAAATTAACCTTATCTATCCTTATTGAAATGATATGGTCGATGATTTTAGCCCCTATCCGCATGATATTTCATAGTAAATTTGTGGTAAAAGCATGGTTGGGTAGTAAAATCCAGTGGAAATCCCCTTCACGAAATGATGACGCGTTAACATGGGGCGAGTCATTCTATTTTTGCTGGCCACTGTCAATATTAGGCATTATTTGGTTAGCGATAATAATTTGGCTCAACCCGCAATTTACCTATTGGTACATTGCAATCCTGATACCGTTAACTATTTCTCCATTGGTTATTCGTGTTTCGGGTCTTTCTAGTGTGGGAATCAAAGCTCAAAAAGCAGGTTTATTTTTAACCCCTGAAGAAACGCATCCAACTCGTGCCGTCACATTGACAGACGATTATTTACAACAAACCGAGGCTGCTTTTGTGCAACATGGCTTTATTATGGCACTTGTAGATCCGGTTTATAATGCGCTGGCATGTGCATTATCTACTTCACGTCATTTAGCGAATGAAAAAAATCAATTAGTACGTGACGAATTAGTTCATCACTATTTACACACAGATCTTGAAAAAATTACTAAAGAACAACAATTAGCAATTTTAGAAGATCCTTTCATCCTTTCTCAATTGCATCGCCATATTTGGCTGCAACAAGAAAAATACGACAATTTGTTCCAATTATGGCAAAATGAGCGTCAATAGTAATTTATAGGGCTTTAGCCCTATTTCTTTTTTATGAATTATCAACCCTCATGGATTTTTTTATGACTTGGCAACCTTCTGCATCTATCACTAACCTTCTTAAGCGCGCAAAAATCGTTTCTCAAGTAAGACAATTCTTTGCTGACCGATGTATTTTAGAAGTTGAAACTCCAACTTTAAGCCAATATGCTGTCACGGATGTGCATTTAAGTTCCTTTGATACCACTTTTTATAAACCAGGCGAATTTGAACTATCTCAAGGACAAAAAATGACGCTCATTACCAGTCCTGAATACCATATGAAACGCTTACTGGCTGCGGGCAGTGGTCCTATTTATCAAATCTGTAAATCCTTTCGTAATCATGAAGAAGTGAGTCGAATTCACAATCCCGAGTTTACTATGCTTGAATGGTATCGAATTCAATTTGATATGATGCAAATGATCAACGAAGTCGACGATCTATTACAATACGTCTTAGATTGTGAGCCAGCTGAAAGAATTTCATACCAAAAAGCTTTTCAACGTCATTTAAATATCGACCCGCTCGAAGCAGATCACCAAACATTAATTACTGCTGCAAATCAACTCAACATGGGTATTAAAACTGAAGATTATGATCGAGATTCATTATTACAGTGCTTGTTTACCTTAGGCGTTGAACCGCATATCGGGAAAGATAGACCCATAGCTGTCTTTAATTTTCCTGCTTCTCAAGCAGCATTAGCCACTATCAGTTCCGAAGATCATCGTGTTGCAAGTCGTTTTGAGTTCTATTATAAAGGTGTAGAACTTGCCAATGGATTTAAAGAACTGACAAATGCGCAAGAACAAAAGCTACGATTTGAACAAAATAATCTGGATCGCACCAAATTAAACTTACCACAACAAAATATTGATGTTGAATTATTAGCAGCAATGGAAGCAGGATTGCCTGATTGTGCAGGCGTTGCGGTAGGATTAGATCGCCTAATCATGCTAGCGCTTGAGTCACAAAGCTTAGCGGATGTGGTATCATTTACTTTTGAAAGGGCTTAATTATGCTTGCTGCGTTGGGATTAATTGATTGGATTGCAATTATTTTTTGTTGTGTATCCTTAATTTTATTGATAATCGTTTTTAAGTACCAATTTACCAGCCATAATCTCAAACAATTATTTGATATTCAATTGTCACAGAAAAAAGAGGAATTGCAGACTCTTGTCAAACAAGTCATGCAGTTAGAAAATGAACTTAATGCGTATCGACAACAACACGTTGCTCAAAATATGAAAATTAGCGAACTGAAAACTCGCTTAGAAGAAACGCTTAATTCTGCGCATGAACGTCAAACTATTCTTGAACAAAGCGAGCAACGTCTTACAACCCAATTTGAAAACTTAGCTAACCGCATATTTGAACACAGTGGTAAAAAAATTGAACAACAAAATAAACAAAGTTTAGATTTTTTATTGTCACCACTTAAAGAGCAGTTAGAAGGCTTTAAAAAACAAGTTCAAGATAGTTTTGGTCAAGAAGCGAAAGAGCGTCATACACTGACACACGAAATTCGTAATTTGCAGCAACTCAATGAGCTTATGACTAAAGAAGCGATTAATCTTACCAATGCCTTAAAAGGAAATAATAAAACTCAAGGAAATTGGGGTGAATTTATCCTCAGTCAAATTTTGGATAATTCTGGATTACGTTTAGGTTATGAATATGAAACACAAGTAAATCTAACCAATGACGATAATCGACGATTACAGCCTGATGTTATTGTACATTTACCTCAAGGTGGTGATGTTGTGATTGATTCAAAAGTCACCCTTGTTGCTTATGAGCGCTATTTTAATGGCGAA
Organism: Gilliamella sp. CG25; assembly: GCF_046635705.1. Taxonomy (NCBI): domain Bacteria; kingdom Pseudomonadati; phylum Pseudomonadota; class Gammaproteobacteria; order Orbales; family Orbaceae; genus Gilliamella; species Gilliamella sp. CG25. The sequence goes on along the minus strand of NZ_JBIDFJ010000008.1, from coordinate 74,841 downwards.
GATGAGGTCATCAAAGCTAAAGCCATGTCAGACCACTTGATAGCAGTCCGTAATCATCTTAAACAACTTAGCCAAAAAGACTATCATAAACTTATCGGCATTAATTCGTTAGATTATATTCTGATGTTTATTCCCGTCGAACCCGCTTTTTTATGTGCCATAGATCAGGATCCCTCATTAATCAATGAGGCACTAAAAAATAATATTATGATAGTCAGTCCAACCACGCTTTTAGTGGCATTGCGAACTATTCATAATCTATGGCGATTTGAATATCAAAATCGTAATGCCGAATTAATTGCCGATAGAGCAAGTAAACTTTATGATAAAGTCCGTGGTTTTGTTGAGGATATGGAAAATTTGGGTAACTGTTTAGATAAAGCACAACAAACATTTCAAAATTCAATGAATAAATTGGCTAAAGGACGAGGTAACGTCATTGGTCAAATTGAAAAATTTCGGGAATTAGGTGTTGAAGTTAAAAAACCGATCGATCCTGATCTTGCTTTAGTGTCACTAGATGAATTGGAGCAGAAGCAAGAGACTATTTTAAATCAATCATTATAAGTAGGTATTGTATTGATAATGAAGAACGTCAGGCATTGAAGATCGCTAAATGCTAGAATATACAGATAAAGTGTCATTCACCATTCTTAAAATAACGTGTATACTCACTGAGTAAAAAGAGGATTACCTTATGCCCAAAAAAACGACTAAAGAACCGAGTTTTGAAGAAACACTGAAACAGCTTGAAACTATCGTCACACATTTAGAAAATGGTGACCTCCCCCTAGATGAAGCATTGAATGAATTTGAAAAAGGGGTCAAGCTTGCCAGAGCGGGTCAAAAACAGTTAAAACAAGCAGAGCAACGGATACAAATTTTATTATCTGAAAATAGTGATGCTGAATTGTCAGATTTTTTAGTGGATGATGATGAATAACTTAAAAACGTTGCAAGATCGTATTGATGCTTTTTTAACGTCGTATTTATCAGAAAAATCGGCATCGACTTTGCAACAAGCTATGAGTTACAGTTTACTTGCTGGTGGTAAGCGAATACGCCCTATTTTAGTCTATTTAACAGGTCAAATGTTTGGTTGTCCACTTGCTAATTTGGACGAACCGGCAGCCGCAATTGAATCAATCCATACCTATTCGCTTATTCATGATGACCTTCCTGCTATGGATAATGATGATTTACGGCGAGGTAAACCTACTTGCCATATTCAATTTAATGAAGCACAGGCTATCTTAGCCGGAGACGCATTACAATCATTAGCATTTACATTATTAGCTGAAAGCCAATTCATCGATGATCAAGCCAAAATTAGAATGATAACCGAGCTGGCACAAGCAAGTGGTTTAGATGGGATGTGTTTAGGACAATCACTTGATTTACAAGCTGAACACCAATCGATATCACTTGAGCATTTACAAAAAATTCACTGCTACAAAACTGGCGCTTTGATAAAAGCAGCGATACGCTTGGGCGCCTATGCGAGCGGTAATCAAGCTATCCCTTATTATGCTAATTTAGATCATTATGCAAAGGCAATTGGACTTGCTTTTCAAATTCAAGATGACATTTTAGATATTATTGGCGAACAAGCCATTATGGGAAAACCACAAGGTTCAGATATTGCGCATGAAAAAAGCACTTATCCGGCCTTAATGGGATTAAAAAATGCGCAACAGTTGACACAACAACTTTATCAACAAGCTATCGATAGTGTGAAGCAAATACCTTATAATAGTAAGCCATTACAAGACCTTGCTAGTTATATTATTAATCGTAATAGTTAACACACTCACTCAATAATAAAGATGAATTTAGATAATTATCCGCTATTAAAACAAATTAACTCTCCAACCGATCTTAGGCGCTATCCGCTTTCGCAATTATCTGCGATTTGTCGTGAGCTTAGGCAATTTTTGTTAACTAGTGTAAGTCAATCCAGTGGACATTTAGCTTCCGGTCTTGGCGTAGTTGAATTAACGGTCGCCCTCCATTACGTTTATCATACGCCATTCGATAAAATTATTTGGGATGTTGGACATCAAGCCTATCCACATAAAATTTTAACGGGTCGCCGTGATCAGATGCTGACTATTCGCCAAAAAGACGGCATACATTCTTTTCCACATCGAGAAGAAAGCGAATATGACGTATTAACTACAGGACATTCTTCAACTTCAATCAGTGCAGCATTGGGTATTGCCATTAGTGAACAAAAAAAACAATCAGGTCAAAAAGTTGCAGCCATTATCGGAGACGGTGCATTAACAGCAGGCATGGCATTTGAAGCAATGAATCATGCAGGTCATATCAAACCCGATATGTTAGTGATTATAAATGATAATGATATGTCCATTTCTGAAAATACCGGAGCATTAAATCAACATTTAACGCAAATTCTATCCAGTAAGGCCTATACTTCTTTTCGAGAAAGTGGCAAACGTGTTCTTTCCAATATTCCGCCATTAAAAGAGTTAGTTAAAAAAACAGAAGAACATTTAAAAGGTTTAATCACTCCTGCCATTTTATTTGAAGAACTGGGTTTTAATTACATTGGCCCCATTGACGGACATGATATTGAAAATTTAGTCTCCACATTACAAAGAGTGCGACAATTAAAAGGTCCTCAGTTATTGCATGTCATTACACAGAAAGGGAAAGGCTATGAGCCTGCTGAAAAGAACCCGACACTCTGGCATGGTGTACCAAAGTTTGATCCTATTGATGGAACTTTCCCGTTAGATAAAAAAATTGCACCCACCTATTCGCAAGTTTTTGGTGAATGGCTGTGTGAAATGGCAGAAAAGGACGAGCGATTGATCGCTATTACCCCCGCAATGAGTGAAGGTTCTGGTATGACTGAATTTGCTAAACGTTATCCCAACCAGTTTTATGATGTGGCTATTGCTGAGCAACATGCGGTAACGTTAGCGGCAGGTTTTGCTATTAGTGACTTTAAACCGATTGTGGCAATCTATTCTACTTTTTTACAACGTGCTTATGATCAAGTTATTCATGATATTGCAATACAAAATCTGCCTGTTTTGTTTGCGATAGATCGTGCGGGGATCGTGGGTGCAGATGGAGAAACCCATCAAGGGGCATTTGATTTAAGTTTTTTAAGATGTATACCAAATCTAGTTATCATGACACCAAGTGATGAAAATGAATGTCGTCAAATGCTATATACTGGCTATCTTCATCAAGGGCCTGCAGCGGTACGTTATCCTCGAGGAGAAGGAACAGGAACACCGCTAGCACCTTTAAATGCCATTCCATTAGGTCAATCTAAGGTATGCCGAGAAGGCGAAAAAATAGCTTTACTCAATTTTGGCACATTACTCCCTGAAGTTTTACAAGCTGCCGAGCAAATTAATGCTACAGTTATTGATATGCGCTTTGTAAAACCATTAGATGAGAAAGTACTTTTGCAGATTAGCCAAACCCATAATATACTAGTCACAATAGAAGAAAATAGTATTAAAGGCGGAGCAGGAAGTAGCATCAATGAATTCCTGTTATCGAAAAAAATAAAATGTGATATTTTAAACATTGGATTACCTGACAGGTTTATTCCACAAGGATCACAAAGTGAAATTAGGGCTGAAATGGGATTAAACTCAGAACATATTATCGATAAAATCAATAAATTTATAAATCAATAGGTAAAATATGGAAACTCAAGCTGTCACTATTCAAATTTTTGGACGAACGTTGAAATTTAATTGTCCAGTTGATGAAGTGGACGCCCTCAATAATGCTGCGAGAGATCTCGATCTACGCTTGACAAATTTACGTGAAAAATCACCACAAGTTGGAAGTGATCAACTAATTATGACGGCTGCACTGAATATCTCTTACGAACTGACTAAAGAAAAAGAAAAGAGTGATCAGTTTAGTGGTCGCTTAAAATTATTACAACAGTTACTTGATTCAGCTTTAAACTCGAACAATGAATCACTCTAATTGTAAATTTAATAAAAATACTATTGTATGATTTTTCAAATTTTGTATTATGTTACCCATCTCTGGGATGTTCGCGATTAAGGGTTAGTCCCCTGAGCCGATATTCTTTACTTTAGAATGATGTGACTTTTAATTGGTGTGTATGCCTTAATATTAAGGAAACCTAAAAATTAAAACACGTTGTTCACCTTGAACCTTGGGTTCAAGGGTTACGACCCTAACGACATCTTGGAGTTTTCCTTTTCTTCATAAGTGATAACTTAATGAACATCCGACAGATTATTCGCCAAAAAAGGCGTCAATTATCGCCTCATGAACGTCAAATTGCCCAGCAACGTATTTACCAAAAAATTGCTGATCATACTGCGATTGGTCAAGCCAAGAATATCGCAATATTTCTCTCTTTCGATGGCGAAATTGAAACTAAACCTATTATTGAATATTTATGGCAGCAAAATAAAGCTGTCTATTTACCGATAATTCATCCTTTTGTACCTACTCACTTACTTTTTATTCAATACACCCCTTACAGTCAATTAATCAAAAATAAGTATGGTATCTTAGAACCCGCTTTAAATGTATTAGATGTCATTCCCCATCAAAAATTGGATATTGTTTTCACTCCTTTAGTTGCATTCGATGATCGAGGTTATCGTTTAGGAATGGGTGGCGGATTTTATGATCGTTTGTTAGCTAATTATAAAGCAGACCAAATTTTACCGATTGGTTTAGGGTTTGCCTGCCAAAAAGTTCAGCAACTAAGCAATCAACCTTGGGATATCCAATTACCTCAAATCATTTATGCCTGAATCACCTTTACAATTATATTAAAAAAAGTGATTGAAATTTGTATCATTTAAAATTGAATAGTTGTATACTTATTTACGCTTCATTTCTTAACTTTGTTTTTTTAAACAATGGCTATTCAAAAGTAATAATTTGTAAATTACAATCTTTCTTTTTACAGTATGTTATTCATCCTTTTAGTTCTTTTTTTGTTTTGTATTATTGTTTCATACTCAAGTCTTAGGGAATAAATATTCTAACTCATGGTGGAATTTTATTTCTTAAGACTTTTTTTTATAATAAAAAGGAGTGTAGCAATGTCAGAAAAAAAAGCCTTAACCACCAACAATGGAGCACCAATAGCCGATAATCAAAATTCCCGTACCGCAGGTCCTCGAGGCCCTGTATTAATTGATGATTATCAGCTTATTGAGAAACTTGCACAATTTAATCGTGAGAACATTCCTGAAAGACGTGTACATGCCAAGGGATCGGGTGCGCATGGTACATTTACCGTGACTAATGATATCACTCAATATACTTATGCCAGTATTTTTACCAAAGTGGGGAAACAAACTCCCGTGTTTGCCCGATTTTCAACTGTTGGCGGTGAACGAGGTTCATCCGATACAGCCCGTGATCCTAGGGGATTTTCTGTAAAATTTTATACCGATCAAGGTAACTGGGATATTGTTGGCAACAATACACCGGTATTTTTTATACGTGATGCCCTCAAATTCCCGGATTTTATTCATACCCAAAAACGTGATCCTAAAACCAACTTAAAAGATCCGCAAATGATGTGGGATTTTTGGTCTTTGTCACCGGAATCACTTCATCAAGTCACCATTCTGTTCTCTGACCGTGGTATTCCTGACGGCTTTAGACATATGCATGGTTTTGGTAGTCATACTTACAGTATTATTAATAAAGATAATGTTCGCACTTGGGTTAAATGGCATTTTAGAACGGAACAAGGTATTAAAAATATCCATCCTAAAAAAGCAGCCGAATTAGATGGTAGTAATCCCGACTCAGCACAAGAAGACTTATTTAATGCAATTGAACGCGGTGACTACCCTAAATGGCGCCTTTACATGCAGGTAATGACTGAAGAACAAGCCAATCATCATCCTGAAAACCCTTTTGATGTGACAAAAGTGTGGTCACAAAAACAGTATCCATTAATTGAAGTGGGCGTAATGGAACTTAATCGTAATCCAGAAAACTATTTTGCTGAAGTTGAACAAGCCGCATTTGAACCAAGTAATGTCGTGCCTGGAACGGGGTTATCGCCAGATAAGATGTTACAAGGGCGAATTTTTGCTTATGCCGATGCACATCGTTATCGTATAGGCACAAACTACCAACAATTACCGATCAATGCGCCGAAATGTCCGGTACACAATTATCAACGTGATGGAGCTATGCGCTTTTATACACCAGATAATGCGCCTAATTATGAGCCAAATAGTGTTGATAGCGCACCTAAACAACAACCACAATATGCTGAGCCACCGATGCATGTGCCTGCTGGTACAATGGATAGACATGATCATCGTGTTGACGATGATTACTATTCACAGCCACGCGCATTATTCAATTTAATGCGTCCCGATCAAAAACAGCTCCTGATTGATAATATTGTCGGTTCAATGAAAAACGTTGATCGTGATATCCAAATTAGACAGCTTAAACACTTTTATAAAGTCCACCCTGATTATGGTTCCGGTGTTGCCAATGGGTTAGGAATTGAAATCGATCTTATCAAAAGTTAGTTCACCTTATAACCACAGTGCCGACTTTGCTTAATCGGCACTGTATGGTTAATACATTTAGCGCTAAGTTAAATAAACAGGCTATTTATTTGTATTTACTCTTATTTTGGCTGGCGAACAGGACTTAACTCTATTGTTGAAAATTCATAGATAAATATAAAACTGTTTTGATGGTTATTTGGAAGAATTTCTTGAGAAAACAATCAAATATTGTTTTATTTACAGCTTGGTTAGTGGTTTAACTAAACCAAGCTTATTGTCCTTTTTTAACTACTTATTTTTTTGTCTGACTATCTCAAATAAGCAAACGCCCGTTGCTACCGAGACATTCAGCGATGACACAATTCCCGCCATTGGAATACTGACCAATTCGTCACAATGTTCTTTGGTTAAACGTCGCATACCTTCCCCTTCTGCGCCCATAACCAGAGCCAATGGAATATTTGTTGATGATTTGTAAAAGTCAGTTTGATAAAGTGTGCGTTCTGCTTCTCCAGCTGTGCCCACAATCCACACATGATACTCATCTTGTAACATTCGCATAGTACGAGCTAAATTGGTTACCCGAACAACAGGGATACTTTCAGCTGCTCCACAAGCCACTTTTTGTGCCGTCGAATTAAGCGGAGCCGAACGATCTTTCGGGACAATAATAAAATTAACCCCTGCGGCGTCTGCTGTTCTGATGCAGGCACCAAGATTATGTGGATCTGTTACGCCATCTAAAATCAGAATAACGGGATTGGGTTGCTGTTCAACTAGTAATGGAATGTCATTTTCTTGATAGGTACGACAGGGTTTTACTATTGCTAAAATACCTTGATGTACACCATTTTTAGATTTGTCATCTAACCACTGGCGATGGGTTATTTTCACGATTAAACCAAGTTGTTCTATTTCATGCACAAGACTATTAAGACGTTTATCTTCCCGCCCTTTGGCGATGTAAACCTCAATAATTCTTTCAGGGGCACGTGTTAAAAGTGCTTCTATAGCATGGATACCGTAAACTGTTTCACTCATCTATTTTTTACTCTTTACTTTCTTACTTTTAGCCGTTTTACTTGTTGATGTCGATGCGATTTGAACCGCATTTTTATCTACCTTTTTGCGCTTTCCTTTATTTTTATTTGTCGCTTTCACCTTTTTTCTAACGCTGCCACTCACTACTTGTTTTTTGCTTTTACGCTTTTTAGCCGGTGCAATATCGTTATTATTTTTATCATTTAGCTGTTTAGCCTTAGTTTTTGCGGTTTTACCATGACGCTTAGGCTTATTATTACTACTGACCAAGGCAAAATCAATTTTTCTTTCTTCAGGATTAACATTTTCTACTTTAACGCTAACTTTATCACCTAAACGGTAACTGTAATGGGTATTTTCACCAATTAAACGATTTCGAGATGCGTCATATATATAATAATCATTTTCAAGCGATGAAACATGTACCAAACCGTCTATAAACAGATCATCTAATCTGACAAAAAACCCGAAGTTCACAACACTTGATATGGTACCATTAAAGACTTCACCCACATGATCTTGCATATAATCGCACTTGAGCCAATCAACCACATCACGCACTGCCTCATCGGCTCGACGTTCAGTCAGTGAACAATGTTCGCCAAAATAGAGCATTTCGTTAATGGTATAACGATGCCCGCCTGTCTTACTGGTTTTATGCTGTTCATTGGCTAATATCCACTTAATAGTTCGATGTAACAGTAAATCAGGGTAACGTCGAATTGGCGAGGTAAAATGACCATACTCTTCAAGTGCAAGCCCAAAATGACCCCGATTTTCTGGATCATAAATCGCTTGTTTCATCGAACGTAAAATAACTGTCTGTAACATATCACTATCAATACGATCTTCAATCGCTAGCATCAATTCGGCAATATCTTTTGATTTTGGATTACCACCGCCACCTAACGATAATCCTAGTTCTTGTAAGATGCTACGTAAGTTATTCATTCGCTCTTCATCAGGACGATCATGAACACGAAACAAAGCAGGTACGTCCGCTTCAATCACCAGTTTTGCTGCTGCAACATTAGCTAAAATCATACACTCTTCAATAATTTTATGTGCATCATTACGTTGTGCTAACTCAATACTTTCGATCCGTTTATCGGCATTGAAAATGAATTTCGGTTCTTCCGATTCAAAACCAATCGCTCCACGAGCAATTCGTGACTTATCCAATATTTTGGATAAGCCATATAGGTTTTCTAAATGTGGCACTAAATCATGGTAATGTTGACGGAGTTCTTTATCACCGTCTAAAATTTTTGCAACTTTCGTGTAAGTCAATCTGGCATGTGAATTCATCACAGCGTCGTAAAATTGATAACCGGTCAAACGACCTTTGTTTGATATGGTCATCTCACAAACTAAACATAGTCTATCTACCTGTGGATTAAGCGAACAAAGACCATTTGATAACGCTTCTGGCAACATCGGCACGACACGAGAAGGAAAATACACCGATGTACCGCGTAAGCAGGCTTCTTTATCAAGTGCTTTATCGGGTCTGACGTAATAGCTAACATCAGCTATTGCCACCCATAATCTATAACCTCCACCACGATTTTTTTGGCAATACACGGCATCATCAAAATCACGTGCATCTTCACCATCAATGGTAACTAAAGGTAGATCCCGTAAATCTTTACGCCCTTTTTTGGCTTTTTCGGGCACTTCATCACCAAATTTACTCACCTCTTTTTCAACGGCTTTAGGAAATTCATATGGGATTTCATGATTACGAAGAGCAATATCTATGGCTAAGTTAGTCCCCATGATTTCACCAAGGACTTCTTTAATGACACCGACCGCTTTTTGACGACGTTCTGGGCGTTGTTGTAACTCAACAACGACGACCGTTCCCATGCGTACTGTGCGTTTCGGTTTACCAGTGATTAAAATATCAAAATTTAAGCGACTATCATCAGGCACCACAAATCCAACGCCTTGTTCAATAAAGTAACGACCAACAATTAAATTACTGCGAGGTTCTAAAATACGCACAACACGTGCTTCTGTTTTTCCACGATATTGATTACTCAGTGGTTGGGCTAAAATTACATCACCTTGTAAGACTTTTTTCATCTGTTCTGGCGATAAAAAGTAATCTTCAGGTTTTCCTTCAACACGTAAAAAGCCAAAACCATCACGATGTGCAATCACCTTCCCCTTAACCATATCTAACTTTTCAGGCAATGCATAACATTTACGGCGTGTAAACACGACTTGACCATCGCGTTCCATTGCACGTAAGCGGCGATGTAGTGCTTCTTTTTGTTCTTCAGTTTTAATGGAAACGGCTTGGGCAATTTTTTCTAAATTAGCAGGCTTCGCCTCTTTGGTTAGGTAATCTAATATTAATTCGCGACTGGCTATCGGTGAATCATATTTCTGCGCTTCTCGTTCATAGAATGGATCGTTTATCATAAGGAATATCCAGAGATCATATTTAATCGGTAGCATAACATAGAGTTATGTAACTTAAAATAAACATTCCTTTTTACTACTAATCTTTATCGATATAATTTACATAGCTAAACAAAACTAAATTATTAACATCAAAACCGAATCTAATTCGCCATTTCTAAGCCTATAAATGATATAAATTCAATTATGTTTTATTCATCTATTTAGTGTTTTTTTCACGCTCAATGGCGCGATAACCGATATCATGACGATAAAAACAGCCGTGCCAATGGATTTTATCAACTTGTTGATAAGCACGTTGCTGAGCGTCCAATACCGTATCTCCTAAAGCAGTGACACAAAGTACACGACCACCGTTAGTTAACACATGCCCTTTTTCAAAACTCGTACCTGCATGGAACACTTTACAATCAGCTGTCGATTCAGTAGGTAAACCAATGATTGTATCTTGGGTATTATATTCACCCGGATAACCACCAGCAGCCATAACGACACCTAATGCAGGTCTTCGATCCCAGTTGGATTTAACCGTACTTAATTGACCATTTACCGCCGCCAAACATAACTCAATCAAGTCTGATTGCATACGCATCATAATGGGTTGGGTTTCGGGATCGCCAAAGCGACAATTAAATTCAATTACTTTAGGATTACCCTGTTTATCAATCATTAAACCTGCATACAAAAAACCAACATAAACATTGCCTTCTTGAGCCATGCCATTTACGGTTGGATAGATAATTTGTTCCATAACTTTGGTAAACACCTCATCTGTCACAACAGGTGCTGGAGAGTAAGCGCCCATTCCTCCCGTATTTAAACCCGTATCACCGTCACCGACTCGCTTGTGATCTTGACTTGTTGCCATTGGCTCGACATGCTTGCCATCAACCATGACAATAAAACTAGCTTCTTCGCCCGTTAAAAATTCTTCGATAACCACTCGATGACCCGCATCACCAAATGCATTACCCGCTAGCATATCGCGTACAGCATTTTCAGCTTCTTCAAGGGTCATGGCAACAATAACCCCTTTACCGGCCGCTAGCCCGTCGGCTTTAATCACAATGGGGGCGCATTTTTCACGTATATAGGCAATGGCAGGATCAATTTCAGTAAAAGTTTGATATTCAGCAGTGGGGATTTGGTGACGCGCTAAAAAATCTTTAGTAAAAGCTTTAGAACCTTCTAGCTGAGCTGCCGATTTAGTTGGCCCAAAAATGTTTAATCCGGCTTTTTGAAAACTATCAACAACACCAAGTACTAATGGGACTTCAGGCCCCACTATGGTTAAATCAATTTGCTGTTGCTGGGCAAAATTAAGTAATCCACTAATATCATTTGCTTTGATATTAATATTTTCTAAATTAGGCTCAAGTGCTGTACCTGCATTACCCGGTGCGACAAAAACTTTTGTAACCAAGGGGGACTGTGCCGCTTTCCATGCTAAAGCATGCTCACGACCACCATTACCAATAACCAATACTTTCATACCCATTCCTTTAATTTGTTCTTAACTGACATTTATATTATACGATCAATGTCTAAAATGACGCATATTAGTAAAAATCATTGCAATATTATGTTCATTTGCAGCTTGAATAACCTCATCATCACGGATAGAACCACCTGGCTGAATGACACAAGTTACCCCTACTTTAGCCGCCGCATCAATACCGTCTCTGAATGGAAAAAATGCATCAGATGCGACCACACAGCCTGCTACTTCTAAATTTTCATCTTGCGCTTTAATACCGGCTATTTTAGCTGAATAAACACGACTCATTTGTCCTGCTCCAATTCCAATGGTCATGTTGTCTTTGGCATAAACAATGGCATTTGATTTAACAAACTTAGCCACTTTCCAGCAAAACAGTGCATCAGATAGTTCTTTTTGAGTTGGTTGCCGTTTGGTCACCACTGTCAATTGATTTTCGGTGACCATACCTAAGTCATGTTCTTGAACTAACAGTCCACCATTTACTCGTTTAAAATCTAAACGACTATTCGATGATTGCGACCATTGACCACATGCTAATACCCGTACATTTTTTTTCGTCTGCATTATGGCAAGTGCATCTTCATTAATTGACGGTGCTATAATCACTTCTACAAATTGGTTTTCTATAACTCTGGTTGCCGTTTTTGCATCTAAAGAACGATTAAAAGCAATAATCCCACCAAAAGCAGACGTTGGATCGGTTTTAAACGCATTTAAGTAAGCATTCAAAAGGGTGTCACTCACAGCCACTCCGCAAGGATTAGCGTGTTTGACAATCACACACGCTGGCTCATCAAATGATTTAACGCATTCAAGTGCTGCATCCGCATCCGCAATATTGTTATAAGAAAGTGCCTTACCTTGTAATTGTTTAGCTGTCGCAATTGATGCGTCGTTTATATCTTCATCAATATAAAAAGCTGCTTTTTGATGTGCATTTTCACCATAACGCATGTCCTGCTTTTTGATAAATTGAAGATTCAATGTTCGTGGAAATTGTCCAGACACTTTATCGGTTTCACCATAATAAGGCGGCACTAACTTCCCAAAATAGTTGGCAATCATGCCATCATATTTTGCTGTGTGTTCAAAAGCTTTAATCGCCAAATTGAAACGATATGGGTAGCTAAGAGAATTATCTTGCTGATCCAGCAATTCAATAATGGTCGAATAGTCATTGTAATCAACAACAATAGCGACATCTTGATGATTTTTAGCCGCGGCACGTACCATGGTGGGGCCACCAATATCAATATTTTCAACGGCATCTTCTAAACGGCAATCTGATTTAGCGACGGTGTCAGCAAAGGGATACAAGTTAACCACGACCATATCAATCGGTGCAATTTGATGTTGATGCATCACATCATCATCGAAACCTCGCCGCCCTAAAATTCCACCATGAATTTTAGGATGAAGCGTTTTGACTCTTCCTTCCATCATCTCAGGAAATCCGGTATAGTCTGAAACCTCAATGACGGGAATATTGTGTTTCATAAGCAATTTAGCTGTACCGCCGGTGGAAAGTAGTTCAACGTTTCGTTGATGAAGAGCTTGGGCAAATTCGATAATACCGGTTTTGTCAGATACGCTAAGTAAAGCGCGATGAATAGGTCGAAACTGCTGCATGATGGGGCTCCGAAGTTAATACTTTAAATCCAAATCAATTGAATCGGTATTATATATAAAAGCATCATCGATGTTTAGTGATTAGTTTATATTCTGATAAATTTAATTATATCGCGCGAAGCGAATCTAGCATTTTAAGCGTAGTGTATGGAGCATTTAAAAATTTACCTTGAAAAATAGAACAAGCTTTTTTAGCTATAAAAGTGATCTGATTTTAAAAAATAAAGAGTATTGTTTGATTGGTAGTAACCGAAAAATTGATAAATAGGTAGTTTTAATGTATTCCTATCGCAATAAAATTTATTTGGTTAAAAAATGAGTTATCAATAAAGCGGAATAACCTAAACTAAATTGATAACTCATTAAATAACCAAGCAATAAGGTTTAATCGTCACTATAGCCAAGACTGCGTAATGCACGCTCGTCATCAGCCCAACCCGCTTTGACTTTAACCCATAACTCTAAATGAACCTTGGTATCAAAAAAAGATTGCATATCTTTACGCGCTTCAATCCCAATTTTTTTGATCTTTTCACCTTTATTGCCAATAACCATTTTCTTTTGACCATCACGTTCGACCAATATTAGACCATTGATTCGATACATGCCTGTTCGTTCATCAACTTTGAATTGTTCAATTTCAACGGTTACCGAATAAGGCAATTCATCCCCTAAAAAACGCATTAATTTTTCACGAATGATTTCAGATGCCATAAACCGTTGCGATCGGTCAGTAATGTAATCTTCTGGAAAATGGTGTTCACCAACCGGTAAATGTTTTTTCACAATATCTTTGATGATATCAATGCCTTCACCCTTTTCAGCGCTAATTGGTACGACATCAAGAAAATTGATTTTTTGGCTGATTTCTTGAATATGAGGTAACAATTGGGTTTTATCGGTAACATTATCAATTTTATTGATCACTAATAAGACTGGCGACTTACAATCTTTCAATTTGTTAGCAACCATTTCGTCATCATCGGTCCAGTGTGTCCCCTCAACGACAAAAATCACCAACTCTACATCACCAATAGAGCTACTTGCCGCTCGATTCATAAGGCGGTTAATCGCTCTTTTTTCTTCAATGTGAAGACCGGGTGTATCGATATAAATTATTTGGTCATTACCTTGAGTATCAATGCCCACTATACGATGACGTGTTGTTTGAGCTTTACGCGAGGTAATAGAAACTTTTTGACCTAATAATTGATTTAATAATGTTGATTTGCCGACGTTTGGTCGACCTACGATGGCAACGAATCCACAATGTTGTGTTGTTTCTGTCATTTTATACCTAATTGATTGAGTGCTTGTTGAGCAGCAGCTTGTTCGGCTTTACGGCGACTAAGTCCTCGCCCTAAATATTGATGATCATCATTTTCAAGTTTGCATTGAATCAAAAATTCTTGCTCGTGTTTATCACCTGTAACTTCAAGGATCAAATAACAAGGACGTTCTTGATGGATTCCTTGTAAGTATTCTTGAAGTCTTGTTTTTGAATCTTTTTGTTTCACGCCCGGTTTAATTTCTGCTAACCGGCTCTGATACCAAGACAGTATTAACCGCCTGACATTTTCAATATTACTATCTAAATAGATCGCACCAATAATGGCTTCAACTGCATCAGCGATAATTGATTCCCGACGAAAACCACCGCTTTTTAATTCACCTTGTCCTAAGGTCAGATAATTTCCTAAATTGAATGCTTTACCTATTTCAGCCAATGTTGTGCCACAAACTAAGCTTGCTCGCATCTGACTTAAATCGCCTTCATCTTGCTGCTTAAATCGATGAAAAAGATCGTCTGCAATGGCAAAGCTTAAAATAGAATCGCCTAGAAACTCTAGGCGTTCGTTATGTCGTTTATTCGCACTTCGATGAGTTAAGGCTAATTCAAGTAACGAAAGGTTTTGAAACTGATAGCCAATCGACTGTTGCAAAGATTTTAAATTTTTAATACTCATGGCGACTAGTGTATGCCTCCAATACGGCTAAAGCGAATCCCCGTAGGCCATTCATCGGGTTGTTTTTCAAAGCTAATCCATATTGCTGTCGCTTTACCAACGAAGTTTGATTCAGGCACGAATCCAAAATAACGGCTGTCGCCACTGTTATCACGATTATCACCCATCATAAAGTAATTGCCTTCCGGTACAACCCAAGTCGCAAGCGGTTGTCCATTTTGATGGAAGAAATATTCAGGTTTTTCAATTATGTTTTCCGTTGTTAAAATATCGTGTGGTTCATCACCCAGTGTTTCTTGTTGTATGTTTAAATTTAATGATACGACAGAGTTTGAATCAGCAATCCCTTTTTCTTTATACTGTTCTAAAGTATAAAAATTAGGCCCTGATTTGAATTGCTGATGAACTTGTTTCCAATTACTTAATTTTGGTTCACTGTAATGTAAATCCAGTGGTTGCGTTTTTTGCCCTACACAGTTGGTATCACTACTTTGGCAAGCAGGATAAATAAAGAGTTTTTTGTCTTGAACTGAGTAAACAATTTTATCACCTGGCAAGCCAACTACACGCTTAATTAAATCAATTTTTGAACCATCTGGGTGTTTAAAAACAGCAACATCTCCTCTTTTAGGATGCCCTGTCGATATAATGACCGTATTAGTAATGGGATCACGCAATCCATAAGAATATTTCTGAACAGCAATAAAATCACCAATCAAAAGTGTCTGCATCATCGAACCAGACGGAATCTGAAACGGTTCATATAGAAACGAGCGAATGAAAAAGACAACAAAAAGAACAGGAAAAAATGAGGCTAAATTTTCTACCCAACCTTTAGGTTTACCGACTTGAGCCAGCACTTTTCCATCGATTTCGCCATTGCACTGTTTACGGACTTCCTCAACTTTACGCTGTCTTGCAGGCTTCCAGCGGTATTTTTCTAAAAACCAAAACATACCTGTTATCAATGTTACTATTGTTAATATGATGGCGAATGTATTAGCCATTTTTTTTCCTCTTTTACTGGTTAATCTTTACCGACATGTAAAATAGCTAAAAACGCTTCTTGTGGTAATTCAACATTACCCACTTGTTTCATGCGTTTTTTACCCTCTTTTTGCTTTTGTAAAAGTTTTTTCTTACGACTAACGTCACCACCATAACATTTTGCTAATACATTTTTACGTAATTGCTTAACGGTTGAACGAGCAATGATATGATTTCCGATTGCTGCTTGAATAGCAATATCAAATTGTTGACGTGGAATTAAATCTTTCATTTTTTCAACTAATTCGCGACCGCGATAAGGTGCATTGTCCTTATGAGTGATTAACGCTAACGCATCAACACGTTCTCCGTTAATAAGTACATCTAACCTGACCATATCGGCAACTTGGAAACGTTTGAAACTGTAATCCAATGAAGCATAACCACGAGAAGTTGACTTTAACTTGTCAAAGAAATCTAAAACCACTTCGGTCATAGGGATTTCATAGGTTAGCGCCACCTGATTTCCATGATAAACCATATGCGTTTGTACCCCACGCTTTTCAACACAAAGTGTAATAACATTGCCAAGATAAGTCTGTGGTACCAAAATGTTACACTCGGCAATAGGCTCACGCAATTCTTGAATATTGTTAACAGCAGGTAGTTTAGCAGGGCTGTCAACATAGATTATCTCGTTTGACGTTGTCAGCACTTCGTAAACTACTGTTGGCGCTGTCGTAATCAAATCTAAGTTGTATTCACGCTCTAACCGCTCTTGAATGATTTCCATGTGTAATAATCCAAGGAAACCACAACGGAAACCAAACCCTAATGCACCTGAGTTTTCTGGCTCATAAAATAGCGATGCATCATTTAGGCTTAATTTTCCAAGTGCATCACGAAAGGCTTCATAATCATCCGAACTAGTCGGGAATAACCCAGCATAAACCTGTGGTTTTACTTTTTTGAACCCCGGTAATGGGTTTTCTGCTGGCGTTTTAGCAGATGTTAATGTATCACCAACAGGAGCCCCTAAAATATCTTTAATTGCACAGACAACCCAACCTACTTCACCACATTGTAAACAGGTTTTGTCGACTTGTTTTGGGGTAAATATTCCAAGGCGATCAACATTGTAAGTCATTCCTGTGCTCATCACTTTGATTTTATCCCCTTTCTTTAATTCACCATTTTTAATGCGAATTAAAGACACAACACCAAGATAATTATCAAACCATGAGTCAATTATCAATGCCTGCAAAGGTGCATTTGAATCACCTTCAGGTGGCGGAATATCATTAACCAATTGTTCGAGTACATCAATAACCCCCACACCTGTTTTTGCTGAACAGCGAACAGCATTAGAGGCATCAATACCAACAATATCTTCGATTTCTTCTGCCACACGTTCCGGCTCAGCAGCGGGCAAATCAATTTTATTTAGCACTGGGACAACTTCAAGATTCATATCTAAAGCGGTATAACAGTTTGCCAGAGTTTGTGCTTCAACGCCTTGACCTGCATCAACCACTAACAACGCCCCTTCACAAGCCGCTAACGATCGCGATACTTCGTAAGAGAAGTCAACATGACCGGGGGTGTCAATAAAATTAAGCTGATATGTCTCACCATTTTTTGCATGATAATCGAGAGTAACACTTTGTGCTTTAATTGTTATACCACGTTCACGTTCAAGATCCATTGAATCTAAAACTTGTGCTGCCATTTCACGATCAGACAGACCTCCACAAATTTGTATGATGCGGTCTGAAAGTGTAGATTTACCATGGTCAATATGAGCAATAATTGAAAAATTGCGGATATTTTTATTCATATCAATAAATTATATTTTGTATTTTAGTTGTAAACAATTAACTATTTAAATACCGAATAGTGATAAACAGTATCTCATAATAATTATAAAGCTAGAAAGAGTAGCATTTTACACATTTATCACTGCTAAGCATAGCGTTATCGAGAAGTTAACCACTATTTCTCAATAATATTTTGTGCAATACGTTCTATAGTCGTTCGCGGTAGATTACCAATAATGATAATATTCTTTTTAGCAATATTGGTTGAAAAAATGGTTCGTCCACCTTGTTGGATAAACTGATTAGCCTGATTTGCTTTTTCGGAAGAAACATTGACCGTAAATGAAAAAACGCCATCTGAAAAAAGCTTTGTGGCTATATCTGAATTATAAAAATTGACATTATATGCTGCCACTTCTTTAAATCCTTTAGGTAGCCATGCTAATCGCCATGAATCGAGTACGTTTTCTTGTTTTTCAATAGATAATAAAATAGGGTAGCTTCGAGTTTCGATGTATTCCTTTACTGCTTTTTTATCAAAATTTTCGTCGAGATCGACTACTTTAAGTTGGCTGATAATTTCGCTATGTTGATCTAATAAATCTATACGAATCGGTAGGTAAATTTCATCATCAACCCAAATAACATAGCTATAACGATCTTTATCTTTTGCGACCATTTTAACCAATTGTACGCTACGATTTGCTGTCCGTGTTTTTCCTAATAAAGTAAAGTCATATACATCGGTAAGTTCATTAAAATCGTTATATATAATATCTGGGAAAGCCTCAACAATTCGTGAACTGCTTATCGAAAAAGACTCGCTATCCGGTTGGAAGTAGCTAATGACGTTTTCATGTAAAATAATTTCTCTCGCAGCACCTTCAAGATAAAGTAACAACGCTTTGACATCTTTTTTATTTTCCGCACCTAAATGCGTATATTCATATGTACTAACGTATTGATTTTTATCTTGTGATAAGAAGTGAATCTGATAATCTTGAGTTTGCACTGCCTTGCTCATTTTATTAAGCAGAGCGACAGGATCATTATTTTCACTAGCTTGAATTGACAGGGACATTAGCAGAAAAAACAGACTAGCAAATATATAGCTACTCTGTTTTATCATTGTTTGGAAATTTGAATAAAATTTTAATTTCATTTCGGATTACTGAGCATTTAACCTTTTTTGCAGTTCATAATCTTGTACAAGTAATCTGATTTTATCATATTGTCTTTTTTCTAGAAGTTGCTGATCATTCTGTTGCTGTAGTCCTCCAACAGGCGCAACATTGACACCAACAGGGATGGTATTTAAAGTTGGGATATTACTATCACTATCAGATTGACGTTGTTGATATTGTACACCCGCAATAATCGCTAAAGTAACGCAAGCAGCAAGACCAACTTGACTGACTTTTGCCATGACGTCTTTGAGACGAATCCAAATAAGATTTTGTTTATTTGGTCGCGATATTTCATCCTGATTAGGTTGATTGGTTAATTTGTTATAGATATCTTCTTTAGCAATGGCGTTTGCCACTTGTTTAGAAATATCCAAAGTTAATGCGCTACTATGCAAGTCACCACGCATTGCTTCTCTGGCAATATGATAGCGATGCCAACATGATTGAAGGCTTTCATCATTTGATATTTCATCAATGAAATGATCACTTGTAAACTCGCCATCCATAAGCAATGAAAGTTGCTCTTTCTGTTCAATTCGCATAGTAGATACCTTAAATTTATGACTACTCATTATCATTTTGTATTCAACCAATTAATGGTTTTAATTTTTCATCAATCGCATCTCTTGCTCTAAAAATGCGTGATCTCACTGTTCCAACCGGCGTATCCATTATTTCTGCAATCTCCTCATAACTTAAACCATCAATTTCACGTAATGTAATTGCTATTCTTAAATCATCAGGAAGCGCATCAATTGCTTCAAATACGGCTTTTTTAACTTCATCAGAAAGCGCTAAATTCTCAGGATTATCAAGATCCCTGAGCGAATCAGCTCCTTCATAACTTTCCGCCTCGCTTGCATCAACATCCGATGAAGGTGGTCTTCGACCTTGAGACGTTAAATAATTCTTTGCTGTGTTAACCGCTATGCGGTATAACCATGTGTAAAAAACACTTTCCCCTTTAAATAAGCTTAACGAACGATAAGCTTTGATAAAGGTTTCTTGTACAACATCTGGCACTTCAGAAGCGAGTACATAACGAGAAACCAAGTGAGACAATTTATTTTGATAACGAACCACAAGTAAATTGAACGCATTTTTATCTCCGTTTAATACACGGTCAACTAAAACTTGGTCTGTTACTTGCTCCCCCATTAAAGGCCATTCCTCATTATGTTAATAACTGTTGCTCGGCCAAAACGCTGCACTCACACAGTTAGATTCTTAAATTAAAAAAAAGTTCCATTATTTTAATAGAAATTTTATTTTGGGATCTATTAATAATTAGATTAAAGTTTTTTAAAATTAAAACCAGTTGATTTATTTAACTATTTTTCATAAAACTATTGTGTAATGACATTTTAAATAATTCTAATTTAATAAAAAGATCTCACGCTTACCAGCATCATTATAGGTGATTTGGTAGAATTGAGGTAGATTAAAATTGACTGAACTACTCGTTTTAAAGGTAAAACGATCATCGGATAGCACATAAAAATCATTTATATCTTTAACCATACTCTCCTTTGTGCCGTTGCAATTACGGTAAATTTCAATTTGGTTATTTTCATTCAAAATGTAAAGATCGAATCCTGAATCGGTATCTTCAAAAAAGAATTGAATGATTCCCTCATAGGCAACACTGTCAATTTCTTTTGGTAACTCATTTGTTTGATCCAAAATATTTAACGGGCGACCTTGTACTTTATTGTTCGATACTGCCCCATAAAAATCGATTGCATTATCAAACTGATGAAAAGAGACCCCTAACCTTTCAAAAAAGAGATACCATGAAGAACCACCTATCCGTAATGGTTTAACCTGTGTCGAATTATTTTGTGTCGTGGTTAATCGTAATTCTATACACTCATCCATTAATGTTTTCATTTGTTGCTTAATTTCATTACCTAAATATTTACTGTAGCAAAAAATTTCCATAGGATTAGGTAAATCCGCATCTTTGTGCATGCGATTTAATAACGTTTTAATCGCTTCCAGTACGCACAACGCTCCGCTAAAATGTAGTACACGTATTTCATTCCATGAATTGCGATAAAGCAAATCAACCGATCCCACTAAACTTAACTCTTTTTTTCCGTAATTTAACACATTGTTGCTAAACTCAAATTCAAAATCTAGATTAGTACTAGGATCATCTTCAAGATTTAACATGATTGCTAAATGACGAATTTCACAAGGCCCATATAACTGTTCTTCCGTCGCCTTTGGAATTTCTATAGGAAAATATTCTTTTAAGTTTTCAATTAATTTATTGATTTTCGAGTTATCTCTTTTTTCACCGTCATGACAGTAAAATTGAGTTTTATCTGAGATTAAGCCATTAAAATAACACCAACCGACTAGTTTAACCAGATATTTACTATATTCTAAATATTGATGACCTGAAATTGAGTTTAATACCGGTTTTTGATTATACACATACCAACCAGCACGATTAATTCTATCTTCTTTTACGTGGATAAACGTTAATGCTTGTTCTTGCAAATTATTAGCAATATTTAACTTTAACGTCGTTATTTTTCCGGGTAATACTTCAAAAGAAGCGTAAAGCTTACGAGTTAATATTGCCATATCTTGTGGACTAATGAGAGAATCCAAATTATTACGGCGCCCAAAATTAAGTAAATTTCGGTATCCTGTCATCATGGTTTGCAGTAATATTTCATGCATTTCTCGAACTTGCTCTATCTTCCAAGTATGACTCGCATCCAATTTAGCTAAACGCTCTGACGTCCAGCCCCACTCTTTTACCAGATCATTCAAAACGTCCCGACGCCATGAAACAGTTTTTTTTGTTTGAGAAAGTTTTTCGTTTACTTTTAGATAAAAACAGATTCTGATCAGATCCAGCCTTTCAAAATCTTTAATCTCGATTAAATATTGAGTGATCCTATCTAAAAGCATATAGTAAGAATCTAAATTTATTCCCTTTTGAGTTAGCGATTTTTGGATACATTCTCGCATTTCATAAGCTATGGGTCTATTTTGCGGATATATCCAAGAATAAGCTTCTAGTAGTAACGTTTTGAGCACCGCTTTAAAAGGAGAATCGATACTTTTGTAGAGTTGCCATAAACTGGCTCCAAAATACTCTTCAGCAGAAAGACCTGTTAAAGGTCCAAAATCGATCCACTCTTCCCGCTTAATTAGCTTTGAATCAACCAAAGCATTCACACACTGTTCATAAGTCGAATAGCTAACGTTATTCACGGTGAAGTTATAGGGCACCACAAACCATAACAGATATTTTCCTGCTAATAGTGTGGCTGTTCGATAAAATTCCTCAAGTAATAAAATGTGTTGCGCAGAACCACAATTTTCCCCCATTAAACATTCATGATGTTTATTGATGAAGCGATCCACATCAACGACAAATAAGGTTAATTTTACATTTTGTTCTTTAGCCCAATTTTCGACTAAACGACATTTTTCAATTAAGGCTTGCTTTCTTTTTTCGGATAAATTATTTTCAATACAAAGCCAAATATCTAAATCGGATTCGACTGATTGTCCAATGGAACATGTACTACCCATGGAGTAGAGTGCCGATATTTCGGGATTGTTCACATTTGGAATAGCCTCAAATTCAAAACAGTTCTTGAGTTGCGAACAAATCTCATCGGTTGTCTGGTAATAAGCGATTCCTGATGGAGTATCTTCAGCATGATAGCCGGGCAATTTAGGGTGATGAAAATGAAAAATGGCGGGTAGCAAAGAAAATACACGTTGAAACTCAATTGACATCCCAATCAAAGCACGTTCATGTTTTAGATGGACAAGATCTTTAAGTTCTTTTTTTATGTTATTAATATAATATAGCATAACTTTATCTGGATGAAACACGTGTACTACTAACGGACTGCCTCAATCTAACATTTTATGAGTAGAAGGTAAATAGAATAAAAAATATAAAAATTTGTTAAGTGAACTATTATGATAACAATAGAAAAAATTACGAATCAATTTAAAACAAATAGTAACGCGAGCTCGATTGATAACAAAGCTGCAGTACTTTTACCCATTATTAACGATGGCAAACAACCTCAATTGTTATTTCAGGTCAGATCGAACAAACTTAAATGGCAACCAGGCGATATCTGTTTTCCTGGCGGTCGGGTAGAATTGACTGACTTAGATCCAGAATATACCGCAAAAAGAGAAACATTTGAAGAATTAGGTATCCCAATGAGTCAAATGACTATTTTAGGAAAAATGCCTAAATTTATCGCCGCATTGGGGCTAGTCATTTATCCGTTTGTTGCAAAAATAGATTCCCTTGATAATTTACAGCTTAATCGGGATGAGGTCGAACAAATATTTACCGTACCGATTGATTGGTTTATTGAAAATCCCCCGCAACAAGCTGTAATGCTAATAGGGCATAAACCATCAGATAACTTTCCTTTTCATCTATTACCAAATATCCGCTCTGACTGGCAAAAAAGATCGGAGCATAATATCTTGTATTATTCATATAATAATCGTATTATTTGGGGATTAACTGCCCAAATTTTATCTAATTTTATCAATACAATTAGTCGTTAGTTAAAATGGATAACTCGAAACCAATTTAATTATTCATTTAATTAAAGCTTTTTTTGTAGCAATTTGTAGTAATTTTAGCAATTAATGCTAAACAATATGTCCATGTAACAAAAAATCCTTGAGAATCACTCAGTAAATATTTTAAATAGATAGCGTTGTTTAATTTATCTCTCGTTAACAACTTTACGTCTGAACACTTTTGAAAGTTAAAAAAAGACAACATCTGAGAGCTACTTAAGATTTCTACACTCTCTACTAAAGATTTCATCTCTACCCATTGAATAATTGTTAAACATTGATTATTAATTTCAATCATTTAAAAAATAAGGGTATTATCATGAAACGTTTCAATAAATCATCGATCGCATTAGCTGTAGTATTATCGTTACCGTTCGTTAGTGTTTATGCTGCCTTACCTTTAACCGATGAAGAAAGTAGTAATTTAATTCCAATGAAAGAGATTTCGGTAACAGGTAATTATTTGCAAGCGCAAAATGCGGAAGATGATATTTCAAAAGCAGCCGATGAAGCTGGAGCTAAGTATTATCATATTAAAGCACTTGAAGCGGCAGAAACATCAAGCTCAGCTGATTCTGCTATTGTCTATGCTGATATTTATCAATCTAATGCACCGATTGCATTAAATAAAGAAGAAACAACTTATAATGGTATAGTTGCTTATGAACGTAACAAAGCACTTTATTATTTACCATTTGAAGTTGTCAAATTTAAAGGAAGTTTTAACAACACATCTGAAATCACCACTGAAGCAAGTAAAATCGCAGCAGATAAAGATGCTTATGCCTTTTATATCAGCTCTATCGAGCCTTCTAATCTAAAAAATCAATCTCAAGATGTTGAAGTGGCTTTATATAAAAAAGATGCGCCAGTAAGAGATTATATCGTTACCAAAGCAATTGAAGGTGAAGATGCTTATGAAATCAGTAGTGATGCATTTAAAACGATGAAACCTTATACCACAATTGTTTTCCATGGCGTCTTTAACAACACTACTGAAATAAGTGCTGCTGCACAGAAACATGCAATTGCAAATGGCGCTCAATTTTATTACGTGAAAGAGGTATCAACCAACCCAGCCAATACGGCACAAACAGTTTATGTTAATTTATATAAATAAAATATCTTAATTGCATTTTCCACGTGTTAGAGAACTCAATGACTTTAACCCGTGGAAAACATAAAATCTTACAATACTTAAATAGTGAATAATGCTGTTTAAATAGCCAACCTTTATCTGTTTAATAATTTATTTGTTAAAAAAATATATCTAAATTCATTACAAAACATAATTTTAAAAAACACCTGATTTTTCTCATTTTCAATCACTGCATTAAAACGGTTGGGAAACGTATGTTATTAAAAAATGTTAGGATTAAACGATATATCAATGTTACGAAAAAAATATTAAAACACAGTTCTTTTGTCATCATTTTTGTTAGTTCAACAACTGATGCACTCAGTGCTAAAACAGCGCAAGTAATTCAAGGCACTGCGCCTTATTTTACTCAAGCTGACAAAGTAGGGGTTGAAGGTGCTCGTGATTACGATAAAGCAAATTTTATTTATTTTGGTGTTAAATTCAAAGGTGCAACATATTCGGGAATGAATGATCTAAACATGGCGATAAAACAATCTGGATTTTCCGCCGTCGATCCTAACACAACCACACCCAATCAACTGTTAGCACTGTTAAAATCCAGTTATGGATTAGAGGGGACTATACTTCCATTTAACCCTATGTTAGTTGCCGATGATAGGAATAATGTTGCTGATGATGAAGGTGATATTCCAATTAAAATAAATCCTCCTGATGCAGGATTAAAAATCGATTGGTTTTATCGCTCTATCAATCAATCTTTTTTGTTGCTGGAATCAGATAGAAATAGAACTTTTTGTGAATTGGCTCGATTAGGTTGGAATCCCTATATTCGAATATCAGGTCCTGTTGTTTTAGTGACCGAATTTGGAGAACCAAACTTCAGAGTTTATGCATCGCCTAAACGGGACTTTTTTATTTATAATGCAATTAGACCCACCGTATGCGCAGCCAAACCTTCTATTGCTTACTCATTTGTTTTTGAAGGTCGGGATTATACAGGAGAATGGGCTAAACTAACTTGGGGTGAAAATAATGAATATACGTATGACTCTGGTCTGGTTAATAAGGTGCGTTCAAAAGGTTTTCCAACCACTGGGTTTGACCATGCTCAATTCACCATGTCTTTTGCAGGTGTTCCATTTGATTTATCCACCATTTCAACATCGACAAATTCAAATGGTGTAAATCTGACAACTAATCTTCTTAAAAACAATGATATTGATGACTACTTAGTTAATACTTCTCTGCAATTTCATTTATCCGGAAAAGCGATCGACAAGCCTACTTTTTCAATCAAGTCCAATGGGAACGAAATATACACTTTTACAATTAATAAATGGTTTGCTACGTCTAATTTAAATGCAACCACTTATGACCAAAGTGCACAAGCTTGCCAAGGCAATTATGTTGTTCCAACGATTGAAGACTTTACCAATAGTGATCAAACAATTATCACTTCTGGAGCATGTAAATCAGATAACAACTCTAACAATTGTCTGGCAATTAAGAGTAATCATTATTATCGAAAAGTTGGAAAGAGTCTTTTTGCTGAATGGGGCGATATCACCAATGAACAAAACCAGTATTACCATGCTTATCCGGGTAATAACTTTCCTAAAAATATTTTATATTGGACATCGGAAGAAAGAGATACTAATCATCAATATGCAGTGGGGCCATCTATTGGTGCGATTGAATGGTTAGCGAAAGATGAACCGATCAATTTTGTTTGTGTGCTTAAATGATAACGCGTCTGTTCGAGGATTTTGCTGTAATCATACGCTTATTTGAACTGATGATTTAAAAAATAATAGTGATAAATTGATTTTTTTAAAATATAAAATATTGAAGTTTACTGAAGCGATGCCAATTTGAACAAAATTTATTGAAATTTAAATTTAGATCTTATTGGAAAATAGAAACGATTGATTCTTTGTAATAAGAAAAGAAGAATAAATGGCTGGGGTACCAGGATTCGAACCTGGGCATGGCGGGATCAAAACCCGCTGCCTTACCGCTTGGCTATACCCCAATATTATTCAGGAAAAAGATATCTAGTGGTACGGGTAGTGAGATTTGAACTCGCACACCTTTTCGGAACTAGAACCTGAATCTAGCGCGTCTACCAATTCCGCCATACCCGTATTGGAATACTCAAGAAAGTAACAAACAGAGATAAAACAGATTAACTAATAGATATCAAAATATGCAGATTGGAATGGCTGGGGTACCAGGATTCGAACCTGGGCGTGGCGGGATCAAAACCCGCTGCCTTACCGCTTGGCTATACCCCAATAAAGGATAACATTAAGATTAAAATGGTGCGGGTGAAGGGACTTGAACCCCCACGCCTCGCGGCGCCAGAACCTAAATCTGGTGCGTCTACCAATTTCGCCACACCCGCATGATATACTTCCGGTAAAAGTATAACTTAATCTTAATGGTGGCTACGACGGGATTCGAACCTGTGACCCCATCATTATGAGTGATGTGCTCTAACCAGCTGAGCTACGTAGCCATTTCATTCGCAACGTCATAACCAACACTGCGAGGCGCATTATGCTTGTGTTGAGGCAAATCGTCAACCCTTTTTTTTAGATATT
Source organism: Gilliamella sp. CG25 (assembly GCF_046635705.1). Lineage (NCBI taxonomy): Bacteria > Pseudomonadati > Pseudomonadota > Gammaproteobacteria > Orbales > Orbaceae > Gilliamella > Gilliamella sp. CG25. The sequence goes on along the minus strand of NZ_JBIDFJ010000008.1, from coordinate 47,460 downwards.
TTAAAAAAAAGTTATGATTGATTAAGTTGCAAGCGAATCCAGTTTAATATCACTTCAATTCGCCTTTTTTGCAACTCAAGATTAATGGATTGTCCAGTAAACCCTTGAGCAATAATTTCTTGCACATTCACACTATAGGCTAAATTATAAGCATGTTCAAGATATTGAGCTTGCGGATAAGTTGCGCTTTCATTGAAAGCTTCACTGGCAATAATCAATTGCTTTAAATGATGAGGATGACGCCAAACATCAATACCATTTAATAATTCTAAAATTTGTGAAGCGCTTTGCACTGTTATATGACTAACAACCTTTCTGTATTGTTGAACTATTTTGGCAATTTTAGCAAATGAAGTTGGTGCTTTTATCTGTTTACATAAACGTTCAACGGAATCTTTACTGATTAAATCACCACATAAAACGCCAAAACGCACAGTTAACTCATGGGTAAGTTTTACTGATTTTTTTAAAGCATAGATTATATTGGTCGTTAACACTAATTCAGGAAATAAAATTTGAAGTGCTCCGCATTGCTCAAGGACTTGGAAATAAATTTGTGGATTTTCGCTGGCTAATGCTTTTTCCGTTTCTTTCCACACTCTTTCAGGAGTGAGATAGCTTATTTCGCCTATGGATATCATCTCTTTCATAAGATCCATTGTTTCTTGAGCGATTGTAAATCCTAAATGATGATACCGAGCAGCAAAACGGGCTACGCGTAAAACACGTAAGGGATCTTCGCGAAAAGCACTTGAAACATGACGCAACAATCTTTGATTAATATCATCTACGCCATGGTAAGGATCGACAATATTCCCCTGCTCATCCATGGCAATAGCATTAATGGTGAGATCCCGACGAATTAAATCTTGTTCTAAGGTAATTTCTTTACTGAAATCACAAATAAAGCCACAATACCCTTTTCCTGATTTACGTTCAGTACGCGCTAAAGCATATTCTTCTTTCGTTTTTGGATGTAAAAATACCGGAAAGTCTCGACCGACTTGCTCAAAACCTAACGAAATAAGTTCTTCGGGGGTTGCGCCAACGACAACCCAATCTCGATCGAAAACAGGCAGACCTAATAATCTATCCCGAACTGCTCCACCAACAAGATAGACTTCACTCATCTAACGCATCCAACGGTCTTTTTTACTTCGGCGAGGCATAATAATAGGTAAAATAAGACCTAAGATAAGTCCACCACCTGCAACAAGACCACCATAAGTAAACCAAGTCACAATTAAGTCACGTCGCTTATCATCTACTTGATTTAACATTGAGTCTAACATTGCTGCTTGTTCTTTTACTTGTTTCTCCAATTCGATATTTTTATTTTTCAAGTTCTGAACTAATTCTTCTGAGGTTCGTAATTGTTGCACATAGTCGGTCACTAATTTCTGTTGAGATTTATCCGCATTATCAACTTTATCTTTGTATTCGGCTATTTTAGCTTCCAAATAAGGAATACGCTCTTTAAGGCTTGGTGTATCGCTTAATTTATTGGTTTCGATCCATGCCACATTGCCACTTTTCAGCAGCAGCTTAGTGTATTTACCATCCGCACTTCTTTCAAGCGCATTGACTTTTGAACCACTTTTGATCGTATTTGTGAAAGCATGTTGTTGGCTAGGACCACGACGTAAGTAAACATCAACCTCATCAATAACATATTTATCAACAGCATTTGCACTAAAAGCAACTGCAATAAGAGAAATTAAGGTAAAAATATTTTGTTTCTTCATAAAATTTCAACTAATCATCCATAAATAATTACATAATAACATAAAAATTGGATATTTCGCATAATCATTTTACATTTTATGTTTCTTAATTATCCAATACTTAATTCGCCTTATCAATTGAAAACGATTACATTTTTTATGCGATCTTAATCACAGATTAAAAAATTTATTATTTAAATAAAAGAGAATAATCGCTAATTTATATTTAGCAAAGCAATTAACAATGGGAGATATTATGAACTGCCGTCTTAGCAATAAAAATTTAGATATTCTTATTCGAACAAAACCCTATGCAGAATTATGTTATTTTGGTAAACGATTACATGATGATCACATTGAAAATTATGATTTATTTATTCCGGCAGTGCCAAATTCACGCATTGATGTTCACGTCCCTTTTACTCTCTGTCCAGAAGAAGGATTAGGTAATTTTAGTACGCCAGGATTAGAAGGACACAGGAATGGAAAAGATTGGTCTCCCGTATTTGTTACCAAAGATGTAAAAAAATCAGACAATCAAATAACAATTATCAGTGAAGACAGTATCGCAAAATTACGTTTAACCAGTCAGTTTATTTTGGATGATTGTGGGGTATTACAATGTCAAAATAGCCTGACCAACTTAGGTGAAGAACCTTATTCAGTCAATCGATTATCAATAACGCTTCCTATTCCTGAACGTGCACAAGAATTAATGGCTTTTAGTGGACGCTGGATTAAAGAATTTTTTCCTCACAGAACAAAAATTGAACATTGTAGCTATTTACAAGAAAATCGCCGAGGAAGAACTTCACATGAATATTTCCCTGGTATGATTGTTGGTACCACAGGGTTTAAAGAACAAACAGGCGAAGTTTGGGGAATTCATTTAGGTTGGAGTGGTAATCATCGTATCCAAGTTGCGGTTAAAAGTAATGGTAAACGCTTTATTCAAGCCGAAGCATTATATAGCGCAGGCGAAATATCGCTCGCCCAAGGTGAAACCCTTACAACACCATGGCTATATGCCACTTACAGTGATGAAGGTTTAAATAAAATGAGTCACCACTTTCATCAATTTCTGCGTAACAATATTATTACCTTTCCACAAAATAAAGCACGTCCTGTTCATCTTAATACTTGGGAAGGTATCTTTTTTGACCATAATCCAGATTACATTATGAAAATGGCAAGTAAAGCGGCACAAATGGGCGTTGAGCGCTTTATTATCGACGACGGTTGGTTTGGCAAGCGTGATGACGACTACCAAGGTTTAGGTGATTGGTACCTTGATGAACGAAAATACCCCAATGGACTTGAACCGGTTATCGAGCACGTGAAAAATTTGGGCATGGAATTTGGTATTTGGGTTGAGCCTGAAATGATCAACAAAAACTCGGATTTATATCGAGCACACCCTGATTGGCTACTTGAGTTATCGGGTTATCAACAACCTGAAGGACGTCATCAATATTTATTAGATTTGCAAAATCCTGCTGTTTTTGATTATTTACTTGAAAGATTAATATGGTTACTGGGTAGTTATGATATTGATTATATTAAATGGGATATGAATCGAGAAATTGTTCAAGCGGGTCACAATGGCAATCCAGCTATTGTTGGACAAACAAAAGCATTGTATCGTTTACTCGATATTTTACGAGAAAAATTTCCGAACGTAGAAATCGAATCATGTTCATCAGGGGGTGGACGGATAGATTATGAAATATTAAAACGAACACAACGATTCTGGACTTCAGATTCTAACGATGCATTAGACAGACAAATCATTCAACGCGGAATGAGTTATTTCTTCCCACCAGAAGTCATGGGCGCACATATTGGTGGCGCTTTGTGTCATACAACTTATCGTGAACTGAACATGAATCTTAGGGGATTAACTGCTTTATTTGGTCATATGGGCGTTGAACTTGACCCCGTAAAAGAATCAGAAGTTGAACAGCATGCATTTGCACATTATATTGGACTACATAAACAATTACGAAATTTATTGCATAGTGGTAACAATTATCGATTGGATGTTGATGACAGCAATGCAATGCAAAGTTATGGAGTAGTAAGCCAAGATAAAAATGATGCTGCGTTTATCATTGCCCAATTAACCTTACCAACTTTTGCTTTAAGTGGTAACTTACGCTTGACAGATCTACAGCCCGAAAAACAATATTTAATTGAAATACTTGATCTACCTGATAATATTGATCCGAAAATAAATGGACATGTAATGAAAGCTCTACCTTATTGGATGGTCAACAAAACGATATTATCAGGCGACTGGTTAATGCAAATTGGACTACCTTTACCCGTTTTAGATCCTGCAACAGCAATGTTAATTAGAGTGGTAGCTCAATAAAAACTTTTGACTTACAAAGCACACAATAAATTTACAAAAAATTAATATTTTTTTGAAAATAACAAGGGGGAAAAAGGCCATAATGCAATTTTCCCTTTGTATTAAATTAAGTTTGTATGATCAGAATTTAATCGAATTATTGGCAAATAGTTTTTTTTCCTTTATTATAATTAGTTAGGAATAATAAATAGTTATAGTCAATTATTAAGAGAAACAAACTGGATCAACTAAAAGAAGTTTTAAGATGTAAGTAAAGTAAAAGATATTTTAGTACAGATTACTTCCCGCTTTACAAATACTTTTCATTTTTATTTCGTTGGTAGTCTACATAGCTCTATATTGGCAATCTTAAATTATAAAAATTTACATGAAATAAATTTAGTTTGAGTAATTATTTTAGCGATAGTAATTTAATAAAAGGTTTTTTTATGGCGACAATAAAAGATGTTGCATATTTAGCTGAAGTTTCAGTTGCAACGGTATCCCGAGTTATAAATAATGCAAATAATGTAAGTAAAAATACACGTGAAGTCGTAAAAAAAGCCATGGAGACATTAAACTATTATCCAGATGCTAACGCTCGCGCATTATCTCAACAACACTCTAATACAATTGGCATTGTGGTCGCCGATGTGTCCGACCCTTTTTTTGGGGCGATGGTTAGCACGGTTGAAAAAGTAGCTTATCGAACTGGTCATTTTTTGCTAATTGGCAATGGATACCATAAAGAAAAACAAGAATACAATGCCATTACTCAGCTTATTGAGCACCGCTGTAAATCATTAGTTGTTCATGCCAAAATACTTTCCGATGAAACACTCATAAAATTGATGCAACAAGTGCCAGGCATGGTTATCATCAATCGTATAGTGAAAGGGTTTGAAGCACGTTGTATTGCACTTGATGACCGTTATGGCTCGTATATCGCGGTCAAACATTTAATTCAAAATGGACATACGAAAATAGGTTATTTATGTTCGAATCACGAAATTTCAGACGCTTCAGATCGACTAAATGGTTATAAAGATGCGTTGAGTGAATTTAATATCGAGATAGAACAGAATCTAATTACCTACTCTTCGCCTGATGAAATAGGTGGAGAAGAAGCCATGAAATCCTTATTAGAACGGAATCGAAACATCACCGCTATAGCCTGTTATAATGATTCTATGGCTGCGGGTGCCATGTCAGTCCTGTATGATAATGATTTAAAAATCCCAGCTGATATTTCTGTTATTGGGTTTGATGATTTATTAATGGCTAATTATTTACATCCTAAACTGACAACGGTTCGGTATCCTTTACAAGCAATGGCAGAACAAGCAGCTGAGCTTGCCTTATCCCTCGCTAAAGGAGAGGCTCCCTCAAATAACTTAATTAATATTTTTACCCCAACATTAACTAAACGTTATTCTGTCAATTCTATAGGCTAAGGTAGAAATAAACATTCAATAAAGCGTTTCAATATTAGCGGCTTAACAATAAAGAAAAATGTTAAGCCACGATTAAATAATCGTATTGAACAATCAATGTTTATGTAAAGGTAATTTTTTTATTAATAATAATTTATTTAATATCAGATCAACCGAAATTACATCGCAATTTAGTTGGCTATTTAAATCAAACGTTTTTAAAACAGAATCATAAAAATAATTCGCATGGGTCATTATTGGTTGATTGCTGACATCACCCTGGCAAGGTTTGTTGGCAATGGTTAAACTGGCTAAAGCTGAAGTATCAGGATGCCGAGTCAACAATAACCAAAAACTGCCTTCTTTAGAATATTCATCATAACGACGTGATTCATAACACCACCCCACCAATGCCTGATCAACCACACCTTGTTGTAAATCCGTTATGGCTGGGAGTAAAATCTGTGACCAATTACAAATATCTGTCGAAATAAAAAGATTGGGTCCATTCACTTTCAATGCATCAGCAACATAAAAAGAAATCGCATTATTTATGCTATTAATAAAATTAAATGGTCGTGGTGTTTTACGTTGAAAAATATCCATCTCCAGTTCATACATATTACTGGGTGAACTAAAAATTGAGGTCACATACACACCACAATGAGCATTAATCTTTTCTATGGAAAGCGCACCTAACAATGATAACAACGCTAAACGACTTGTACGTCGACTATTAATATTAAATTGCTGTTTAAGCAAATTTTTTAACTTACTTTCTTCACTATGGCTCTCTGCGATAAACTGTGATGTACTGAGTAAAAAAACACTTTGCATTATTCTGTTATCTCCAACAATAACACAGCGTTATTACCGCCAAATCCAATACAATTTAATAAATAATAACCTTGAGGATAAGGTTTTGAAATGTCTGTAAAACCATTTGTATAAATAGGTTCAGATTGCGCCATGTGATAATTTGGATAACTAGGCGTCTGTTTTGATTCAAATATCAACAATAATATTATCATCTCAAGTACACCAGATGCCCCTAATGTATGACCAAGATAAGGTTTAAAAAATATCAACGGTTTTCGCTCTGTAAAAGCATTTGTTAAGCTATCAATTTCAACTTTATCATTCATTGGACTACCTGTCGCATGAGTTTTAATGGCAACAATATCGGTTTCAGTCATATCGAATTGCGTTAACGTGTCTTTAATGAGTGCGCTAACATTTTTAGGATCCGTTGTGGTAATATTAGAGGTATCACATATCGTTTTACCGCCTTTTAAGATAAATTGATTATTGTTTGCTAATCGTGGTTGATTGCTTAATGCAATACAACCAATCCCCTCCCCTAAAATAAGTCCTTGGCTAACACTTAAAAATGGTGGTTGATAATTATTTGTTAGTAATCCTAAAGCATTAAATCCTTCTAAAGTGATAGAATTAAATGATTCAAATCCCACAATGATTGCCCGTTCAATTATGCCTTGGGAAATGTAATTTTTTGCATAAAGTAATGCATTAGAACTTGAAGTACAAGACGTCGCAACATTGATCACATCAAGATTTTTCCATTTTAATTTAAGTTGTTCTGCTATTTCATTTAAAGAAAAAGGTTGGTGATAACATGCTTCTGTTAATTCTAATAATTCCTTATTAAAAAAAGTAATTTCATGCGAAGACATTGCAAAAGAAGTGGAAGCTAAAAAAATTGGGATTTGTTCCAATTCTGATTCTTGCCACTGACACGCCTGTAAAGTTTGCAGAATTTGAAATACTATACGATCAACGATCTCAGTTAAACTTAGCCGTTTTTTATCAAAGGCTGGAAAATAATTAACAGATAGTGATTCACTTGCTGTATTTAAAGGAATCAATTTAGGTTTTCTTGGATGAAAAAGAATATTACTAATAATCTCATGGCAGTTATCACCTTGTGCGCACACCGCAGAAAAACCATTAATGTAAACATTGTCCATAATATTATTTTTTTATTTGCTCAAGTACATATTTATTGAGTTTCGAAACCGTGACCATATGTATTCTTACTTCTCGGTCACCTTGTAAACGAACGCCAAATTGCTCTTTTAACGCTACGCAAATTTGTAATGCATCTAAAGAATCTAAATTTAATCGACTGGTAGCCCCAAACAGCGGCTCATTATCTGTTAACTCCTCGGCAGTTAAGATATCTTCTTTTTCAGATTCGGTAATAATTAACTGTTTTAATTTAAAAATTAAATTATCCAAATTTAACCTCTTGTTTTTATTATTTAATTAAAAATTTATAAATGCTTATTATTTAATTGCCGATAGTAAATAATTCCTGCTAGCAATAAAAAAATTAGCGCAAAACCTATTAACGACAACCATTGTGGTAATATTTGTACAAAATCATACTGATCAAGCAAAAGATTATGAAAGCCTTTCAAAGCCCAAGACATAGGCGAAATTAAACAAATTATTTGCATGGTTTCGGGCATCATATAACTCGGTACCATAATACCGCCTAAGGCTGCCATAATAATATTTCCCCCACCACCTAATACCACAGCATGTTCTGCCGATTTTGCAAGTACGCTAACTAACAGTGCATATCCCAAAGCAGATAAACTAATTGCTATCGATAATAATGCATAGTTCCAATAAGCGCCTTCTAAAACAAATCCTGTAATATTGATTAAAGGTAAAATATAAATACCTAACAAAATCATGCCAATAAACTGTAATTGATTAATCAAAAAATAAGGTAACAATTTTGCGATAAGTAATGAAAATGCCGATGATTTTGCTAGTCGTAATCGAATAATAGTGTTCGTTTGTTTTTCACAAGTCATGACATTTGATAAAGGAATCATGATAAAAAACATACCAAAAATTAACCAAGCAGGAACACTTTGTTGTACCGAACTCGGTTTAACCACTTTATTGCCTTCTACATTGATGAACTCTTCAGTGATTATTTTTCCTGACAAATAGTCATCTAGTTGTTGTTGCCGTTTTATTTCGACTGAATTTTCGTCCATTATAGAAGAATCATTGTTTGGCGTTGAAAAAATATCTTTAAGCCGCAGCTGTAAATAACTTTTCTGGATAATTGTTTGTAAATTCATCAATCTTAATTGATCGATCCCCGCTAAGGTTATTAATGCTAAAGGCGATTCATTACTCAAATTTTCGGTATTTTGATTGGAATTAATTAATAAAAAATCATAATTTCCCTCGATTAATTTAGCTTTTGCATTATCCTTATCAGCTATATCAAAAAAATCAACATTCATATTTTCTTGATTGCCCAAAATCACTATTAACTGCGAGTTCAATAAATTGGATGATTCACCAACTAAGGCTATTTTAGTATTTTGATTGAAATCATCACGTTGGCTTAATGCCACAGACATAATGAACATAAACAACATAGGCATAATAAAAAGAACAGCTATACCATGTAAATCACGACTCAACAGACGAAATTCTTTAGCGATTGCAGCTAGCATTGCTTTGCCCTCCATGCCTCAATACTGACTTATTCAAGAAGTCCAAATAAAATGACTCTAAAGAACCATGACCATACTGAATATTTAGTATTTGGTATTGTTGAAATTCTTGTAATATTGTTGTGATCTGCTCAGGCGATGAATCAATGACAACTGTTTGCATTGGGGTATGTCGAATTAAAGTGGCATTAAATTGGTCAAGCACATGTGAAGGCACACTTTGCGCTAACGTGATAATGCATTGTTGTTGAGCATGTTGTGTCAATATCTGATCAATGGATTGGCAATACAAAATTTTACCGCTCTCCATAATGGCAATTTTTTGACATAAACTTTCTATTTCGTGTAGATAATGAGAAGTGTAAATGACAGTTACCCCTTCTTTAGTTAATTGCTTCACACTGTCTAATATAAATTGGCGGGATGCAGGATCAACTCCAACCGTAATTTCATCCATAAAAATTAGCGTTGGCGAGTTAATTAGCCCTATAGCAAAATTTAATCGACGTTTTAATCCACCCGACAAATTCGCTGACAACTTATTTTTATAATCTAAAATATCGACTTTTTTCATCAAAGAAATTAGGAAATTAGTATTTTTAATTTTATACAACGAAGCAAAAAATTGTAAATTCTCGAAAACCGTCAATTGAGGATAAAAAGCATATTCTTGTGGAATTAAAGAAATACGTTGCAACTGTTGACGTGACAACTGAGAGAAGATCTGATTATTAAGATAAATTTGCCCGGATTGTAATGAAAGTAAACCCGACATTAATGATATCAATGTTGTTTTGCCGGCGCCATTAGGCCCTAATAATCCAAAGCATGTGCCGGATTCAATTTCTAAATTAATATCACACACCGCATAATTATTAGCATTTTTATAGCGATGAGTTACATTTTGGAGCTTTAACATAAAATTCTTTAAAATAATTTTAATTTTTATAAACAGAATGTTAACATATTATGCTATTATAACAAAATGCATGTTAGGTAAACAATTAACGATAAAATCTAATAAATCAATTATAACAATGAGTAACAAAAAAAACGTTCTATTAGTGTACTATTCACAAACGGGTCAATTAACACAACTTACTAGACATTTCGTATCACCTTTAGCTAATCATGAAGATATTAATTTAGAAACGCTTGCTATTGAACCTCAACAAGCCTATTCTTTTCCATGGTCTTTTAACCACTTTTTTAATATTTTTCCAGAAACGGTTCATTTAATGCCTTCACCCATTGTTGCCCCACAATTTAAACAGCAAAAATATGATTTAATCATTCTAGCTTATACTGTGTGGTTTTTATCCCCTTCTCAGCCTATCACCGCATTTTTACAAGATAAAAACACGCAACAACTCTTAGCCGATACCCCTGTTGTCACGTTAATTGGATGTCGCAACATGTGGTTAATGGCACAAGAAACCGTGAAGAAATACTTAAAAGAAGCAAATGCTAATTTAGTTGACAATGTTGTTCGCATAGATAGCTGTGGCGGGCCTGCAAGTTTTATTGCTACACCGCTTTGGATGTTTACGGGGAAAAAACAGCCCGTACGTTGGCTACCGAAAGCGGGCATATCTGATGAGGACATTAATGATTGTGCTAAATATGGTGAAAAAATTAAAACCGTATTGCTAACACAACCCAAAATCACTGAGCCAATGTTAAAAAACATGGGGGCAGTCAAAGTCAATGAACGTTTGATTCTTAGTGAAAAATTTGGTTATCGCAGCTTCTATTTATGGGGCAAACTGATCATTAAAGCAGGTAAAATCGCTCGACCACTTCGTCAAGGTTTACTTCATTTTTATATTATTTTCTTGGTAGTAATCATTTTAACCGTTGTGCCAATTAGTGCACTGATCAAAACATTACTATCCCCATGGTTAAAAAACAAAATCAGTAAACAAAAACATTTATTTAGTTGGCCTTCAGGCGAATAAAATATAAGAGTAAGACAATGAAAACACATAATGTTTATATTATTAAAATTGCCGCATTTTTACCGAATAATCCTGTTGATAATTCATCAATGGAAAATGTCCTTGGACAAGTTGGTCACAAACCGTCCAGAGCAAGAGCAATTATTTTAAAAAGTAATGGGATAAAAACGCGATACTATGCGATTGACCCGCATACTCGTCAAGCAACACATAGCAATGCCAATTTAGCAGCACAAGCCATAAAGTTATTGTTCAAAGATAACCATCAATTTGGTATAAATGAAATGACTTTTTTAGCCTGTGGTACTTCTTATCCAGATCAGATTATGCCTGGTCATGGAGTCATGGTTCATGGCGAACTCAATGAAACTCATCCTTGCGAAGTTCACAGCAGCTCAGGTGTTTGTGTTGCAGGTATGTCAGCACTGAAACACACGTTTAATGCTGTAAAAGTTGGTGATCATTGTACCGCCGTTAGTTGTGCATCTGAAACTGCATCTGCTGTAATGAGAAGTGAGAACTTTGAAGCAGAAATAGAACAAAAAGTGAAAGCGTTGTCTACACAACCTGAACTGGCCTTTGAAAAAGATTTTTTACGTTGGATGCTATCTGATGGAGCTGGGGCTATGCTATTGAGTAGTAAGCCAAATAGTCATCATTTATCATTAAAAATTCACTGGATTGATATTTTATCCTACGCAAATGAGATGCCAGCATGCATGTATGCAGGCGGTGACTACGATCAGGATCAGTTCATAGGTTGGAAGCAATTTACTCAACTTGATCAACAAAATCAAAGTTTGTTAAGTGTTAAACAGAATGTAAAAATGCTAAATGAAAATATTGTTAAGTATACCGTTGAAAAGATGCTTGCTAACTCAATTAAAAAACATGATTTGAAAAAAAATGATATCGATTATTTTTTACCTCATTACTCTTCTCATTATTTTCGTGAAAAACTCTATCAAGGATTGATAAATATTGATTTTGAAATTCCTTATGAAAAATGGTTTACCAATCTTACTTCAAAAGGTAACACAGGTTCAGCTTCTATCTATATTATACTTGAGGAATTTTTGCGGACGCATTCACTCAAGCATGGGCAAAAAATATTATGCTATATCCCAGAAAGTGGGCGATTCTCATCTTGTTTTATGTTACTTGAAGTCATTGATGCTAACCAAGAGAATTAGAATTTATGGATATTAACCAAATTCCACAAGATAAGAGTAAAACTTATGGCGGTCATGCCAAAGTGGTTTATGCTGTTAAAAATGGAAGTTATACAAAAGCAACTACTAGCGGTTGGGAAGATGAAGAGTTTGTAACATTACAAGCTGTAGATGCATTAGCAGAACAAACTCAGTTGGCTTTTCATGCAGTGAAGAATGAACAACGCTCATCACTCTTTTACTATATGTTTTTATATCGTCATGATATCACTAGCCTTGCTCAAACAAGTGGTTTTTTTCGTTGGCAAATCAAACGGCACTTCAAACCTCAGGTTTTCAAGAAATTATCAGATAAAAAATTAAATCGTTATGCACAAGTCTTTAATTTATCCATTGAACAGCTAAAACAACTTCCGGCTGAAGACAATCAAACGCAAAACAATTATCCATTTAAATAAACTTATTAGACTTTGTATAATCATAATAATCAGGCAACATAATGACAATTCATCATTTTCAACATCAGCACACCGCACACTGTGAAAGCGGTGTTATGTCGACGCTACTCAAGCACCACGGTTTTGATTACAGTGAACCCATGCTCTTTGGTTTATCTTCTGCACTTACATTTGCCTATTTACCGATTATAAAACTTTCGGGTATGCCACTCATCGCTTATCGTATGCCACCAAAAACAATTATTCGTAATTCTTGTAAACGATTAGGCATTAAACTGAACATGCAAAAATTTGTCTCCGCAACACAAGGCATGCAAAAATTGGATCAAGCATTAGACAACAATCAATTAGTTGGACTACAAACTTCTGTTTTTTGGTTACCTTACATTCCCGATGCTTTGCGCTTTCATTTCAATGCGCATAATATTCTTGTCTATGGGAAAGAAGCAGAACAATATTTGATTAGTGATCCGATTATGGAATTACCAGTTCAATGCTCAGCATCAGACTTGGAACGGGCTCGTTTTGCTAAAGGTGCATTGGCAGGAAAAGGATTAATGTATACATTAGAAGATACCCAAAAACAGGATCACCATGTAAATCTATCTCAAGTGATTCGCAGTGCAATCCTTAAAAATGCGCGCCAAATGCAAGCCCCTTTACCTTTTATTGGTATTAAAGGTATTCATCTTTTAGCTAATCGAATCCAAAAACTAAAAAATTCGATGAAAAGTGATCAATATAAAAAACTTTATCTAGGTCATATTGTTAGAATGCAGGAGGAAATCGGAACAGGTGGAGCTGGTTTTCGTTATATGTATGCTTCATTTCTTCAAGAGGCAGCAGATCATTTCTCATCAAATCATAAACCATTATTGATTGAGGCTGCCGTTAATATGACTAATATTGGCGATGCATGGCGTAAATTTGCTAGCCGTACGGTAAAATTATGCCGAAATTTGAACGAAACTGGATTTAATGAGGTATCTGAGTTATTACACCAAGTTGCCGATAGTGAAAAAAAATGTTGGCGATCACTCAGTCAAAGTATCAAAAAAATAGCTTGAGCTGCTAATAATGATAGGTTATTTTGGTGTCCAGAAACAAATGATAAGGGCTTTTAAAAAAATTTAAACGTCGAAAAAATAGAGACCTATTATCACGAATTTAGGTCTCTATTTCATCACTTAAATTAAAACCACACTTCAGTTTGCACCCCAAAACTAATTTGATGTTTTTTAACATTAAATTCAAATTTACTAATATCATTATTTAATGACTCAATATACGATAGATAGAAACGAATATCGGGACGAGAGGATAAAATACTTTCACCTACTTTAAATGAATGATACAGGGTTGTTTTGTAGCCTTCTTCTTTATAAGTTCGACCATTAACTTTATTTTTTTGTTTAAAGTAACCAATTTCAATACCACTTTGATTGTATTGATCCCAAATATAAGCAGGTCTTACTGCTGATTTAAAACTGGTAAAATCTGTATGAGGTAAGTTTAAATCATAAGAATAAACATCTTTACCTGTTGTTAAAGCTAATGCATGCGCCACGATAATATTATCAGAAAAATATGCTTCACCTTCAGAAACTAATCGATAAGCCTTACCTCCAGTGTGTTTACCTATATAATCATTATCAGCATTAGCGGCAAATTCTGGATTATTGGTATTGATATTGCCCAAATGTGAAGCGACTGAATTGGTTGCAGTCTGTAGCGTTAGCTGATTAAAACCACCAAAAAAGTTATTTTGACGTAGAACAACACTACCTAACCAAGCATTTTTAACAGTGATATTATCTTGTAGTTTCGATTTGTTCGGCGCTGAGTATCGGGCATTAACAGCAAACAATGCATCTTGCCATAATGGGATATCTCGGTAACGCAATTCAATTTCATTGATATCAACTTCTTCACGCCTTACTTTAGCTATATCTGTTCCCGCTGTTTTTTTATTGACCTTAACATTCACATCAGCACGTAACAATGCTAAATCTAGCTTTCCTACGCCAATTTCCAAATTTTCAATACCGACACCCCCACCAGCTGGCGATTTTTGGGTTTTCCAATCAAGCATTTGAATTTCATTATACGGTAAAGAGTGCTTACCTACCCACAAAGTCGCTTCAGGAAAAAGAGGAACAAATCCTTTGGTGGCTAAGTATATATCAGAAAATTGCATGATATTGTCGTCTTGCGTATTAAACAATCCAGCCGCTTTATCGGTTGCCACATTACCATCAATCATAACAATTGCATCCACTCGACGACCATCTTGATCATACACTTTTTGTCTGAAGACAAGATCGTACCACCCCCCATATTCGTTCCCAAATCGTCCTAGAGCGCCTTCGGCATAATTTTTGGGTTTACCATTCATCGAAGTTGACCAACCACCACGAAAATACCCATTAAAGGAAAATCCAATTTCTTCTTTAATATAATCTTTGAATTGTGTTAACGTAAACGATTTTTTAGTGGCAATATTACTATTCTGTTCTTCATTAGTTTGGCTATCAGTGACTAACACAATTGCGTTATTGTTAGTAGGATGCGTAACACTAACAGGTTGTAGATTAACTGATTTTTGTTGTTTAAGTGCGGCGGTTTGTATTTTTATCTCTTTTTGTTGATTGCTTATCACTAACTGTTGCTTTTCTAAATTAAGACTTAACTCAGCAATTTGCTTATTCGATTCAATCAGCTGTTTTTTCAAATCAATAGATTCATTACTCAGCGCAATTAATTTTTGCTCTAATAAATTAATTCTTGCCTCTAACTCATCTTGAGTAGCAGCTATCGCATTAGGCAAATAAAATAAACCGAGCATGGTAATTAAAACAATTCGCTTAGGCTTTACTTTTATTAATGATTTTGTTAGATATTTCATTTTTCTCTACTCATAATTTAATTGTTCATTCAGTAGTCTTATAAATTTAAGACAAAAAAAAACCTAAAGAATAGGTAACAACAACTATTCTTTAGGTTTTGCCCGCTTAATATCGGTAGCAATCCAAAAGCTAATAATTAGCGTTTTCAATATAACAAATAAAAAAATGGTTTCAAAAATAAAATCCTGATGTTGTGACTTAAGTCACAGTAATTAAAAGTTATTTAAAGATAAAAAATGTAACCGTAAACAAAAAAAAATAAACAGAATTAAGAAACTTACAATTTTATACATGATTCCAATTAGACAAATGTTATATTGTTCACTGTTGTATGTCCTAATTTAGTTATAATAATTCGCATTCAAAAATTGGTTAGATTAACGTAAATCATTTAGTACTAAATTGTTAAGATTAAAATGGTGAAAAAATGAATCTCTCTTTAGATACAATCATAAGTAGAAATGATTGGAATAATTTATCAGTTCTTAGTATTAATAGGCTTCCGACACATTCTAAATTCCACAGTTGGCGTGATAAATTACAAGCTAAAAATAATATTGATTCAGAATCAATATTATCTTTAAATGGGGATTGGTTTTTTAGCTATTTTGATAACCCCAAACACGTTCCGGAATCATGGTTAGAAAGAGAGATAGACACCAATACCATTCCCGTTCCATCTAATTGGCAATTACACGGTTACGATGCACCAATTTACACCAATATACGTTATCCATTTCCTTATAATCCCCCTTTTGTTCCTGACGATAATCCAACAGGTTGTTATTCTCGTTATATCAATATTACGCAAGCATGGTTAGATAAAGGGGAAACTAGAATCATTTTTGACGGTGTTAGTTCTGCTTTTCATCTTTGGTGTAATGGTCAATGGGTGGGTTATTCGCAAGACAGTCGAATCGCTGCGGAATTTGACTTAACCCCTTACTTAACAGTTGGGCAAAACAGAATAGCAGTCTTAGTTTTAAAATGGTGTGATGGAAGTTATCTTGAAGATCAAGATATGTGGCGATTAAGCGGTATTTTTCGAAATGTTTCGCTACTTAATAAACCTAAATCACACCTAAAAAATATCCAAATTAAGACAGAACTTGATGCCTGTTATCGGAATGCTACGTTATCGATACAAGTTGACGTAAAACACAATGACAATATGGATCAATTAAATATTGGCATTGAATTATGGAAAAATAGCGATTTGATTTCCGGACAATTTCAACTGATTGGTACCGAACCCATTGATGAAAAAGGGGGCTATCATGATCGCCTGTTTTGTCATATTCCAGTTATTTCACCTGAATTATGGAGTGCTGAAACGCCTAATCTTTATCGTGTCGTAATCAGTTTATATCATAAAAAAATCGGGCTTATAGAATCCGAAGCTTATAATATTGGTTTCCGAGTGGTTGAGATCAAACATGGTCAGCTTTGTATTAATGGTCAACCTTTACTTATTAAAGGAACCAATCGCCATGAGTTTTATCCGGATCAAGGCTATGCTATCACTGAAGAAGCCATGCTTCATGATATAAAACTGATTAAACAACACAACTTCAATGCAGTACGTTGCAGTCATTATCCCAATGATCCTCGTTGGTACGAACTTTGTGATCAGTATGGACTTTATTTAGTCGATGAGGCGAATATAGAATCTCACGGCATGTTCCCTATGTCCCGTTTATCAGATGACCCCTATTGGCTCGCAGCATACAGTGAACGGGTTACACGCATGGTGCAACGAGATCGCAATCACCCATCTATTATTATCTGGTCACTTGGGAATGAATCCGGGCACGGTTCATCACATGATGCACTGTATGCTTGGATCAAAAGTAATGATCCAACTCGCCCCGTTCAATATGAAGGAGGAGGCGCAAATACGGCTGCCACCGATATTATTTGCCCTATGTACGCTCGAGTCGATCAGGATCAGCTTCATCCAAAGGTACCTAAATGGGCTATAAAAAAATGGATATCCCTGCCCGATGAAAACCGCCCACTTATTTTATGTGAATATGCACATGCTATGGGAAATAGTCTTGGTGCTTTTTATAAATATTGGCAAGCATTTAGGCAATATCCAAGATTACAAGGTGGTTTTATTTGGGAATGGGCAGACCATGGTCTTCGTTGCCAAACATCATCAGGAGAAAGTTATTGGGCTTATGGCGGTGATTTTGGCGAGGCTTACCACGATAGGCAATTTTGCTTGGACGGCTTAGTTTTTCCCGATCGAAAACCGCATCCAAGCTTAATCGAAGCCAAAAAAGTTCAGCAACCTTTTCAATTCAAACTCATTAGTCAAAAACCTTTAGTTGTCGAAATAACCAACGAATATTTGTTTCGACGTACTGATAATGAACTATTACAATGGGAGATCTTAATCGATGGTAATAAACAACGAAGTGGTCAAATTACCCTTGATATGCAACCAGATAGTACAATCAGAATAAAATTACTTGATAGCTTACCTAACTATATCAATTGTGAAGATGTTCATCTTTCTGTCATTATTATCCAAAAAGAAGAAACTCCATGGTCACCAATTGGTCATCTTGTCGCTTGGGAACAATGGCAACTTGAGAATGTCTTTATTCCGCCTCTTAAGCTTAACAAGCTTAAAACCCCCATGACATTAAAGGAAAATAAAAATAATTATTTAATTTCTCATCAAAATCAAAATTGGTTATTTGATAAAACTACTGGTTTTCTAAATCAATGGACTAAAGAGGATAAACCATTATTGGCTTCGCCGTTTTGTGATCAATTTATTCGAGCGCCAATTGATAACGATATTGGAATTAGTGGTGACTATGATAGCAATAACAATCCATTTGCTTGGGTTGAACAGTGGAAAGCAGCAGGTTATTTTGATTTAACCCATAAATGTCTTGGAATACAAGCTTCACAATCATCCGGCACTATCATTATCGAAGCGTTGCATGGTTATTTTTATGAAGGTCAAAGAGTGATTCAAAGCAAATGGATTTATCAATTTGATCAGCAAGGCTATTTAACGCTAACGGTTGATGTTGATATTGCCAACAATATGCCAGCGCCTGCACGTATTGGTTTAACATATCAACTTAACGAAATCCCAGAAAAAGTTAAATGGCTAGGTTTAGGGCCGCACGAAAACTATCCAGACCGTAAACACTCTGCCATTTTTTGTAAATGGTCATTACCTTTTTCTGAACTCTATACTCCTTATATTTATCCTTGTGAAAATGGTTTACGCTGTGATGTAAAGAAATTAATACTGGATGAAATGACGATCACCGGTCAGCAATTTCAATTTAACATCAACCAATATGGTACTCAACAGTTAATGGCGGTCACACATCGTCACCTTTTAGTGGCGGAACCTTGTGCTTATGTGAGTATTGATGCTTTCCATATGGGGATTGGTGGTGATGATTCATGGACGCCAAATGTCCATTCTGAATTTTTATTAACTAAAAAACATTATCGTTATCAATTAACCTTCGAGGTTAACTAAAAGTTACGATGATAAAAAAAGAACAACGATAAGGCATAATAAATTTGTGCTTTATCGTAATTTGCTTAACAAGCAGTTAAAGCTATCGATTCAAATATCAAAAACTGAGATTGAGGTACAACAACTAGCAACCTATTTAACTAACACCATCAAATAGCTTATCTAACTCTTCGATAAAAGCTTGTTCAGGAAGATGGTAAAAGATACCATGGTCTGGCATACCACGTAAAAAAAGATAATAAACTCCCCCAAAATGGGTTTGATATTGATAATTAGGTATGCGGCTTTTCAAAAAACGATGTAACGCAAGACTATAAAGTTGATATTGCAACTCATAACGATGCTCACACATCACCTGTTCTAATGCTTTTTGTCCATAATCTTCAGCTGAATAACCTAACCAATTTGATTTATAATCAATAATATAATATTTCCCTTGATATTCAAAAACCAAATCGATAAATCCTTTCAGCATGCCTTGTACTGTTTCAAAATCAAGTGTTGGACATTGATAAGATAAGTTGTCATAGGTTTTACAAATGCTATCAAGTTGTTCACAACTTACTGCTTCACGAATCGGAAAATAAAATTGTAATTCATTGATACATCGCCCTGTTAATACATCTGATAACACCAAACCTTGTTGATTAAGCGTTGTGGACAACACTTGTTGTAACCATTCCAATAAAATAGCTTGCCAAGTTTGATCTAAATTGAGTTTTGTTATTGTTTCACTACACAAGGTTTCGATATTCTTCTCAGAAACATTTTCCATTATCTTATGCAGCAAAGTCCCCACATACGCCCCTTTGGGAAAATGGTGAATATCATAGGTTAATTCGGTCTGCAAAGTGGCTTGGGATTCTGGCGTCTGTTCATCCCAATCGCTGATAATTTCTGGATTGATTGTTAAAACAGCGTGATGTTTTTGCAGTTCCGTATAACTGGTTACGCGCCACTGATGACAAAGTTTCCGTTTAAATACATTAGCCGTTAAAGATTGATTTAGCTGACAATGAGCAGTGTACTTATCATTTTCAAGGGGTAATTCCACATTAATGAGATCCGCCATTGCTGCTATATTGTTTAACTCACCTTTTAACAGATAATGAATAGCTGATTGGTCTTTCTTCATAGAAGCAAGACCAATACTACAATGATAAACGGATCGTGTCATAGCAACATACAATAAACGTAAGTCTTCCGCCATGCGTTCATCTTCAATCTGTTGTTTTATTTCATCTGTTAACATCCATGCATAAGTTTGTTGAAAATCGTTATTTTTATCATGATAAAATTGTGTATCAGACACACGATATTGGCAAATAAAAGGTAACCAAACGATTGGAAACTCTAAACCTTTTGATTTATGAATGGTGATAATCTTGACTAGATTTTCATCACTTTCAAGACGCTGCTCATGATTTTCGATATTAAAATCAGGATTAACAATCTGTTTGGTTAACCAACGTATTAACGCATGTGGACTATCTAAATCATCTGCCGCTTCTTGTAATAACTCACTTAAATGCATAAAGTTAGTTAAAATACGCTCTCCGTCTTGTCGAGCAAGAATATTTTCCGCTAGCTGACGTTTTTTCATCATTCGACGTAACATCACCAATACGCCATAATATTGCCATATAACCTGATACTGCTTAAATTCTTCTACTAAGCTTTCCCATTTATCTTGATCATCAGTGATTTGTTCAAGTTCAGACATCGTCTGTCCTAATAACGCCGTCATCATAGCCAAACGTAAAGCGGCTTCATTTTCTGGCATCAATACCGCTTGCAGAAGGCAAAGCACATCCTTAGCCTCATCTGACTCAAACACGCTATTACGATTGGATAAATAGACACTTTTAATGCCACAAACGGCTAATTTTTGCTGAATAATTTCTGCTTCTCTACCCGTTCGTACTAAAATGGCTATATCTGACGTCGTTATTGGGCGACAACCCTTGCTATCATTAATTAATATTGAAGAGTCCGATAACCATTTGACTATTTGCTTGGCACAGCAATTTGCCATCTGCTCTTGATAATCAGCTTTGGTTGTTACTTCTTCTGGCAATAAATAAGCGGTTAAAGCATTGCTTTCTTGATCATTAATTAGCAATGATTTTTGCTTATTTTTTTCAGCGCAATTCATTGGTAAAAAGGGAATATCATTAAAAACAAACGGATTTTCATGATGGGCGAATAATTGATTTACCGCATTTACCATAGCTGATGAGGAACGGTGATTCACATCCATGGTAAAATAGTTATCACCGGTTGAACGTTTCGCCTTAAGATAAGTAAAAATATCGGCGCCACGAAAACTATAAATAGCTTGTTTCGGATCGCCGATAAATAATAGTCCGATATCAGATCGTTTGCTATCATAAATACGATCAAAAATTTGGTATTGAGTTGGGTCGGTGTCTTGAAATTCATCAATTAACGCAACCCGATATTTCGTTGAAATACTTTGTGCTAATCGTTTTCCTGTTCGTGTCACTAACGCCCGATTAAGCTGCCAAAGCAAGTCATTAAAACTTATCTCAGTGCGTTTAATTTTTTCATCATAAATGCCTTTTTGGATTATGGTTACAATATCCATTAAAATATGGCTTCGCAAATCCAGTTTACACTTATAGAGTGTATCAATTTCAGTAAAAACAGAATGACTTGGAACGATTTTTCCTTCTTTTGTTTTGCTCGCCAGAACTGATTGACAAAATTTTTCAAGCTCATTAGGTAATGCAAACGTAAGCGTTGTACTGTTAGCCCATTGTGAAACTTTTGAAAGCCAATTAGGCAGATATCGGCTACTATAAGATTGTTTACTGACACCCGATTGATTAATAATATCCGATAATTGATCAACATGCTTTAACCATGATTTTTTTACCGTTTCAATCATGTTAAAATTTTGCTGATAAAACTCAGCTATTGCTTCGGTAATATTGGGGTTTAATTCAGTTTTCTCATTAAAGGTATTGGATAAATAAGGGGTAATATCGGCTAATAATTCCGCCGGCTCTTTCCAACAGTCTCGAACTAAATAAGCATACGATTTTTCAAGAGGTATAAAATAGTATCGCCAGAAATCTTGCACGACTTGTAATTGCAATTGATATTCGTCGATGATTAATTTTTGTTCGAACAACACGCCGGACTCAAACGCATGGCTAGTTAGTATTCTTTGACAGAAACTATGAATCGTGTAAATTGCTGCATCATCCATTGATTGTTGGGCTTCAGTAAGTCGTTGAATCGCTTGTTGACGATCAACAATCAATGTCATTAATTGCTGATAAATAGGATCATCATGTTCACCGTTTAATAATGCCAGTCTTAACTCTTGTATGTTTTGTCGTATACGTGAACGTAACTCTTGAGTGGCCGCTTTGGTAAACGTCACCACTAAAATTTGGCTAACATCAAGCGGTGTAGGATAGCTATTTTCACCAATGCCAAGCAGTAACCTTAAATATATAAAGGCAAGCGAATAGGTTTTACCCGTACCTGCCGATGCTTCAATCAGTGTTCGGCCTGTTAACGGTAAATCAAAAAGATTGAGTTTTTTTATTTCGCCTGATGAAACCATTCAAGCTTACCAATAGTTGATGTTAACTCAATGCATGCAATTGATGCAGTCGGAAACATGGGCGGAGAGATATCAGGACAAAGCTCATTCACCAAATATCCAACTAAAGGAAGATGCGAAACAATAATCACTTGCTCAATACCTTGAGAAGGAAATGTCGATAACAAATTGGCAATATATCCAGGATTACCGCCAGGTACTAACAGTTTATCTGTTTCTACTGTTGAAACAGAAACTTGTGACGATAACTCTGCTAATGTTTGCTGAGCACGTAAATATGGGCTAACTAAACCAATATTAAATTGAAAATTTTGTTGTTTAAGCCACTGCCCAGCTTGAATTGCTTGTCGAATTCCGTAAGACGTAAGGGATCGACTTGAATCGGATGAAGCAGAAAAGCCTGCTTCACCATGCCTCATAATACAAACTTTCATTACTCTCCAATTAGCGTAATTTTAATTGAAAAATCAAGCATTCAGCACCACAACAAAAGGTAAATTTTGCCGTTAATTTAAAACCACCATCAACTTTATCAATACTGCTATTAATTTCGCAAGGTTCTGTTGCCACAGCTTTTGCTGCTTGAGTTAAAGATGCTAATTTAGCTTGAGCTTCTGACTCTGTCGTAAAGACATGCTCATACTCAGCCGTGCAATCCTCATTATCTATGATTGTGCCAACATCTACGCAACAACACGCCGGAGTATCATTTGCTTTACATTTATTTAAAGAATCTGTCATGCCATACCTCTGTTTTACCGATTAAATTGACAGTAGTATACTCTCAATCATATCTAAGGGCAAAATTCTCATCAGGATTTATTTAGAATAGCTTTACTTTGATAACATTCTTTGAAAGATAAAACAACATTGTTATTGACTAAACGGAATCAAGAATCCGAGTTGTAATTTGAGTTTTTTGAAATTGAGAAAATTAAAATAAATCTTGTCTATATGTCAGTAACCTTCACCAGCAAATCAACGATTGAATTTGTGGTTAACTCAATGCCCTTTTTCAGTTCTGTTAAGGTATTCTTTTGTTATGAATCCAAATCCGTTTAACCAGAAAGGCGTTCAATTTAGGTTATTGGGATTGAATTTAATTGAGATAGTTAATGTTTTGGTAATCTTAAAAAGATTTAGATCATAAAAAAAGCAAAAAAACCTCTACCAAATGGTAGAGGTTATATGATTAAAATTTAGGTGCAGATGAACGACCTCGTTTTTTTGCAAAACTTTTATCGTTCGATTCTGTTCGGTTACTTTTACGTCCCCGTTTAGCATCTGACTGAGCACCACTGACCAAGCTCATTTTCATTGGTTGATTCAGTACCCGTACTTTTTCTAAATGTTTAAGGATATCTTTTGGCATTCCTTTTGGTAACTCAACCGTTGAATGGGTTTCATAAAGTTTGATGTTACCAATATAACGACTACTAATATCCGCTTCATTAGCAATAGCACCAACAATATGCCGAACTTCAATACCGTTCTCTTTACCAATTTCAATACGATACATATCCATGTCACCCACATCACGACGTTCCCGACGTTTTGGCGACTCTCGATTATCGCCTCGTAGTCGACGTTCACCACCACGATTATCACGATCACGACTGTCACGAGATGGTTTGAATACTGGATCAGGCGGTAGAATTAATGGGCGCTCACCTTGTGCAAGTTTTAATAAAGCAGTTGCAATCGTTTCAAGATCCGCACCACTTTCAGTTTGGATTTGACTCAGTATTGCTTGATATTGATCTAAATCATTACTTTCTAGCTGTTGTTGAACTTGCTGATTGAACTTAACTAAACGACGTTTTTCTAATAATTCTTTAGAAGGTAAACCCACTTCTGGGATTGGTTTTTTAATTGTTTGTTCAATATTTTTTAGTAAACGACGTTCACGGCTATCAACAAATAAAATTGCACGACCTGCACGGCCTGCACGACCTGTTCGCCCAATACGGTGAACATAAGATTCTGAGTCTAAGGTAATATCATAGTTAATAACTAAACTAATACGTTCAACATCTAATCCGCGAGCTGCCACATCCGTTGCAATTAAAATATCTAATCGACCATTACGTAATCGATCAAGTGTTTGTTCTCTTAATTGCTGAGTCATATCTCCATTTAATGCAGCACAACTGTACCCGTGTTTTTCAAGCACTTCGGCGACATCAAGCGTTGCTGTTTTTGTTCGTACAAATATAATTGCAGCATCAAAATCTTCTGCTTCAAGAAAACGTATTATTGCCTCATTTTTACGCATTCCACGCACTAACCAATAACTTTGATCGATATCAGGCGCTGCTTGATTAGTCCCTTTTATCTGTACTTCTTTTGGATTATGCATAAATCGTTTAGTGATACGGCGAATTGGCGCAGGCATTGTTGCTGAAAATAGCGCTGTTTGATGATCTTCGGGAATGGCAGCCATAATATTTTCAACATCATCAATAAAGCCCATTCTTAGCATTTCATCGGCTTCATCAAGAACTAAACCTTTAAGATTTGAAAGATCTAATGTTTTACGATTTAAATGATCTAATAAACGTCCAGGCGTGCCAACTACAATTTGCGGTCCTTGTTTTAACGCTCGCAATTGCACATCATAACGCTGACCACCATATAGGGCTAATACATTCACCCCTTTCATATATTTTGAATATTCTGAACAGGCATCAGCAACTTGTATTGCAAGCTCACGTGTTGGTGCTAACACTAATAGTTGTGGCGCTTTTAAGCTGGCATCAATGTTCATTAAAAATGGAATGGAGAAAGCCGCTGTTTTTCCACTTCCAGTTTGCGCCATACCAAGCACATCTTTTCCATCTAATAATAGTGGAATACATTCAGCTTGAATGGGTGATGGTTTGCTAAAACCAAGATCATTTAATGCGTTAAGGATGTCCTCGGATAAACCAAGGTCAATAAAAGAAACTTCATTTGTCATGTAAACTCGCTTATAAATTTATCATATATATAAACTTTCTATTTTAATTGCTAAACAATTAAGCTTAATGAAATAAAGTAATTAATCTCAATATGGTTAAATGTTTAATTGCATTTCCTTGAAAAGAAAGCTATATATAAATTTATGCCAGCTCACTAAATTGAAAATTTACGATTCACATCAAAAATTAATTACCGATACTATAATTGATTATTGTTGTGAATGTTATATGGACAAATATCACATTTGCGCAATACTCTGATCCGATTAAGGATATAACTAATTAACGACTCATCAATAACTTGAACAAGTATTAATAGTCAATCAGAACTAAACTATAACAATATTTTCACTTTTAAAACTGGCATGACCCATGTTACTTTTCCTCAAGTAACTTCATTTCGTAGAGTGCCTGTTGATGTTCAACAAAGTTATAAATATTATTAGCTAAAGCATATTTAAATAACATTTTGGCACGCTCATTATCACCTTTATTCTGATAATATTTACCCAAATAAAAGTAGGTTTCACAAAGACGCTCAGCTAATTGCCGATTATTTTCAACGCCTTCTTGAAGATTTTGCATCAATTTAGATTCATTAATTTTACCTAAATAAAATGCAACAATATGGCTACTATAAATCGATTTATCATTTAACCGATTATAACGGTCTTGTAGCATATTTAATGCTGTTTTCTTATCAATCTCATTTTCAATTAGATAAAGCCATAATAATCTAATTGGCTCATTCACATCATATTGATAAAACTGAAGTGCATCTCGGTTAGCAGATTGATAATGACCTGTACGATACAACGTGATTGCTCGATTCAAATATGCATAAGCATAAGCTGGATCGATTTCTAAAGTTGTATTAAAAGACATTAAGGCAACATCAAAGTCACCTTCTCTTAAAGCATAAGTCCCTAAAAAGTTATAAATATCTGGAATGTCAGCGCTATAACCTAATAAGGTAGAAAAATCAATTTGCGCAAATGCTTTAAAACCTAATGAATCATAAACAATTCCCCTTTCAAAAATAAGCTGCATTCGGGTTACAGTATCAATATTTTTTTGGGATAATTGTTGGCTAATCTGAGCAATTTTCAATTCATCATTATACGAAACTTGCTCAGGAACAGCCAAAAGGAGCGGTGAACTTGAACAACCTGACAATAGAATAACAGCTATAAGTAAGCAGACAATCCTCAGGTTGAAAAGTTTCATTTTAAAACCCCTAATGATTAATTTTTTATTCAGTAATTGGTGAATGTTCCGTTGTTGGTTCAATTGCATCTTTCATACTTAAACGAATTCGACCTTGACGATCAATTTCAAGGACTTTCACATTGACTTCTTGTCCTACTTTTAAGTAATCAGCTACTTTTTCGACACGGTGATCAGCGATTTGAGAAACATGAACCAATCCTTCTTTACCACCAATAATAGAAACAAACGCACCAAAATCAACAATTCGAGTGACTTTACCGGTATAAATTTTACCAATTTCAACATCAGCAACTAAATTATTGATACGCTCCATAGCATCTTTAGCTTTGTTCGCATCTGATGCTGCAATTTTAACTGTGCCATCGTCAGAGATTTCAATGGTTGTGCCTGTTTCTTCAGTTAATGCACGAATCGTTGCGCCACCTTTACCGATAATATCACGGATTTTATCCGGATTAACGTTCATTGTATAAATACGTGGGGCAAACTCAGATATTTCTTGACGCGGTTTATTAATCGCTTGGTCCATTACCGTTAAAATATGCAATCTGGCACCTTTCGCTTGATTAAGGGCAACTTGCATGATTTCTTTGGTGATACCTTCAATTTTGATATCCATTTGTAATGCACTCACACCTTCACGAGTTCCGGCTACTTTAAAGTCCATATCGCCAAGATGATCTTCATCACCTAAAATATCTGATAATACGACAAATTTATCGCCTTCTTTAACTAATCCCATTGCAATACCTGCAACTGATGATTTGATTGGCACACCGGCAACCATTAAGGCAAGTGAAGCACCACAAACAGAAGCCATAGACGATGAACCATTTGATTCGGTAATTTCAGATACGACACGTACGGTATAAGGGAACTCTTCTTGGCTAGGCATGACCGCAGCTACACCACGTTTAGCTAAACGCCCATGACCAATTTCACGACGTTTAGGTGATCCAACCATACCTGTTTCACCGACAGAATATGGCGGAAAGTTATAATGCAATAAGAAACGTTCAGTATATTCGCCAGTTAATTCATCAATAATCTGAGCATCGCGTTCAGTCCCTAATGTTGCTGTGACTAACGCTTGAGT
The DNA here is from genome assembly GCF_046635705.1 of Gilliamella sp. CG25. Taxonomy (NCBI): domain Bacteria; kingdom Pseudomonadati; phylum Pseudomonadota; class Gammaproteobacteria; order Orbales; family Orbaceae; genus Gilliamella; species Gilliamella sp. CG25. Next base: position 19,549 of record NZ_JBIDFJ010000008.1, on the reverse strand, counting down.
TTCACCACGTGTGAATAAGGCGCTACCATGTGCTCTTGGTAATAAATTGGTACGGATATCCAGTGCCCGAACCATATCTTTTTCACGACCATCAATACGCGGTTCACCAGCGATAACGCGCTGACGAACAATTTGGCTTTCCAAATCAATAATAATGTTCATCACTTCGTTTTCATCAAGTTCTTCATCTTGCGCTTTTAAAGAGGTTAGCACATCTTCTTTAATCAGATCAATTTGCGCATAACGAGCTTGTTTTTCTGTGATACGGTAAGCTTCACCTAGACGATCTTTCGCTAATTCAGAAACAGCATTATATAATGCTTCATTTTTAACTGGTGGAACCCAATCCCATTTTTCACGATTCGCTTTCGCCACAAATTCATTAATGTTATCAATGACCACTTGTTGTTGCTCATGACCTAATACGACTGCAGCTAACATTTGTTCTTCACTTAATAAATCAGCTTCCGACTCAACCATCAATACCGCACTTTTCGTACCAGCAACCACTAAATCCAAACGGCTATTTTGTAGTTCTTTTACTGAAGGGTTCAATACAAATTCATCGTTAATTAAACCAACTCGAGCAGCACCAATTGGACCATGAAAAGGCACACCTGATAAGCAAAGTGCAGCGGAAGCACCTATCATTGCAACTAAATCTGGACTAACATCCGGATTGACTGACACGACTGTTGCAATGATTTGAATTTCATTAACAAATCCTTCTGGAAATAATGGACGTAATGGACGGTCAATTAAACGTGCAATTAACGTTTCGCCTTCGCTTGGACGACCTTCACGTTTAAAAAATCCACCCGGAATACGACCGGCAGCATAAGTACGTTCTTGATAATTAACTGTTAATGGGAAAAAGTCTTGTCCTTCTTTGACTTTTTTATTAGCAACTACCGTAACAAATACAGCGGTATCGTCCATATTAACCATGACCGCAGCTGATGCTTGACGTGCTAAAATACCTGTTTCTAAAGTAACAGTGTGGCGTCCATATTGAAATTTTTGATATGTTGGATTAAACAAAATAATATCCTCTTGTTAATAATGCTGTTGAAATGAAAAGCTCGACAGGCAGTAGTTTTAAGTACAACTTATTGATTTTTTATTTCAACAATGTAGGGTCATCAACAAAAGATTATTTCACTGTCACGACTAATGACAGATCTATAAATTATAGAGCTCTCATTAGTCGCGCGAAACATGAGATACAATCTTTTAATGTGTTGATTTACAAAAACGAATTAATTTTACTTTCGAGCTGAGCATTATAGCAAAGCTCAAATTTTTAACAACGAAAAAGAGGCCTAAGCCTCTTTCAAGTAGATTTTGATTAGCGACGTAAGCCTAATTTTTGAATCAATTGGTTGTAACGTTCGATATCTTTACGGCGTAAATAGTCTAATAATTTACGACGGCTAGAGACCATGCGTAATAAACCACGACGGCTGTGGTGATCTTTTTTATGCTCAGAAAAATGACCTTGTAAATCATTAATACGCGCAGTTAAAAGAGCAACTTGAACTTCAGTTGAACCTGTATCGTTAGTTCCACGACCATATTCAGCTACGATTTTCGCTTTAGCTTCTACAGTTAGAGACATAATAAACCTCATAAAATTAGTATAAAACATGGCATGTCCGATCTCTAATTCAGACAACCTCGGTATTCATATAAATATGAATTGGGCGCAATTATACTGAATTTTATTAAAATAGCAATTTGATTTACGTAACTATAAGTTTACTTAAGTTCAAAGCCATACTCTTCTTGAATCAATTTTTTTAATGCTTCAATATAATTTTGTGCAGACAGGCTTAATTGGGCTTTTTGCGAAGTAATCCAACCAATCAAAATTTTTTCATTAACTTCAAGTGGTATGGATAAAATATCAGACCCATTTAAATCCGTACTTAATACGCCAGTACTAATCGTATAACCATTTAACCCATGCAACAAATTAAACAAGGTGGCTCTATCACTCACATGAATACTTTTTTTATGGTAAACAGTACTTAAAATCTCTTCAGAAAAATAAAATGAATTATATTCCCCCTGTTCGAAAGACAAATAAGGGTAATTTTCAAGATCACTTAACGTTAACGATTTCATTGATGATAAAGGATGATTGGTGCTGATAAATACGTGTGGGTGGGCTTCAAATAGCGGATGAAATGTCAATCGATGTTCTTTCAGTAAGCGTAGAATCACTTTTTGATTAAAATCTGTTAAATATAAAATCCCAACTTCACTTCGTAAATTAGCCACATCGGTAATGATATCGTAAGTTCTGGTTTCTCGGAGAGTAAACTCATATTCATCAGTATGATTTTTTTTGATGAGATTCACAAATGCATTGACAGCAAATGCATAGTGTTGAGTGGAAATGCTACAGAGTTGTTTTGAAGGGACTTTTTTTGAATAGTGTTGTTCTAATAATTCAGCTTGATCTAGGACTTGTTTTGCATACCCCAAAAATTCAACACCATCAGTGGATAATGAAACTCCCTTAGACGTTCGCACAAAAATCTCAATACCAAATTCTGCTTCTAATTCTTTAACTGCTGTGGAAAGACTCGGTTGCGTAATATAGAGATTTTTTGCAGCTTCATTAATTGAACCTGAACGAGCAATTTCTAAAATATAGCGTAATTGTTGTAGTTTCATAGCGTCACTTATTTAGTCGTATAAGCCCATTACGGGATAATGTCTTGTTAACTATATACCAAAAATTAGCAGATGTGCACTAACTGATTGTTTAAAATTAAATCTGACATACAGGCACAATACTATTTAATTTATTTGTTTACCTAATGAAATGTAATTGGGATAGTTAAATGAATGAGGAGTTGAAAATCTAGACTAACAGGTTTTATAAGTGATGGGTAAAAGGAGTAAATGAAAGGATTAATTTTGCAACATAATTGCGTGTGTTAATGAATAGAGCCAATTGACTCTACCGATTTAAAATTGTCTAGCTGACCAGTTATAGCCTCGTTTTGATTCAATAAACATGTATATGAATCATGATAATTACCTATTAATCGACCTTGAACAAAGTTGACTTATCCTTGTTCGTATCTATTGCCATTAAATAAAAAAATTTTCGTAGATTAGTTTGATGCTCATAATGGTCGAAACGGTGATTAACATAGGTCTGATTAATTTGCGCCCTTTAGTGATTACCATTTTAGCGCCTACCCTTGCTCCAATAAATTGACCTAATAACATAATCAGACCAATTGACCAAACAACTTCGCCACCTAAAATAAAAAAGATTAGACCAGCTAAATTTGAGGTGAAGTTTAAAACTTTAGTATTTGCCGTTGCTTTTGTGAGATTAAAACCAGCAAGGGTAATATAAGCCACAGCGTAGAATGAACCTGCTCCGGGACCAAAAAATCCGTCATAAAAACCGATTCCCAAAGCAGGTATAAGTGCAAATTGAATAATAGAGAAACGACTTTTACGATCATCTTCGCCAACTTTTGGCGTAAGTAAAAAATAAATGCCTACGCTAATAGTTAGTATGGGTAGTAAAAGTTTTAAAAATTCAGCTTGAACATGGATGACTGAAATCGTACCTATAGCAGAACCAATAAAGGCAAATGCAATCGCCCACTTTTGCTGTTTTAAATCAACCATGCGTTGACGAATAAAATAGAGACTAGCTGAAAAAGATCCACCACAACTTTGTAACTTATTTGTTGCTAACGCACTAGCGGGTGGCAGCCCTATAGCGAGTAAAGCTGGCACAGTTAATAAGCCTCCACCACCAGCAATTGAATCAATAAAGCCAGCTACAACGGCGATAGCAAATAATAAAACGAGTATTTCATCACTCATAAATGATTACTCATCATAAATTCACATCGCTGCATTGAGCTCGATAACGAAGATAATGATCCATCAGCACTATAGCCACCATTGCCTCAGCTATCGGAACCGCTCGAATCCCCACACATGGGTCATGTCGCCCATGCGTAGAGACGTCAACCGATTCACCAAATACATTTATCGAACGACCTGATATTTCAATACTTGGCGTGGGTTTAAGGGCAATATTGGCGATTATCGTTTGCCCGGAACTTATCCCGCCTAAGATACCACCAGCATGGTTAGATAAAAAACCATTTGGTGTGATTTCATCTCGATTTTCACTTCCTCGTTTAGTGACAACCGCAAATCCGTCGCCAATCTCTACCCCTTTTACCGCATTAATGCTCATTAAAGCATGGGCGAGTTCAGCATCTAACTTATCAAAAACAGGTTCCCCTAATCCTACAGGAACATTTTCAGCCACAATGCAAACTTTAGCACCAATCGAATCTCCCTCTTTTCGTAACGATCTGAGTAGCTGATCGAGCGACGCGAGTTTTGATTCATTTGCACAAAAAAATGGATTTTGTTCAACTTGCTGCCAATCTTTTAATTCGCACTCAATATCCCCCATTTGTGCTAAATAACCACGAATTTGAATACCCAGTTTTTCGTGTAGATATTTTTTAGCTATTGCTCCTGCCGCTACGCGCATAGCTGTTTCACGAGCAGAAGAACGCCCTCCCCCTCGATAATCTCTTATCCCATATTTGTTGTGATAAGTGTAATCTGCATGGCTAGGTCGAAAAATATCTTTTATTTGGCTATAGTCTTGTGAACGTTGATCGGTATTTTCAATCATTAATCCAATACTGGTTCCGGTTGTTACCCCTTCAAATACTCCAGATAATATTTTAACTTGATCAGGTTCTCGGCGTTGGGTGGTATAACGAGAGGCGCCTGGGCGACGGCGATCTAAATCTATTTGTAAGTCTGATTCAGTTAATGCTAATCCCGGTGGTACACCGTCAACAATACATCCTAATGCAACACCATGCGATTCACCAAACGTTGTGACTTTAAATAATTTTCCGATTGAGTTTCCAGACATAATAACCTTATCCCGATTAATGCATATATTTATTTGAAATAGTGATGATATTTCACCAAGTCTTGCTGTGTGATTGAAAATACCCCGAATCCACCACGCTCAAAGTCAATCCAATTGAAAGGAACATCTGGATACTGTTCTTGCAAACTAACCCAACTATTTCCTACTTCACAAACAAGTATACCTTCGGGTGTTAAGTAATTAATCGCATCACGCAAAATTCGTTTTACTAAATCCAATCCATCAAATCCGGCTTCCAGCGCTAGTTTCGGTTCGTATAAATATTCTTCTGGCAAATCATTCATATCTTCATCATCAACATAAGGTGGATTGGAGACAATAAGATTGTACTGTTTTACCGGTAAATCATCAAAAAGATCCGATAAAATAGGGGTAACTTGAAAGTTCATTTCATGCAAGTCGATATTAGTTTGAGCAACATCGATTGCCTCAAGCGAAATATCAGTGATATCAACATGCGCTTTAGGAAAAGCATAAGCACAAGCAATACCAATACAACCACTACCGGTACAAAGATCTAAAATATGTCGAGGCGGTGTGGTAAGTAGCGTTTTGAAATGATCATCAATTAATTCACCAATCGGTGAACGAGGTATTAAAACTCGTTCATCAACATAAAAACTATGTCCACAAAACCACGCTTGATTCGTTAAATAAGGAGTTGGAACCCGATCGTCAATTCGCTTTTGAATAATATCAAACAGAAACTGTCTTTCTTCTTCCGTCAGATTGGCCGCGTAAAATTCGGGAGGAATAGATAATGATAATCCTAAACTGGCTAAAATAAGTTGTTTTGATTCATCGATAGGATTATCCGTTCCATGTCCTAAATAAATTTCTGATTGACTGAGTTGTGAAGTTGTCCAGCGAATAAAGTCCTGAACAGTACTTAAGTTTTCCATAATGGCTCCAAAAGATCGAGGAGAGGAAGATATCATTCGTCAATGAAGGTCATCTTATTCTCAAAAATATCGCAAATCGAGTGTTTAAACAAACCGTTAAAATTGTATCACTCATTTATTTCAACAATTTAATTATTCGCAATATAGGGTGAAGAAAGTAAGTTAAATAAATTAAATATATTCATTATGATAATCTATCATTTTAGAATTAATTTTAATTCATTTATGAATTTTTTAACTACGCGAAATATTATCAAAGTATTTTATTATATTCAATTATTCATTCTCAATCATAATAGTGAGTCATAGAGAGTGTTTTTTTAATAATGACTTGATAAATATGAATTTAACAGATATAAAAAAACATTTTTGCATAATGAGGCAATCATGTTTTTTCTTTCTAAATTATTTAAACCCCAAAATACTCATCCAAAATCCGTTAACAATTGGCTTGATGAATATATTAAAATTCTTGCCGAACGTAATTCAAAACCCAAAACAATCGAAATAAAAACGTATTTGCTAAAAGTTATCCGTCAGCAAATAGGCGCTAAACCGATCTCCCAAATAACACCACCCGATATTGCAAAAATTATCAAAATCTATACAGATCAAGATAAAGCTCCGTCCGCTAAGTGCATGTACCACTTACTTAAAGATATCTTCCGAGAAGCATACGCACAGGGCTGGAATGACAGGAACCCCGCCGAACCAATAAAATGTCCTAAAGTTACTGTGAAACGTTCACGAATGACATTTGTTGAGTTTAAGAAAATTTTAAATGAGGCGGAAAAAACAGGAAATAAAATAATGCATGATGCTATGACGCTTGCGCTAGTTACAGGGCAACGCCGTTCTGATATAGTAGAAATGAAAAAATCAAATATTAAACGAAATTATTTATTAATAGATCAATATAAAACAGGTGCAAAAATCGCACTACCGATAAAATTGGAATGTAAAAAAATAAGCACTAGTTTACGAGACATTATTGAATCAACTGATAATGACTATTTAATATGTCTCAACAATGAAAAAATAAAATTAGACGATATAACGCGTCAGTTTTCACGGTTACGTGATAGAGTTTATAGCCGAAATTACTGGAACGGAACACCTACCACATTTCACGAAATCAGATCACTATCAGAACGTTTATATAGAGAACAACGCATTGACACCATGACATTATTGGGTCACAAATCCCAGCAAATGACTGATAAATATAATGATAGTCGAGGTCGTGAGTATAAAAAACTGAGAATAAATTAAACCTATTCGACAAATAGGTAAGCCGTTCACATCTTTTTTAACAGCAGGAATAGCACCAATATCATCAGCCGTTGGTTTATTGTTAGGCGAATAAACACAAACATCATTTTCTTTTAGCGTTTTAACATTAAATGAGCCATTAATTGACTGACTATCTACACCCAATTTTTTAATGAAAATTGTAGTATTTATTGAAGTTGTGGCATTTTTAGCGTCCTCTTCTGATTTTTTGGCATTTTGTTCAGCGTAGACCTTACTCTGTTCCAGTAGTTTGGTGAGTTCATTTGACCAGCACAAATATCAATTAATGAATTTGTGCATTTAGTACCAACTCCCGTTACTATTTTACCTCCATTTGTTACTGCTATCGTACCTGTATTATACCTCGACATAAGTTCCCTCTAATTTGATTGAATACTTTGAGATTTTTTTATTGCAAATCGATTATAAAACCATCTGAGTTTTTCATTAAAAATACTAGCGTATTGAAACAAAACAAATATGCTGGTTTATTTCTACCTGATTTATCAATTGTGATCGAAATATTCACTTTTTCACCATAAGTAAATGGCGGAATGTATAAACATAAATTTCGAAGCCTATTTTTAGTGTAAATTTTTTTTAAATCCATTGGGTATTGATTATTAAATAAAATTTTAGGATTACCTCGAAAATTTTCTAAAATTTCCCATTCCTTATAAATCATTCCTCTCTTATAATTAGATGTAACAATGATTTCATTAGCAAAACATAGTTTTTGCCATTGTCCATTTGCAATAACACTCATTATATGTACATTTTGATTCGGATTTAACTCTTGCAATTTGACATCTTTCACAAATGAAACAGCCGAAAGCACATTTCCCTTGATTTGATTAACATTTAAAGTACCTTGAATTTCACAATTCTCATTGATAACGACATTATTCAACTCTCCTGATGTGGCACGCAGTCTCCCTGAAATGTCAGCATTAATGGCTTTCAATGTTCCTGTATGCTTGGATAATTGCCAACCAGATACACCCTCTCTAAAATTATTTGATTCAATAATATTGCCAATTTTCGTGTTCGTTATTGAAGCATCACCAATAACTGCATCATTGATGACAACTTGATTGCCCTGTGTCGTAAAGACTGTTTGAGGATTTCCATTGGCTGAGTTCATGATTGAAAAACGATCTTGAAGAAAAATGACATTACTTTGCATTCCTTGTTCAGTATTTTCAACACCCATTGTCATACCTGCAACATACTGTTGACCTTTGTCATCTACTTCAACTTTCATTGTACGATGAGCTGAAACTTTACCATTTAAATTATTTACCGTTTCACTGACATTTGAAATGGTGGTAGAAACATCTCCAACTTTTGTGTTAATTGCCTGTATTGATTTGGCAGTAGCGGCATTTTGTTCAGCTGTTGTCTGTTTTAATTCTGATAAATTGCTATTTATATTACCGTATTTAGCGTTCAACTCTTTTAAAGCAATGGCTGTTGCTGCTTTCTCAGTTAATAACGCTGAATGGGTTTCTTGAATTTCAGCGGATAAGTTGGCGTTTTCAACTCTGCGCTGTTTTGTCTCAGCGTCTATAGCCAGTGCATTTTCAATAATGGATTTTGCATTCGCTATTGAATTAATAGCAGCATTATCAGCAGAGTCGACAAGAGATTGCCAAGCGTCTGTTTCTTTTATTTCTTCAAAAATATGGTCTGTCAAATCATTAGTATTGGTACTTGAAACACCTCTAACCCAATTTGTCCAATCACTGATGTTACCGATTTTATCGACAAGGCGAGCACGGTAGAAAAACTGTTGACCTATAGCTAACCCGGTCTGAGAATAATTGCAAGTTGGGTAACTAACATTGCTTAATAGCAGGGCATTTTCTTCATTTTCAGTCGTACTATATTGAATTTCTGTGTAACTACTATCACCGCTTCCAATTGGAAACGACCAATTAAGGTCAATACCAAATACCACACTTTCGCTAGCAGTAAAGTCTACTGGTCTGTCAGGTTTACCAACTTTTCCTTTGATTGCTTTGGTTTGTGAATAAGCCCAGGGTGAAGATGCATCAATCGCATTTACTGCTCGTACTCGAACTTCATATACACCAGTATAAACACCCTCGACGGTAAAATTCATTCCATTAGTTCGACCAATATTAATCCAAGACGAATTATCTTTTCTCCATTGAGCAATATAGTTTGTCGCACCTTCTACCACATCCCAAGAAGCTTGCAATGATGCCACCGACAGTCCCTGGGAGATATAACTGCTTTCTGATAAAACAATATTTTTGGGGGATGAAACTGAGCTTGGAGGAGTAACTGTTATTGGTTTTGGCTCTAATCGTATACCTTGATCTATATATCTGAATTTATTTGGATCATGATGAATAGCCGTAATTGTAAACTGACCTTCATTAGACGATGATATTGAGGTTACTCTATAATATTGAATAGCGATATTATCACTATCAATACACCATACTGCGCCAGCAACTGGTGTCAGTTTATAATTAGCCGTAACAGTGAGTGTTTTTTTGTCGGTACTAATCGCTCTAATCGTTCGGCTTTGCGCAGTGCCATCCGGTAAATTAAGGACTAACCGATCGCCCACATCATATTCAACAGCTCTATCTAATGTGATTCTTCGTCCTTCAACGGCGTGAATACGCCCGCCATTTTCTTTGCCAGAACGAGAAGGGTCAGCAATCCCAATGATTCGCGCAGGTAAAGGAATATAGCCATCGAGTCCTACCGAAAATGTGATCACTTCATCTTTTGCATTAGAAAGTAAAGCCCAACGTCCACGTCGTTGCGCTTCAGCTTGAGAAGTACAACCTATCGCTGTTAATTTCATGACATTGACATCATAACGACGCATCAAATCATGATCCCACACAGCCTCAACATCATCACAATAATGATTGTTGGGATCAGAATATGCAACTAAACAGGATGTATAACGATTTTTATATGAACCACCAGAATAGGTAAAATCGCCAATAACATTAGAAGGATGATAGATAAAATCTGGTTCATCTTGTGGCATATCTGCGGTTAAACAGATCTGATCATTACCCCAAAATATAATGCCCCGAAATGAAGCCACTAAATCTTTTAGAACGTTATAAGCCTCTTCTTGACTTTGTATATATTCATTACAAGCAAAGCGAGGCTCCATGCCACCTCGACCATCAGGTACCATTTGATCACAATACTGACCTAATTGATAAATTGACCATTTATCGAGCATTGATGAATCAATTCTGATCCCCATACCAGCTATCTCATCACGCATTAAATAATAAGAAAGCCAAGCAGGATTATTGGTATATGCCATTTTAAATCCACCTGTCCAAATGCCTGAATAGGTCCTGTTTACTGGATCATAATTGTCTGGTACTTGAACAATTTTCCCTTTCAGTTTACAACTAATTTTAGGAATAGAACCATTAAATTGGCTAGCATCTAACTCGATATAAAGTAGAGCGGTATTAGGATACCGTAATTTACTGTCAATAATTTCCGCATATGAAAAAACACTAAACGTATTAATCAATTTATTCGATTTCGAATCAGGTGTTAGTCGTCTAACACGTATAGTCCACCCTTCTAATGCATTTGGTAAATTGATGCGATGATCTCGCTGATATTCTGAGGTAGTTTTTCCATTAAATTCACCATAAATAACCGTTTCAAACGCACTGCCATCTGTTGATAAGTCAATAACATACTTGGTAACGGTTCCTATCATATCACCATTTTCTTTATACTCAATATGACTTGGTAAGCTTAATTTGATTCTAACTGCATCCAAGTTTAAATTATTAAATGAACGTATCCAAGGATTGTCAGATTTTACTGTAAAACCGGTTTTTAACTCATTACTTATCTCAGGTATTCCTTGAATATAATCTTGCGTTTGGGCACCATTACGAAATTCCCATGCAACACCATTAAAATTACGTGTACCATCGAGATTAGCTAGTGGAGTATTATCAATGAATATATTTTGTTCTGTAAGATCGCCTTGAATTTCCCCTTCACTTAATGCTAAAAGTACTTTGAGCTTTGCTGTTGAAAGCAAATTATCGGGTTGTTCATAAGGTCTATGTTGCTTTTTTTTACCACCCTTTTGACCTTCTATTAATTGCATAATCCACCTATTGTTGATCTTCTGAATAAATACCAGCGTTAATCACTGCGCCACCAATTTCACGGTTACCTAACAAAACAGGAACAGGATATCCTACCGCATTGGTATTAACGGGCGCCCCAAAACCATAATTAGGTTTATTTTCGGTATGTGATGCTCCTCCTGCATTAAATTTGGGTTGAGGAGTTAATAATTGAACAACCCCTCCTAACATCATATTAATACCAATACTTGTTAAAATAGACGTAACGGATAGTGTTCCCGCTGCCATCGCTGCACTCCATGCGGCCAGTGATGCTCCAGCAGTGAAAAATGCAGCAACTAAAGCAACGGCTCCGATGACAACTTGTAATAAACCACCACTTTTTGCGCCTTGAGCTATCGGCATAATCACATAATTTTTGCCATTAACATTAATATCAAACTCATCAATTCCAATATTTTTTCCATCCACAAAAAAGGCAAACTTAATGCCTTTTAAATGAGCCGTACTCATATATTTTTCAAATCCCTTTATTGTCGCACAAAGTGCGCGTAGCAATTCCCGGATATTGTTTACGTCATACGTATGCTTTTTTCCAAATTGCCTTGCCATTGCACCTTTCAATGTTAACTTACTGAGCATTAAATAACTCCTTATGCCGCACAATGCGAACAGTTCTATCTCTAAAATATTTACCGTAAGGTGTACGTGTAGATAATTGACCGTACAGGTGGTGTAAAATAAGATTATCACCCACATAAATAGCAGCATGATTTGTGACTTGCGAACCAATGCGCATCATAATCATGTCTCCGACTTTCATATCATTCAGACCGACTTCAACAAATCCTTCTGCTTGCCAATTATCATCATAAAGATGCTCTTTGCCACTATCCCACCATTCTCGTGGCACTGAATAATTGTTTAATTTAATCCCATATTCACGATCATAATAATTCATTATTAATGACCAACAATCAGCGTGACCAAGCAACCACTGCCGCCCTGTATAATCTCGATTTATTCGTGGTGATATTGTGCAAAAGTCACCATCAGGAGCAGACATTATTCCCCATTCAATACCTGTATAATCACATTGAATACGGTCAAACTCTGACGGAACAAGTGACGTAACATCAGGATGAGAATGAATAATCATGATAATTTCACCTTGTTTTTCTGCAGCTAACTGTTCTTCTGATGATATTAAAAAATGCGCTTTTGGATTATCTGAAATGTTTTTACAAGGTAGATAGATCTGTTTTTTTCCCGTATCAATAATGAATCCACAAGCTTCATTTGGGTATTCGCTATCCACATGCTTTTTGATTGAATCTAATAATTTTTGTCGCATATTACTTACCTTGAAGATTAGCCGCAGGAAAACCACCAAACGGAAGAGGTTTATTACCATGTCGGGCTTTACAATCTTTTAATAGTCCTCCACATTCATCTTTTGCTGGATCATCAACGGCAATTCCGTCTTTGGTGAAAAACTTCTTTCCAGCATAATCACAGCCTGTACCTGAGCGGTACCATCCGCGCATACACCAAGTACATAGTGTTGTGATTTGCCTGGTAGGCAATTGTAAATTTTGAATATCAAATGGCGAACAAAGTTCAAATTCAACAATAGCTTTCGTTTCTTCGCGTTTATTGTTAATAAAAAATAATTGAACTCTTTCTTGAGTTGGATCGGCTGTGGCATTACCTGCTAACCAGTTGTCTGAATCAAGGTATTTTGCCATTGTGGTATGAATTTTTACTCTCGCTTGAACTAAATCATCATAATCTATACACAATCTAGTCACTCTTCCGTCAATATTACCGATTGACAATTTAGGGGTAGGTTGTGCACCCGTACTACTTAATTCAAGATCGCTTAATTCATACGGATACGGTAAATATTCTTTACCTTGCCATTTTATAGAAGGTAAATTTCCAACAGCAAAGGAAGCCCACCCTTCAGCAGAGATATTATGAGAATGAAATCGTAAAACCTCATCAAGCCCAAATTTTGTACAATCAACTTCAATAAGTTGTATCAGCTCATTGCCTTCAATGGCTTGTAAATCTTGTGTTATTGACATGTTCTCTCCATCAATCCCCAAAACTTAATTAAGAAAATTTTTTGAGGTCTACATTTGAATAATTAAGGTGCATAAGATTGGACAAAAGTAAAACTTAGCTTTACCACATTCGAAGAGATAAATTCAGATTTGATTGATTCGTTTTGAACACGATATAATCTTTCTTCTCCCCAAGGGTTAACCCACTGAAAGGAATGAATAATATGGCTGTTAAGAAACTGACGGATTTCAGATAATTCGTTACAATGACCCGTATAGGACAAATCCCATGTTTCACCTGATTTATTGATTCCAGAACTCCAAATTTGAGAATATCCATCGTTAAATTTTACTTCTGTGATACTCATTTTTTCCCCTCCATTGGGGGAATGCATTGTTTTCCATTTAAATTTATCTACTTTCATATACTCCTCAAACAAAATTTGGTTTTGAATATGTCTAGGTAATTTAGTTGAATTAAAAACATCAAAATTGAGTAATTAACAATACAATTTTTTGACATAAGCGTGAGAACGGATATTTATTAATGTGATCAATTCTAACTTTATGTTTTTTTTGCAATAAGAAATTAACTTAATTTTGTTGAACTGAATCCATTTACGCGCTATAGACGACTAAAATACGATGATATTCCAAGAAATAGGGATGACTAAAAATGAGTTGTTATTGTGTTTTAATATTCGAATAAGTATTAAAATTATGCCATTTAGAGATTTTAATAAGAATCTAAATGGTTAATATCATTACTTCATCGCATACATGACATTGTATAACTCTCCTCCCGGTGAAACTGATTTTTTAAACATCTCATTCATTTGCCGTCTAATAACTGCATCTACTTGAGATTGAACTTGTTTTGGATCGGTATTATTGCCATGAGTAGAAGTACTATTTTCTGAAGACATATTTAATACAATATTGGGATTAACAGTGATTGCATTTGAAGAAGGAGTTGTGCGTTGGGCTAATGCTATCGGAGCCGAAATAGAGGTATGAACATAACCACCGCTATCGTATCCTTTATGAGAATCATTCATCAGACTATAAAGATAGTCTACACCTAATCGTTTAGTTGCCTCTTTTGTAAAAACAAACTCGCCTTTATGAACGATTCCTGCTGGTTGGTACTTATTACCTCGTCCAGTAAAACCGCCTGGTTCCAATGCATATCCCACACTTCCTCCCGAAGCATATCCAAAAATTTCACCCCCTGTATAAGCTTGTTGAAGTCCTCCGGTCGCTTTTCCTCCACCACCAAAACTCGTTAAAGCAGATTGAATAATCTGTGCTAAAATCAATTTATTAATAATTTCAATTAGATTAACTAAGATAGTTTTTGCAAACTCTTGAAAGTTTGCTTTGCCTGTTGTGACAAGCGTTGTCATCATTTGAGACATAGATCCAATTGAATTTTGGGCAAAATCTTTAGCAACACTAAAAACATCTTGAGATGTTTCAGCAAATTCTTTCAAACCTGTTGTTAAACCAGCTATCCAATCTTCTTTTTGTAAATCTTCTTGCACAAAACTTTCTTCTAAAAGTTGAGCTGCCTCAAGGTAGTTTTGGGTTATAGTGATGATGTTTTCTTGACTTAGGTTATTACTCGGATCTAAATCTTGTTCCTTGTTTCTTTCTAAATTAATTCGACTTTGATACCTTGACGATTGAGATGATGTCATTCCAAAGGTCGCTTTTTTATCTGCAATCTCATTTTGTAATTGAGTAGAATTGTGAGTAATATTTTGTAAAATCTGTTGGGCTTTGATTCGACCATTGATTTCTTCAGAAATTGCCGCATTTTTTTCATATTGAGTAAGTAACGACGCTTTATTGGCTAGTAAATAACGTTCTTCTGCGGTTAGTCTACTTTTATTGTTTTCTTGTTCCAAGATGTTAATCTGAGCTTGCAAATCAAAGTATTTTTTACGTTCTGCCGTTATCGCACCGATCGTTGCATTCTGTTCTTTTAATGATTCTAATTGAATTTGAAGATTTTTCTCATCATGTTGACTAGTTTTTAATAATGACGGCGCACTATTTTTTGAAGAAAATAAAGTATTTATTTTATTTCCATTGCCTTTATCGCCTTGAGGGTTGCCATTTAAATCATTTAATGACTCCAGTACTTTTTTTGAGTTATGGACTTTAATGATAATATCTTTCAATTTAATTATAAAATCGTCTAAATTATCATTTCCTTCTCCCGTTTCCTTTGATATATTTCCTACATAAGTTGCAATCTCATTTAATTTATCAGCCAATTCAAATGAATCTGAGATTTTTCTTATTTCATAAAGTTTATCATAAAAAACTGATGCATTTTCATTACTAATATTAAAAGACTTATTGGTTTTCTCAATTTGTTCATGAATATAACGTTGATGACCAGGTCTGCCATCAATATAGCTTGGATTATACTTTATTTGGGGATGTTCAGCTAAAATATCCCTGGTTAAAGATTCTTTTGAACTTATAACTCTTTTTGCATTTAAATCAAATTCTTCTAAAAGCTCATTAATTGCTTCTCTCGAATGAACAATTGTATTGTCGGACAGTCTTTTAGAAGTTTGAATAAATGCCGTCGCAAGGCTAGAATTTATATTTGCTAGCTCCTTCAATTCATCAGTAAATGAAACTGTTCCATCTTTATTTAGTTTAACAATATTATACAATTTTTCTTGGGACTTACTTAAACTATCAGTGGCAGATACAGCATTATCAAAATAGTCAAATAAATCCTTACCAACGACAGCACCCACTTCAACTATCGTACCAATAGCTTTTCCAATAGAACCGAATAATTCACCAATTTCTATTCCATGTTCCGCCAGTGTCATTAATGGATTTTTCTTTATATTCGCTTGTGCTGACATCTCTTTCATTTGATTTGAAATCTGACTTAATGCCACACTCATTTTTTCACTTGTATTGGCAAATGTTTCTTGCGATTCAATTATCCCAATTAATTGATACTTAGAGCTTTCAATTATTGAATTAAAAACTTGAAAAGCATGAGCATCAATAAATCCATTTCCATTATTGTCAGATAATTGTTGTTGCACATAAAGCAGATTATCCAATGCTTTGTTGACCGGATGAATGATCCCTAATAACTTATTATAGACCCCAATTTGGTTATATAAAGATTCCAATTGACGTTTACTAATATTGTTATGCATTAGTTTAGATGTATTTAGTGTTCTCAAACTTTTATCAGTGGTTTTAAGCTTTACATCTAACTCGTTAATTCTTTTAATCTCTTTATCAAGATTACCTGTTTCAACTTTTAATGATAATGTAGTTGTTTTTGACATAGATTACCCATATTAAATAAACCGACTTTCGTCGGTTATTTTGATTTGTGTATGATTGTTAAGGCCTGACTTTCCATTAACCGAATATCATTAAAAATTTTTTGGTTTCCTTTAATATCAAGCATTTGCATTACCCAAGGCAAGCAATTATAGTCAAGACCTAAAATACCACTCATGCTTGTTCTCCACTGCGTTGACATGGCTTGGAATAACTGGAAAGCATCCCAGTTATCTGACCATATTTCTATATACTCATCTTCATAATCGACTTCCGATAGCCCAAAAGAATCAAGTTCAGTTTTTGAAGGCGTTGATGAATAAAGTGCAGTGGCAAGCTCTATGAGTTTTTTTCTCGCTGTCCCAACATCTCTTTATAATAACTATTGGTTATTGCTTGCCAAGCAGCAGGATAGTTATTTAATAAGATATTTAAATTTTCTTGATTAAACTCTTCATCCAAATTCCAACCGGATACAATTTTCATCATAAATTCAATGATAGGTTTATCCTTAAGCTCGGT
Source organism: Gilliamella sp. CG25 (assembly GCF_046635705.1). Classification (NCBI taxonomy): domain Bacteria; kingdom Pseudomonadati; phylum Pseudomonadota; class Gammaproteobacteria; order Orbales; family Orbaceae; genus Gilliamella; species Gilliamella sp. CG25. The sequence continues at coordinate 2,337 of NZ_JBIDFJ010000008.1, read as the reverse complement.
CTCAAACACGGTCAGTTTATCAACCGAATAATGTTTGAAATCAAAACTAATTTGACCATCGTCCAATCCAGGACGCGGAATGGAAACCTCACATCTAAATGTCGGATCTGCAATAAGTTTAAATTTTGCCATGATTAAAATATCCTAATTAATCTTTATAAAAAGTAATTGCTGGTGATTCAACTGTGGCACTCACTTTTACAGTTTCAATATCATTAATGGCTGTTGTTGGCGTTGGATCAAAAGCAATACGTACAGAGTCATAACGTGTTTCTTTAGCTTTAGGAACATACATTTTCATTGCAACAACATTATTGGTTAAATCCAACTGCTGTAACAATGTGTAGATAGGTAATGAGCTGTCATGAGCAATGGTAAAACTTTTACTTTTCGCTGATTTGATAGTCGGTAATTGACGTTCTGCATCATCATCAAGGAACTGAATTTGAATAAATTGCTGTTCACCACCTTCAGTAGCAACCTCTTTAATTTGAGGTAGTTGTTCCCATTCTGTGATTTTGGTGATAGTTCCTTGTCCTTCCCCAACAGGGAATACCGTTGTATTACTAGTATTAATATTACCCAAAGTCACTTCATTGTTATTTACATGAGAAATTTTTGCGACAATATTATTCAATTTAGTCCATGATGAAGTGAGCATGACTTCGTCCCCGACCACTAGTCCATGCCCTGAATTTAAAGTTACCGCTGCTTCTTTAGCATTAGAAATTGAATTAAAGTTAGTTACTTCATTGTGTGATTTTTGTACATATACACGTGAACCATTAGGTAAAGCAAAACCCATAATATATATCTCCTTAGATTTTATTTAAAATATAGAATCAGCACGATAGTTAAAGCTGATCGGTAGTGTATAACAAGCATTATCCATTTTTGCTGGATAAACACTTGGTATAGAATTTACATAAAGTGAAAAGTTAGGACTTGTTAACTCTAAATTGAGTGGAAAATGCTGAATAATATCATCAGATATTTGTTGAGAACGTAACTTACCGCTATTGATAGGTGCGACAACAGAAATTTGATAAACACCTCGATAAACCTTCAATTTTCCTTCTGAATCAACGCTTGTTGTTACTTCTGGTAAAATATAAGTTCTGAGATAAATATCGGAATGAGAAAGTATTTCACTATTTTCAGCGAAAACAGGTAAGTTTAGTTTCTTTGCAATAATATCAAGGTGAGATTCAAGCAATGCTGAGATTGTTGAAATCAAATTATCATCTCCTTAGCGACATTTTAAAAATAGATCTTGTTAATTATTGTTTGCTTATAAATTTCATAAAAACTTCAGAAATTAAGGAAGAGTTTTTTAAATTTATTCAATAAATTCGATTAGAAAAGGCTATCTACACCTAATAAAACAATTATCTATTACACATAAACAGTGTGTTATTTTGAGGTGCAATGACCTGACAGTAGTATTGTTGCCATCCTTCGATTAGGGCTTGGTTATAGCTGATTGCGTGGGTGAGACGGTAATAATCTTGTTGAGAAGATTTTGCAAGTCGTAAGGCTTTGTCAGCAATATCGCCGGTGGCGGCACTATTTCGTTCGAGGGTGGCGACTTTGATGCGCAACTCGACAAGGCCATTATCCACATCATCACGTAAACTGTCTGTTTTAACCTGTTCATCTTTTATTGTCTCAAGAATATTTGACTCAATTAATTTAATGGCACTGTTACCTTGTTTATATGCGTTAAATTGTGCTTCTAACGCCACCGTTTTAGCCATTGCCAGTTGTTCGCCTTGCCAACAGTGATATGCAAAATAAATCGCTAAACCGGTTATTACAATGCCACCATACGGTAATAACTTAATCAGCAATGTTAATTTATTCATCATACTAATCCGTTTAAATACACCGTTTTACCACCATTTTTGACGACGGTCAGCATTATTTGGCGATTATGAGTGGGACTGAATCCGATATGAACCCATTGATTATGCTCCTGAATAAGCTTATCAAACACGACTCCTGCATCTATCAATCGTTGACAGATTTGTTTCGGTGTGCCAAATGGCGAACGGAAGTCAACCGCCAAACCTTGAGTGTGTGCACTACTTGCCACCCCGCCTACCCGCGCATTTAATGCCGGACAACGGTAACCGGAAGTAATGATGATTGGGTGCTCAAGGGCTTTTCTGACCAGTTCAAGTTTTATTGCTGTTAATTGGATATTGGGCATCAGTGCTGCCGGTACCGAATTGTCAATTTTTAATCGACTGGCTGTTAGTGAGTAGGTAAACTCATCCAGTTTAAAATGTTCAGTCAGTTTCATTAGTTTTCCTTTTAATCATCATGTCCACGTGT
>NZ_JBIDFJ010000007.1:0-157179 GCF_046635705.1 Gilliamella sp. CG25 | reverse complement strand
CAAACAACAAAACCTGAAGGTGGAAATATTGCTGTTCAAGAAGTCGTGCTAAAAAATGTGCCAACGCCTCTATTTGTATTATTTTCTTATGGTGGTGGGGGAGCTCCGGACTTTTTAAGAGCTGCAGAATTTAAAGAAAAACGATTAAAGTTTAAACACCCCGATGCTGAAGTTAGAATTATAAAAGGTTTCGAGCATCCACCACAATTTAAAGAGGAATGGACAAAGTTATATAACGAACTTACCAACCCTGAAACAGCAAATAAATACGCATTATGGCAAGTTCATTATTTTGGTCATGGTGGTGAAGAACATTTGGCTTTTAGGGAAGGCAATAAAATTTACTTTGACGAAAATGATAATATGGAGCGTTTACCCTGGCATCCAAATGAGGGCATTTTTGTTTTACACTCCTGTCGGGGTGCTGCATATGAAGATACCTGTGATGAAAAAAAAATAAAAAATCAAACCTGTTTAGCAAAAACCATTTCAGAATTACAAAAAACTCGTTGTTTAGGACAAGTGACTTATGGGAATAATAATGCGCTTAGCGTAATAGATTATCCAATAAATAAGAATAATGTGAGTACACCGTTAAGTTCTCGAATGACGGTGCTATATTCAAGAGCAAAATGGGAAGCTGATATTATAAAAGAAGCAAAATACAGATCTAATTATAGGCTTAATTACACTAGAAATTTTATAAAAAAACCTGTTATTTTATGGGGGTATGCGCTATTAACAAATGATACAGGGAAGAAAACATTAAAGCTCAAAACAAATTATGAGACCAATAAAGAAATACAAAATTCAACTGATTTACCCAAGTTATATCCCATTTATGAGGAAATGAGCAAACTGGCGGATAAAAATCAAATCTTACCCTGCCGTGTATTTAATAAAGGTAAGTTAGAAGAGCGTATTGTTGAAGTAGATTTTTTTAATTTAAATGATTTGGAATATCTTTAATGAATTATTTTACTCAATTAACTCAATTGATATCGAAAAAATTAATCGCATTTGTAGTTATGCTTTGTTTTGTTATCGGTTTAGGTCTCAATTATTTATGTACAGAAAATTCAAACAATCTAAACCACGACTTTAATCAATCGGATAATGTTATTATGGACCTTACAATTTACCCCTCAACCATTCCTGAAAATCAATTATTACGCATCCACGAAGCTGAGGAGCTTTATCGTTCCTCATTTGAGGATGGTACATTTTTTGGTGTAACTAATCCTGAAAAATTAGTCAAGCTGGTTAAACATGCTTGGCAATGGGACAAAAATGCCATGCCGTATTATTATAAGCTTGTCTTTTGGGCGGATTCGTATGATGAAAAAGGAAAGGAATATGATATTGTTATGATGTCTTTTAATGAATTTATGCAAAAATATCGAAATCAACTTGTGGATAATGCAGGTAATCCCTTATCTGAACCTGATATATTTAAAAGCATTAAAATAAGAGACTATTTATGGGATAAGTTTGCCGATTTAAAATACCCGTATTTTGCATATAAAAAGTCTTTTAGTTACGCGCCTCGTTGGTTTGATGAACAAGGAATGACGCGACCAAGTACCGATGAAAAATTAGAAAAAAGTATTGAATATTTAAACTATGCCATTGAAGGTGGTTATCATTGCTACGAAGATTTGACAGCCCGTATGTTATTTCAACAAGGAGAACACTATAAAGATCAGAAATATGAGCAACTGAATAAATTAACCGAATACCGCAGAACATTAAAATCAGACGATTTAAAACAGGCAATAGATTATGCACAGCTAATGGCAGAGCATAGCTCGATTATAGGCATATTGCGCATGACTGAAGCCTATTTATATGGTTTAGGACGGGAGCAAGATTCGGTTAAAGCCTATGCCTGGTCACTGTTAAGTGATTATGCAAAACAAAAAATTATCGAGATAGGCAAGAATTCAGCATGGCATGCTTATCAACTACCACCAGTTTGGGAATATAACAAAGAAATCCAAAATCGTTTAGAGCAACAGCTTACCCCAGCCGGAAAACAAGCGGCATTAGACTATTTGGAAACACTGAAAACCAAAGTGGTTACTTGGAATTATAATAAATGGCGAGATCAGATAGATGATTTTCACCCTAAACCGTAATTTATTTGACGATATTGTAGTCAGTAAAATTTAAGGTTGAATAATAATGATTAATCTGGATAGCGTGAATTTTAGTACAGAGAATAGCGTATGAAGAATAGCAAATTGAAACGTTCAAAGTTCAAAATAGTCATGCTAGCAATGAGTGTGATAATGATTATTAGCCTTTATCAATTATATTTTAATCAATCACTCGATAGCCAAGTCAATGTTGGTTTTGTTGAATCCGAAAACTTACCCATGGACTATACAGTTTACCCTTCAACCATTCCCGAAAATAAATTATTACGCATCCACGAAGCTGAGGAGCTTTATCGTTCCTCATTTGAAGATGGTAAATTTTTTGGTGTAACTAATCCTGAAAAATTAGTCAAGCTGGTTAAACATGCTTGGCAATGGGATAAAAATGCCATGCCGTATTATTATAGGATTGTCTTTATGGCGGATTCGTATGATGAAAAAGGAAAGGAATATGATATTGTTATGATGTCTTTTAATGAATTTATGCAAAAATATCGGGATCAACTTGTGGATAATGCAGGTAATCCCTTATCTGAACCTGACATATTTAAAAGCATTAAAATAAGAGACTATTTATGGGATAAGTTTGCTGATTTAAAATATTCGTATTTTTCATTTCAAAATGGTTGGGTAATAGGTACTTGTGGGTATGATAAACAAGGGATAGCACGCCCCTGTCCAGATGAAAAATTAGAAAAAAGTATTGAATATTTAAACTATGCCATTGAAGGTGGTTATCATTGCTATGAAGCTTTGACAGCTCGAATGTTATTTCAACAAGGGCGTCAATATAAAGATCAAAAATATAAACAACTGAATAAATTAACCGAATACCGCAGATCATTAAAATCAGACGATTTAAAACAGGCAATAGATTATGCCCAGCTAATGGCAGAGCATAGCTCGATTATAGGCATATTGCGCATGACTGAAGCCTATTTATATGGTTTAGGACGGGAGCAAGATCCGGTTAAAGCCTTTGCCTGGTCACGGTTAAGCGGTTATGCAAAACAAAAAATTATCGAGATAGACAACAATTTGGCGTGGGATGCAGAGCAACTACCACCGGTTTGGGAATATAACAAAGAAATTCAAAATCGTTTAGAGCAACAGCTTACCCCAGCCGAAAAACAAGTGGCATTCGATTATTTGGAAACGCTGAAAACCAAAGTGGTCACATGGGATTACAATGAATGGCGAGATCAGATAGATGATTTTCACCCTAAACCTTAGTTTGATTAAATATGTTGTAGTGAATGTGTTCCCTGTATAAAGGGTTAATCGTCTCATTAATGATGAAACCAATACATAATTTATTGCTAATATATTTAGATAAACCGTATATATCTGTGTTAACAATAAACAGCATATCGGAGTAAAAATGCTTGGAGAACGAATAAAAATAGCTAGATGTAAACGGGGATTGAGCCAGGCAGAGATCGGAAAAAAAATGGGTAACATGTCAAGGGCTGCGGTTTCTAAATGGGAAAACGGAACCAACAAGCCAAAAGACCTCGATTTATTGGCACATATCTTACGAGTGGATATCAACTGGCTACGGTATAATAAAGGAGCAATGGAATCTAATGGCGTTTCAAAATACAAACTGAATAATAACAATTCTAAAACGTCCGATATCAGTACTAGCTTAAACGATAGCGAAGTCGAAGTTGTTTTATATAAATCAATCGAGCTAGCTATAAATAATGAAGCACAAACAATCAACTCCAATTATAAAAAGGAACAATTGAGATTTTCCCGATCTTTATTAATAAAACAAAATATAGACGAGAATAATATATTCTGTTTTCTCGTTAACGATAATGGAATGAAGCCAGTTATACCTAAGGGCGCTATTGTTGCAGTTAATAAAGGCAAGCAACAAATAAATGATAGTTCTGTTTACGCAATATGTCAATCTGATTTCTGTAGACTAAGACGTTTATACAGATTGTCGAATAATAGAATTAGGATAGTCTCTTACAATTCGTTGGAATATCCCGATGAAATAGAAGATTCAGAAAAAATAAAAATTATTGGTAAAGTTTTTCATTGCGCATTTGAGTTGAATTAAATAAGTGTTTTCAACATAGAGATAAACTACAGTAGTTGAAAGATGAAGAGGATGATTTTAAATTTTCTTGTATCCAAAGAAATAAATCGACGGCATGGCGATTTATTTAATTTGCTTGAATTTTGCACATAAAAATAAATTGTTTTAATACCGATCAATAATAGGATGTTTTGTATGCGTTACTCTATCCGTTGTATCTCGATTTACATTTTTTATAGATTTAATATATTGGGGATATTATAACTAGGGCAAAACTCTTTTCGATCCTCAAATAGATAATCTTTGTGGGGGCATAAATAAAAATGCATGGTCTAGGTAGTTAACTATTACAGCAGAAAGCAAAACCAAGGCTAATTTATAATAAAAAACAGGTAATTGCTGAGGCAATAAAGCGCAATAATTAAAATAAAATAACGGCGATTAAGTACAATTCATTTAAAGTAATCAGGTATAACTTTTTGAATGAATGTTTCATATAAAAAACCTCATAATTAATTAGATTAATGTATGAGGCTATTATGATCTCGATTCTCAAAAATGTAATTTGAACGTGGCAGATTAATTATTAATACTAACTTATAATTGATATTACCTATTATAAATATCGGTATGATTGAGGAGCCACAATATTATTACCGAAATAATTAAGAGGTTTAGGTTCCTCATATTGAGTCACTTTACCTACAACGATAGCAAAAGCTCGAACTTTTGATTCAAAATATTCATCATAAAATTGTTTACTTACACCAGCATAGTTTTTTGTTTTTTCCCATATTAAATCTGGATTATCGGATATTACATTATCTATATCAAATTCCCCAACAACCTTTCCAATGGGCATTGTTGCATAAATTACTATAGTCTTAACAGATTTATTTTTAAAAATGTTTTTTCTAAATTCAAATCGTTTTTCACCAGATAATATTTTTTCTACAAATTCTGGCTTAATTGATAATAAGACTTTCATTAATTTCACCTAGTTTCAGAATTTTTTTAAATTGGTTATCACTTAATTTTAAACAGCTCCATCTATCTTCAGAATCTAAACCGACATCATGAATAAGTTTAGCTCTATTGATTCGATGAGGTAAAGCTATATTATATGTAAACTTTATCACATAACAAGGAAACTTAGTTTTGTAATGATTCTGCTCATATGATTTATTCAATTCATTTAATGTGAATACACTATATTTACTACAATATTCAATAAATTCCTTTTTATTAGAAAAGGAAGAAACCGTTCTAACTTCTTCAATAACACAGATTGATGTAGCAACGGCAGAATAGTAAGCTTTCTTACCTTGTTCTGCCGTTCTATAAATTACTACAATATCTCCTTTATTGAAATTCCCGATCATTAAAATTTTGGAAATATAAACTTTATGAATACTATTTGTATGTGAAACATCATGAATTATCGAGTTTGATTCTGTTTTTAAAATTGAATCAGGGAAAAGTTGAGTATGATATTCTGGGTATATAGCCAGTAAATATTTATTTGTTTTAGTGCTAATATATGGATAATCTTTTTCCAAATCCCTCCAATAAATTCTTTTTTTTAATAATACATTTTCAATACCATTCTTACTTTTTTTTGTACCAAATTTACAAAAACCATATCTTTTAAAAAGGTTTATTAAATAATCATGTTTGTCAAAAACGGTAACATATATTCCCGAAACATTATTTGCTATTGCACTATCAAAAATTTTTTTTATAAAACGTTCTCCACGTAATGTTCCTGCTGGGTTAAATTTAAATGTACCTATTTTTAGATATAAACCATCTACTAAAGGTGGATTTATATCATCAATTTGATTTTCTAACTTTAAATACATAAAACCATCAATGAACGAAGAATTTTCATTGTATAAAACATATGCAAAGTCTTGTGTTTTAACTTTTTTATTCCACCAATCAATAAAACCATGAGCATAATCATGTTTTAAAGAATCAAAAAAATGATCTGAAAAATTAATTTCTGAAAATTTTTGAAACTTCAAGTTATCCATATGTATTCCTCATATTCAATTTTGACTATAGTTATAGGTGTCTATTACATTTAGCCACTGATATCAATTATTCTATTACTATAAAACTTATTCTTTCCCAAGATTTTTTCTAGTTTTCAACTCCTATTAACAGATTTAACCTGATATTTGTAATTTTCAACGATTCACTTTTTTCAAAATTCAGCCAACCCTAAAATCACATGAGTATGATAAAAAGGAAAACTATCTAATTTTGAGCATTTAAAAATTTTATTACTCATTTGTTTATAACTTTTTAAATGGTTAAGTTGTGCTTATTGCGAAAAAATAATTAAATTAACGTAAAAATTGCGTTAAGAAATATATTTCATTGATTGTAACAGCTTTTTACATTAAGACAAAGTATCAAAACATAGAAAGATCAAAAATTTCGCTATCTATTTCTTGAACTCTTAAAGAATTAAGAATATAAAAGATACATAATAACTAGAATAGCAATATTGCAAATTTGATTGGTAAGTCATCGGATAAAATTAATAGATGACGATGAACATTAATTTAGAAAGGTTTAATAATTAAGTTAAAGGATGACCTATTTATTTATAACTCACAAACATTAAAGGTTGTGCGAACTCAAGTAATACTTATCACTGAAAAACAAGATGAAATAAGCCAAGAAAACATTAATTTACAATCTGAATAATAAGCAGTTAGAAAACGTTATGTGATGTAGCTTAGGGCAATAAAATTCGCTCAATTTAAGTGCTCACTATATGCATATTAATAAACTGTTTTAACACGATTAACATTAACATAAGAAAACTATTCCCCGTTTACACAAGAATATGCAATACTAATGCTGTGATGACAAACCCTTTCGTATCTGTATTTCTATTGATTTTATTTCATTTTTCAAATAATTGGAGTTTATTATGAAACTACGTAAAGTCATGATTATTGGAGTAGGGAATGTGGGATCCACGACGGCTTATACCTTGGTTAATCGTGGTATTTGTGAAGAAATTGTACTGGTTGATGTAAATAAAGATCGGGCTTATGGTCATGCTCAGGATTTATTAGATGCGGCTGCTTATCGGCAAAACATGATTAAAGTCAGTTTACGTGATGCCAACGATTGTGCAGATATTGATATAGCGATTATTACGGTTACTTCGGGATTAGCGCAAAAAAGCCGAGCGGAGGAGCTAGCTGGTACGTCAAAAATTGTTGCAACGATTGTGCCAGATATGATGAAAAATGGTTTTAAAGGGATTTTTTTAGTGGCGACTAACCCTTGTGATGCGATTACTTACCAAGTTTGGCAATTATCAGGTTTACCCCGTCATCGGATTATTGGTACCGGGGTTTGGCTTGATACAGTAAGATTACGTCGTTTATTGGGGGAACAAATGGATATTGGTCCACAAAGTATCGATGCGTTTATTGTTGGCGAGCATGGCGATTCACAATTTCCCGTTTGGTCGCATTCATCGGTTTATGGCATTAACCTTAATCATCTCGAAAAAAATAGAATCGATTTTAATGATATTGGCAGCAAAGCGAAGAATAAAGGTTTTGAAATTGCTAAATTTAAGCATTGCACTGAATATGGTATCGCCAGTACGATTACTGAAATTTGTCAGCATATTTTTACTAACAGCCATCGAGCGTTAGCATTAAGTTGTATTTTACACGGGGAGTATGGTTATCAAGATGTGGCAATAGGTGTACCTGCGATTTTAGATCAACATGGTATCAAAAAAATAATTGAGTTAGATTTTTCAGATAATGAAAAGCAGTTATTTAAAAATAGTGTCGAGATTATTAAAGGTTATATTGCACATATTAAATAAGCGTGTTTGGTCGGATAGTTGTTTTATACTCAGTCAACGGATATATCACCCAGAACGCTAATATTAGTTAGCGTTCTGCTATAAAGGTTTGGCAACTTATTATTTCATTTTGTATATTCTAAAGATCTTTAATGCTGATCGGCAGGAAACACCACACCTGTTTGCTTTCTGATTTCAGTCAAGATTGTTGATGATAGTATCGAATAGGCTAAACCGTTATGATCTACGTTGCGTTGTCGATATAGCTTAGCGAATTCTTCTGCTTCGTAATACATATCATTATTGTGTTGTGTAAGGGTGATTTCTTTTTTTTCACCGATTCTTGGTTGATAAATAATGCGCTCACAAGTGGCAAGATTTTCAATAATAAGTGAGCCATTTTCGCCTTGAATTTCACTAGGAAGGTAAGAGTTACTGGCTTTTGAATGCCAAATGATGACATCAAAATCGCCATAATTAAGTAAGACACTGCCATGCGCATCGACACCAGACGCAAGTTTTGTCGCACTGGCATTTATTTTATTGGGATATCCCCATAATCCTAGTCCAAAATTGAGTGGGTAAACTCCAATATCCATTATAGAACCATTTGAAAAGAAAGGATTAAACGTGTTGGGATTATTGCCATTTAAATAACTTTCGTAACGGCTAGAATATTGACAGTAGTTGAGTAGTGCTTTGCGAATTCTTCCTAACTTTGGAAGATAATCCCGAATTAATTGATAATTGGGCAAATAAACGGTTTTAAGTGCCTCAAAAATGAGTTTTTTGTGTTGTTTGGCAATGTTAATTAATGTTTGGGTTTGCGTCAAATTCGAGGTTAATGGTTTTTCACATATTACATCTTTGTTATTTTCTAACATCAATTTGGCTTGTTCAAAATGCAGTGAGTTTGGACTGGCGATGTAAACAACATCAACATTGGCATATTGAGCAAGCTCGGTGAGCTTATCAAATACCGTATTAATTTGGTATTTTTTTGCCAGTTGATCGGCGTTGTTGATATCACGGGAATAGATAGCGGTTAATTGATATTGTTTAGTTTGTAATGCCGCATCAATGAATTTTTCAGTGATCCAATTGGTTCCAATTGTTGCTAATTTAATCATGGTTAATCTATCTATTTTTTTAAAAGTTTAAACTATTTGGTTAGGATTTAGAGACTATCCACTTTAATTAACGCCCGTAAAAGTGAATAGTCTTCCTTTATTTAATGCGAATTGGTTAAAAAGAGTTTTAACGATGGATTTTCGGTTTCGTTATGGAAACCATAACCTAATTCGGTTAAGTGTTTACCAAAATCATGACTATTGGTTTGATCAATTTCAAATGCAGCAAGAACGCGACCATAATCAGTCCCATGACTTCGGTAATGGAACATTGAGATATTCCAGTTAGTACCAAGTGTTTGTAAGAATTTGAGTAATGCCCCTTGCGATTCTGGGAATTCAAAGCTGTAAACTTGTTCTTGAATTGGCTTACAAGGCTTGCCACCAATCATATAGCGAACATGCAGTTTAGCCATTTCATCATCAGTTAGATCAACCACGGGATAACCCGCTGAAGTGAGTTGTTGCATGATGTCATCTTTTTCACTATTTTTAGTGATTTTAACACCCACAAAAATGCATGCCGATTCTTCATCATGATAGCGGTAATTAAATTCGGTGACTGAACGCCCACCCAAAATCTGACAAAATTTTAGGAAACTGCCTTTTTTCTCTGGAATCGTCACGGCGATTAAGACTTCTCGTTTTTCACCTAATTCACAGCGTTCTGACACATAACGTAAATTATGGAAGTTTAAATTAGCTCCCGATAAGATATGAGCAAGGTTTTCACCTTGAATATTGTGTTTTTCAACGTATTTTTTCAGTCCCGCCAGTGCGACCGCGCCCGATGGTTCAGCAATGGCACGAACATCATCAAATAAATCTTTGACAGCCGCACAAATTTCATCGCTATCAACAGTAATAATATCATCGATATATTGTTGGCAAAGTCTGAATGTTTCATCACCGATTCGTTTAACGGCAACCCCTTCAGCAAATAAACCTACTCGATTTAAATCAACTGGGTGACCAGCATCTAAGGCTGATTTTAAACAGGCAGCATCTTCAGGTTCAACTGCAATGACTTTAATCGATGGCATAATTTGTTTAATTAGGACTGCAACACCAGCTGCAAGCCCACCACCGCCAACGGGGACAAATATGCGATCGAGTTTGGCATTTTGTTGCAACAGTTCCATGGCAATACTGCCTTGTCCGGCAATCACCAGTGGGTGATCAAAAGGGGGAATAAAAATGCGTCGTTGTTCTTTGGCTAATTCTAAGGCTTTGGCTTTGGCTTCGTCAAAATTCGCACCATAAAGTAAAACTTCACCACCGAATCCTTTTACTGCTTCTACTTTGATGTCCGCTGTCGTTAACGGCATAACAATGAGCGATTTTATACCTAATTTGCTCGCTGAAAATGCCACACCTTGTGCGTGGTTTCCAGCTGAAGCAGCAATAACGCCACATTGTCGCTCTTCTGGGGAAAGACTGGCGATCATCGCTTGTGCACCTCGAATTTTAAAACTGTGCACTAGCTGACGATCTTCACGTTTGACAAATATCTGATTGTTTAGTCTGGCAGATAGTTTATCCATTTTTTCAAGCGGTGTGACTTGCGCCACATCATATACGGCACTGCAAAGCGTTGCTTTTAAATAATCAGCACCGGTCAGTATTGTTTGTTGTTTCACTTTTAGCCACCTAGTTTACTTTTATCGCGGACAGCACCTTTATCAGCACTGGTCGCTAAACTTGCGTAAGCTTTTAGGGCAAACGACACATAGCGGTCACGATTATGAGGGGTAAATGCTTTGTCGCCACGAGTGAGCTCTGCCACCCGACGACGTTCTAGTTCATCTTCAGACACATCTAAAACTAATTTTCGATTAGGAATGTCAATATCGATAATATCGCCATTACGTACCAGACCAATTACGCCACCGTTAGCCGCTTCTGGTGAAATATGTCCAATGGATAAGCCTGATGATCCGCCTGAAAATCTACCGTCAGTAATGAGTGCACAAGCTTTACCAAGTCCCATTGATTTTAAATAGCTGGTAGGGTAGAGCATTTCTTGCATTCCAGGTCCACCTTTTGGACCTTCATAGATGATCACAACGACATCACCTTCAACTATTTTTCCACCTAAAATGGCATCAACTGCATCTTCTTGGCTTTCAAATACTTTTGCAGGCCCTCTAAAAACAAGATTTTCAGCGGCAACACTGGCTGTTTTTACGATAGCACCATCTTGAGCAACATTACCATAGAGTGTAGCAAGTCCGCCGTCTTGGCTATAAGCATGCGCTTTGTCACGAATACAACCATTTTCCCGATCGTCATCCAGTGTGTCCCAATAACAAGCTTGTGAAAATGCTTTCGTTGTACGAATGCCAGCCGGTCCACTGCGATACATTTTTTTTACTTCTTCATCTTGGGTTTGTGTAATATCATATTGTGCAAAGGTTTCTTGTAATGACAGTCCAAGCACATTGTGAACATTGCGATTTAGTAGTCCTGCTTTGTCAAGTTCTGACATGATGGATACGACACCGCCTGCTCTGTGTACATCTTCCATGTGGTATTTTGCTGTACTTGGCGCAACTTTACACAGATGCGGTACTTGACGAGATAGTCGATCGATATCTGACATCGTAAAATCAATTTCGCCTTCTTGCGCTGTTGCAAGCAAGTGTAAAACGGTATTGGTCGAGCCTCCCATCGCAATATCGAGTGACATGGCATTTTCATAGGCTGCTTTGGTGGCGATGGCTCTTGGTAGATAAGATTCATCATCATGTTCGTAATAACGTTTGGTAATTTCAACTATGCGTTTGGCCGCTTTTAAAAAGAGTTGTTCACGTTGCTTGTGAGTGGCAATGAGTGATCCATTACCGGGTAACGAAAGCCCTAAAGCTTCGGTTAAGCAGTTCATTGAATTCGCTGTAAACATGCCTGAACATGAGCCACACGTCGGACAAGCTGATTCTTCAATCGCTTTACTGTCTGCGTCACTGACATTGGGATTGGCGCTTTGAATCATGGCATCAACAAGATCAAGTTTGATGATTTGATCTGAAAGCTTGGTTTTCCCAGCTTCCATAGGGCCACCAGACACAAAAACCGTTGGGATATTTAAACGGAGTGATGCCATTAACATACCGGGGGTGATTTTGTCACAGTTGGAGATGCAGATCATCGCATCAGCACAGTGCGCATTGACCATGTATTCTACAGAATCGGCAATAAGTTCACGTGAAGGTAACGAATAAAGCATACCACCATGCCCCATTGCAATACCGTCATCTACTGCAATGGTATTAAACTCTTTAGCAATACCACCTGATGCTTCAATCTGTTTAGCTACTAGTTGTCCTATGTCTTTAAGGTGGACATGTCCCGGTACAAACTGAGTAAATGAGTTTACGACGGCGATAATAGGTTTACCAAAATCTTCATTTTTTACGCCAGTAGCACGCCATAAAGCGCGCGCTCCTGCCATGTTTCTGCCTTCAACGGAGGTAGCTGATCGATATCTAGGCATTTGTTGCTCCCAAGTTATTATTATACTTGCGACCGATTTAATCGGTTTATCATTTTGATGAGTCCATCATGTTTTGATGTGCATCACATTACAAAAAGTATTTATCCGCCGTATTAGTTAGCGGATTTTTTGAGATATTATTTAATAATATCTAACCAACCATATTTATCTTCTGTTTTACCGTTAAATAACCCGAAGAATGTTTGTTGGATCTGTTTAGTGATTGGGCCACAACGTCCAATACCTACTTGAATGCGGTCAACGCTTCGTACAGGTGTAATTTCGGCAGCGGTACCGGTCATAAAGACTTCGTCAGCTAAATAGAGTGATTCGCGCGATAAAATTTGTTCACGGACTTCGATACCCAAATCACGAGCAAGCGTTAATACGGCATCACGAGTGATACCAGGAAGTGCAGAGCAAGATAATACTGGGGTGAATAGTACACCGTCTTTAATGATAAATAGATTTTCACCCGCACCTTCTGAAAGATGACCATGTACATCTAAGGCAATCCCTTCTTGGAAACCATTAGCACGAGCTTCTGAGCCAATTAATAATGATGATAAGTAGTTGCCCCCAGCTTTTGCTGCTGCCGGAATGGTATTGGATGCGACACGATTCCATGAAGAAACCATCGCATCAATTCCTTGATCTAATGCATCTTCACCTAAATAGGCACCCCAAGGGAAAGCGGCAATCATGACATCAGTTTGATAACCAGCAGGGGGATTAACGCCCATACCGACATCACCAATAAATACAAGAGGACGAATATAGGCACTTTCTAAGTTATTTTTCTTGATAGTTTGACGCGTTGCTTCCATGATTTCTTCAATCGTGTAAGGAACAGGAAAACGGTATATTTTGGCTGAATTTAGCAATCGTTGTGCGTGTTCTCTATGACGGAAAATAGCAGGGCCTTGATGAGTTTTATAACAACGAACTCCTTCAAAAACTGAAGTACCATAATGTAAAGCATGAGACATGACATGAATTTTAGCATCTGCCCATGGAACCATTTCACCATTGAACCAAATATAATCCGATTTTGCTGTAGAACTCATTTTTATTTCCTCTTAAATTTTACTTTTGTTTAGCATAGATATAGCTCGGTGCTTTCAACAATAAACGGTCAAGCATTATACTATACTATCGATTTTGTTTAACTGCTAAAGTGTATACTTTTATAAATTTAACTTATTATTTCATCATGATTTATTATTGAAAATAACTATATTTCAATCGATATCACGTCTACCAATTTGTCGATCTGATTAAGTAGTGCTGAAATAGGGCGTTTTGTTGTTAATGCTAAAGATAATGATAGTATCTGATCATCTTTAGTCTGCATTTGCATCTGTTTTATGTGACCACCACGGTGGCGTATAACCCGTAAGATACGCTCAAGTGTTCCTAATTTATCATAAGCGGTGATAGTAAATTGATGCTGATCTTTATTACTCATCCTTTACTCCTTACTGTTGTTATCTAACATATTTTCATTGGCAGCACCAGGTGGAACAAGAGGCCACACGTTTTCAAGCTCATCGATACACACATGTAATAAATAGGCACCTGTTGAATTTAATAGCGTATCGATGGCGCGTTGAATTTCTGATTTTTGGGTAATTCTTTGTCCATCGATATCGAAGGCTTTAGCTAGCATTAAAAAATCAGGATTGTCAGATAAATTAGTTTCGCTGTATCTTTGATTGAAAAAGAGTTCTTGCCATTGTCTAACCATGCCTAAACGTTGATTATCAATTAATACAATCTTAATCGGTAATTTTTTGCGTTTAATTGTGGTTAGTTCTTGAACATTCATCATAAAAGAGCCATCGCCAGAAATGCAAATCACACAATCATTTGGTCTTGCTAGTTGTGCTCCAATGGCTGCTGGTAAACCAAACCCCATTGTGCCAAGTCCACTAGAAGTAATAAAGTTTTGTGGGTGGTTAAATTGCATGTGCTGAGCTGTCCACATTTGATGTTGACCAACATCGGTTGTGACAATTGTATTAGCTGTTTTTTGTTCTGAAAGGCTTTTGAGTAACGCTGGGGCATAGATAGGTTCGCCCGGATGATCATAACGAGTTGGATACGCTTTTCGTAATTTGTCTATTCTTTTGTGCCATTCTTCTATCGATACGGTTTGGTGAATTAAAGGTAAGACTTGTTTGATGTCGCCTTGTAATCCTAAATGCGTTTGCTTTAATTTATTAATTTCAGCCTGATCGATATCAATATGAATGACTTTAGCATGGCGAGCAAATTCATTCAGGTTTCCGGTAACACGGTCATCAAATCGTACCCCTAACGCAATTAATAGATCACACTCTTGCACGGCTAAGTTCGCTGCTTTAGATCCATGCATGCCAATTAATCCTAAATAATAGGGATTATTGATATCAGCAGCCCCTAATCCTTTTAAGGTTGAAACGCTCGGAATTTGAGTCATTTCCATAAATTGTCTTAATTCTGATATCGCGCCAGAAAGCCCAACCCCACCACCGATATAGAGCATGGGTTTTTTAGCATCTTGAATCATCGCTTTAGTTAATTTTATATCATCAGAAGAGATAACAAAGGATTTTGATTTGTTGAGATAACTTTGAGAAGTATGATTGGTTAAATATTGTTGGTAATCTAAGTCGGCAAGCTGGATATCTTTCGGAACGTCAATCAATATTGGTCCCGGTCTGCCTGAGTTGGCTAAGGTAAATGCCTCCTCGAATATATTGGGTAAGTCATGCGCATCATCAATTAAATAACTGTGTTTAGTACACGCCAATGACAAACCTAATACATCAACTTCTTGAAAGGCATCGGTACCGATTAAGTTATTAGGTACTTGCCCCGTTATTGCAACGATTGGAACTGAATCAATCAACGCATCTGCAAGTCCCGTGATAATATTGGTTGCTCCCGGTCCCGATGTGGCAATACATACCCCTGTTTTGCCTGTTGCCCTTGCGTAACCTATAGCAGCCATTGCTGCACCTTGTTCGTGACGACATAACACGTGTTCAATACCGCCATCATAAAGCGCATCATACAGAGGCATAATTTGTCCACCAGGATACCCAAATACGGTGGTAACGCCTTTTTCTTTTAAGGTTTTTACTATCCACTGTGTTCCTAACATTTATTCCTCGCTCTTTTTTTCAGGTATTTGCATTGCTCATAAAAAAACCCCCGCTTTTTGGGGCGGGGGTTTTGGGTTAACTATGAAGCTTTTTTAACTCAAAGAACGCCCCCGCGCTGGAATAATGACCACGCTGACAAGAATGTTGATGAGGACGATAATAAGTGAAAAATTCATACGTTTTATTTAAATTTTTTTGCTTCTTTGAGTAAGTATTCTTAACAAAATACTCGTTTTAGAAAAAAATTCAACTGTTTTTTTGGGTTTTTTTAGAGTCTTGCTTTTGCGATTGTAAGAAGTTTTAAAATAATAAAGATTGATGTCTAAAAAGATTTGATTATGACACGAGTTTTTAATTGGCATTTTTCAAAGATTAGTGTATAAATGTTAATCATTAATCGTTTTTATCTGCTTATTTATCCTGTTTAATATAAAAAATACACGTTTAAAATAAAAAAAAGGCGAAATATGTATGAACATATTAAAGATAATAGTGTTAATAAGTTTTGGTTTTGTGTTACTTAATTGTGATAATGCTAAGACTGCGTCAAATCATTCCTCTGCTGACAGTTTAACAAAACCTAATAATGATTTACTCGCTTCTCAAAATTTAGAAATTAATGCGGTTAAAAACGAGTTACCGATTGAAATTGATGAATTGACAACGCTATTTGATGTTTTTGCTGACAATAATATTATCCATTATAAATACCGCGTAAAAAATACACCAAAACAGGCACTATTATTGACGTCGACGCTTGATACTTTACGCAGTAATTTACTTGATGATTATTGCCAAAATGTGCCACAAATGAAAGAACTGAAAAATGTGTTTCCAAATGGCGCCCACTATCATTACTTCATCAATAATGAAGAGATCATTATTGTTGAACTTAATCCGGATGACTGTCTGACAGATAAATGATCGTTTATTGATAATTTATCCTTTTAATCAAACAATCATAGATCATTAAGTTTTGCAGTATTGGGATTAATTTGTTGTGTGCTGGCTTAATAGAAGTTTATTTGTTAAACTGAGATCGTTTATCAAATTTTATGAATTTTCTTCTTGTTGATTGATAAATTGTATTCTCGCCCCGTTACTTATGGACAGCCACAGTTAAAATTATATTTGATTCAGTTCGTCACAGATTAATGATTTTTAAAAAATATTTAAGTTTTTATCTCTATTCATCTTATTTATCAATATTGTTAATTGATTCGTTTCTACTTTTTTCAAGTTATACGGTTTTGTCATTGTTAATTGATTTTGTTTAAGTTATTTATCTTTTATGAACATGTATGTGTTTAACTTAGGAGAAAATTATGAGTAAACAAACCTGTAATCCAACGACCAAATATTATCATGAAAAATTTCCAAAACAAAAACAGAAAGCACCCGGTTTGCAATGTGAGATGAATCCGATTCCTGACTGTGGTGAAAAAAGCTATAAAGGTCATCAACGTTTAGAAGGTCTTAAAATGTTGGTCACAGGTGGCGATTCGGGTATTGGTCGTGCAGCGGCAATCGCGTATGCCAAAGAAGGGGCAGATGTAGCGATCAATTATCATCCTGATGAGCAAAAAGATGCTGAAGATGTGGCAAAAGTTATTGAAGCTGCCGGACGTAAAGCCGTATTGATACCCGGCGATTTAAGTGATGAAGCGTTTTGTAAAAAAATGGTCGATGAAGCTCATCATAAACTTGGTGGGTTAGATAATCTAACATTGGTTGCAGGTAAACAAACTGCGGTTGCTGATATTATGGATCTGACTACAGAGCAAATTCGCAAAACGTTCGAAATTAATGTCTTTTCGCTATTTTGGGTAACTAAAGCGGCATTAGGTTATTTAAAACCAGGATCGACAATTATTACTACTTCATCTGTTCAAGCCTTCCAACCAGGCCCAACATTATTAGATTATGCTTCAACTAAATCGGCAATTATCGCTTTTACAAAAGCATTAGCTAAGCAATTAGCAAGTAAAGGTATTCGTGCTAATAGTGTTGCACCCGGTCCGGTTTGGACGCCGTTACAAGTTTGTGGCGGACAACTCAGCGATGCAATTCCTGAATTTGGTAAAGAAACACCACTTAAAAGAGCAGGGCAACCGGTTGAACTTGCAGGGGTTTATGTACATTTAGCTTCAGAAGAGTCAAGTTATACCACTGCAGAAACTTATGGTGTAACGGGTGGTGAGCATACCAACTAATCTCATGTTTATATCGTGATAAAAGAGCTGCTCAGGCTCTTTTATTACAAAAAATTTTTAAGCTAGACATCTTAAATCACGTTCTATTATGCATTGTTCATAATAGTGTTAAAACTTAACTTAGAATAAAGGCAAAAAAATGAAATTTTTTAAAGTAATCACGCTTGCATTATTAGGTGTTTTTTTAGTTAACTGTGATAATTCTAAATCGACTGTTGATGATATTAAACAGAAAGTACAGCAAACAGGTGCAGATATCAGCGATAAAACACAAGATTATTTTGAACAAGCAAAAGCAGAAAGTAACGATATATTGAATAAGTTAAAAGAGGGTAACTATAATCTTGCACAAGATGCGGTGATTAAAAATATTAAACAAACATTACCAATGAATATTGATCAGAATACTTCGCTGGTGGATGTATCCAAAGAAAACAACACGATTAATTATAAATATGATGTCAAAGGTGTGACGCCAGATGATTTAAAAGTTGAGAATACTCAAAAGACATTATTAAATAATTTACTCACCGATTATTGTAGTACAGATTTAATGAAGAAAGCATTAAGACTTGCTTTCCCTGAAGGTGCTACACATAATTACTTTATCAATAATAGTAACGCATTAACACTCAATTTAAAACCAAGTGATTGTGATGGTAAATTGTAGAGTATCGATTAAGGTGAAAAGGGCTATTAATAGCCCTTTTTTTATTTTGTTTATTGAGAAAGATGTGAATCTAAATATCATTTTAAAAAATGAAGATTATCAACTCAAAATGATGTATTTATGTTAGTTAATTAAATGATGATTTTCTAATGATAGAAGATAACGATCAGGTTATTACCTAAAGTTTAATTAACACAGTGTATTGATATTGACGCTTACTATTAAAATAAGAATATATTTTATGTTGTAAAATTTTAACCATATAAATTAAAATCCTCATTCAAATTATATAGGGACTTTTTATTTTGTTATGAATCGTTTTATTTAAAATGGAAAAAACAAAATAATATTAATTTTACTTATGGGTAATAGCATGAAATATAAAAAAATATCTGCATTATTGGTATGGAGTTTGGCGCTATTTGGTTGTGATAGTGGGAGCTATAAAGAAAAAAATCAACGTATAGTTATTGATTCAATGAAAAAACAACTTCCTATTGTTTATGATGAGAATTTTACGTTAGTGGATGTTTTAAAGGACAACGATCAGTTTATATATAAATACGAAATAAAAAATATTGAAGAAGTAGAATTAACCTCACCAGAGTTTGAACAATCATCTCGCACAGAGATTCTTGAGCTTTATTGTTCTGATAACAAAGGTATTGCTCATTTTAAAGAAATATTCATGGATGGTATTCGATATGATTATTACTTGAATAATAAAAAAATGTTATCCATTAACGTCAAATCAACAGATTGTACAAAATAATTGTCATTGCATTGAACTATTCACTTTTGTGTACCACATGATATTTTTGCTTTGTTGGGCGGTATTATTACAGGGTTAAGCCCTGTAATAATAGAAATTATTCTAACGTTTTTCCTTTTGTTTCTGGAATTAAAAACATAAATGCAGCAGCGGATAATAGATAAGCCGCAGATAATAGCGCTAGTGCGTAGCTTATTGAATAAACTGTCGCTAAATAAGCAATTAAGACTTGTGATACGCCAGCAATTCCTCGTCCAACATTAAAGATAATGTTTTCAGCACTTGAACGAGCGTCTGTCGGATAATGTTCGGCCAGTAATGCCCCATAACCCCCCATCATGCCGTTGACGAAAAAGCCAATGACTGAACCAAATAAAATCAAAACGATCATATCGGTTTGTTGAAAGTAAAACCAGATAGATAACGCTGAAACTAATAGAAAGACAATATAAGAAGGACGGCGTCCAAATTTGTCACATAGCCAACCAAAAATTAAGATACCTAATGACATACCAATTGTGGTGGATATCGTCCAAAATAGCGTATTTTTGAATGATAAACCACGTTCGGTTGCGATCATGGTTGGCATCCAAGTCATGATGCCATAAAAACCAAAGTTTTGTACGGCACAAGCAATGGTTAAACCAACCGTGGTTGCTGATGTTTTGACATTTTTAAATAGTTTACCTAATGCAATTTTATTTTTGTTTTGATCTTTTAATGATTGCCAAATTTCAGGCTCTTTCAATCCTTTACGTGTCCAGGCAACAAACAAAGCAGGAAGTACTCCGACAGCAAAAGCCCAACGCCAACCGTGTGCTTCTCCTACAAAATTTACCGTTAAGGTTGCCAGTATAATGCCTAACTGAAATCCTAACGCAACAATCGATGTCGCTCTTGAACGTTTATGCTTTGGCCATGTTTCTGACACCAACGTCATGCCAATGCCAAATTCTCCACCTAGTCCAAGACCACTTAAAAAACGGAAAACTAAAAAGCTTTCATAATTTGGTGAAATAGCACACAGCCCGGTAAATACAGAAAATATGATAATTGTCCATGAAAAGACTTTAACACGACCATATTTGTCTGCTAAGGTTCCAAAAAGAATTCCGCCCAGTACAGCACCTAATAATGTTACTGAAGTTAATGTTCCTAAATCGGTTTTGGTTAGATTAAAAGTTGCTTGAATTAGGGTAAAACAGACCCCTAAAATCATCATATCCAAACCATCTAATGCATAGCCGACTGTAGAGGCAAAAAGCGTTCTTTTTTGATAAGCTGTGGTGGATCCAGTTTCACTTTCAGCTTGTTTAATTGGGTCTATCGCAGTTTTCATATTTACCTCTAATGATTGTGAATAGTGAGTTACTTATTTAAACTTTACCTTTTAAAATAGGTTGTAGGCTAATTCAATAAGGTCGTTTAAAAGCGGTGCAAAGTATATACTTAAAAACTTTAAAAATCCAAGCTAAAAGCCTTTACAATTGGTTATTTGCTAGAAAATAATCATTTCTTGTAAGTAACTTTATATATAAAAATATTAAAGGATGCATCAACTAGTGATAATTTTATTTTGTGTAAAGAATCGTGACAGGGTATAGATGATTTATTAAGTGAATCTTAGTTTCTAAATTTAATTGATTGATAGCTAATTTCCGCTGAGTGTTCCCCAGCGGATAATCTTGATTAGTCTTCGATAAAATACCAATAGCCTTTATTGACTAAATCCAAAATGACCTTTAAAGTCGATTCATCTTCTAGCTGTTCATAATAAAGCTCTTCTTCTTGGCATAAAAGATCAATAACCGGCATCGGCAAATGGATTTTTTCACCATGAATATAGCCATAATCACCTACTTTTAGAATGCGTATGCTCGGAACTCGGCACAGATTATTAGTTTTTAAAAGCGATACAAATTCATCAAATTGATATGGTGGCTCGACAGGAACAATATTTAATTCATGCATTGGAATAGTAATGTGTTTACCAAACCAATCGTTAAAGAGTTTAGGCGTTCTAACCAGTTCAATTATCTGGTTTTGTAATTTTTCTAATTCATAGGATTGTATTCGATAGGAATCTTTAGGTAATGTTAAGTTGGGATCTTGATAAAATATGCCATTGGGTAGGTTGTCGATAACATAATCGGCAAAGCCACTTAATAGTTCTTGAGACGTTTGGGTTCTAAAACCGACTGAATAACTAAGCGATTCGCCGATTGAGACACCATTATGTGGAAAGCCTATCGGTATATACAGAATATCGCCTGCTGTAATTTCTTCGTCAATGATGGGTTGATAACTTTCAACATGTAGCAATGCTTTGTGAGCACTAAATTGTTTGTAGTGTTCGTTTCGGTCGCCAACTTGCCAACGTCGGCATCCCTTGCCTTGTATGATAAATACATCATAATTGTCAATGTGAGGCCCCACGCCTGCTTTATCTGTTGCGTAAGAAATCATCAGATCTTCAAATTGCCATTGAGGCAAGCATTTAAAAGGGGCAACTAAGGTGGCTGCTTGTTCATGCCAGTGGTCAACTGCTTGTACCAGCAAACTCCAATGGTTTTCACCTAAATGGCTAAAGTCGATAAAAGGACCAAATTGGGCATCCCATTTCCCATTTTTGTTGGTGACTATTCGGCTATCAATCTCTTCTTCCATCGCTAAACCTGCAAGTTCTTCAGGCGTGATAGGATCAACAAAGTGTTTAAAAGCATCACGTAAAATAACTGGCTTCTTTTGCCAATAATTCGTTAAAAAATCATCCCAATCTATGGTTAACTTATTACTCATGTAACGCCCCTTGTAAATTAAATAATTGACAAAAGTTATTCGTTGTTTGTCGTGCTATTTCGTCTATAGAAACACCTTTCAATACTGCCAAATAGTTAGCAACTTCACGAACATAAGCTGGCTGGTTTTCTTTCCCTCGATAGGGAACAGGTGCTAAATAAGGTGAATCGGTTTCAACTAAAATACGATCCATAGGGACATATCTGGCAACTTCACGTAATGATTCAGCATTTTTGAAGGTGATAATGCCCGAAAAAGAGATATAAAAACCGATATCTAGCAATTGTTTGGCCGTATCGATATCTTCGGTAAAACAGTGTAAGACCCCAGAATAAACGTGCTCTTCTTTTAAGATTCTTAAGGTATCTTGGCGTGCATTGCGTGTATGAACAATGATAGGTTTATTGAGTTTACGACCTAACCGAATATGTTCTTTAAAGTTTGCTTGTTGTTGTTCAAGATTATCTTGTTGATAGTAATAATCAAGCCCAGTTTCGCCCAGCGCAATTACATTATCTTGGCTTGCCAATGTTTCAAAGCGATCGGCATCATAGCTTTCTTCTTCTAAATTAAGAGGATGAATACCGCATGAAAATGAGCACTGTTTAGTATAGGGTTTTAAAAAATCTCTCATCGATTCATAGCCTGAAAGTGTGGTTGCTACACTTAAGCAGTGTTTAACATCGTGACGTATTGCGTCTTGCAATACTTCATCAATCGATTTGTTGCTAAAATCTAAGCTATCTAAATGGCAGTGAGAATCAATTAAATACATATAAAGCTCTTATTAATTATCTGAATGTTGTTCAAAATCACGAACAGGTTTTATGGTTGACCAAGAACGACAAGCAGGACATAGCCAGTAAATGGAATTGACCGTAAACCCGCATTTAATACAGCGATAATTAGGGACGGTTTTGATCTGTTCGCCAACCATTTTACGTAAAAGTGAAAGACTTTCTTTTGCTCGACCTTCTTCGGCATCGGCTACGTGGTAATTCATCAATCGATAAAACCCTTTTAAATTAGGGTGTTTGAGTAATTCCCGATACATGTAGTTTTGGGCAGCATCAAGTCCGCTTTGTTTTTCGACTATATCGGCAAGCATTAATTCAGCAACATTGCCACTATCTTGATCAACGCATAATTGTAGAAATTGTTTAAACTGTTCGGGTTGATTTAATTCTAAATAACATGTTTTTAATAAAGGTAATGCCTCACCGATAAAGGCTTTATCTTGCGTTAAAATTTGTTTGAATGATTCAATGGCTTGTTCTTTCTTGTTTTGTATCATTAATACCCGACCTAGCATGAGCGAGGTACGCGCACATTTAGCATCAGCGGCAGCTGATTTTTGTAACAGGTTATAAGCTTTTTCCATATCATCAGCAGACATAGCAATAGCGGCTAACTCGCAATAAAATTGTGCAATATCTGTCTTGTATTTAATGTTACCTAATCTGACTAATTTGGTGGCAGCATTAATCGCATTGATCCATTCACTGGTTGATTGATAAATGATAATCAATTGTTGTAATGCATATTGTTGAAAATCATCTTCATCAATTAACTGTAAGAACATTTCTTCGGCACGATCATAAAAACCGGCAACCATATAATCTCGCCCTAGTTGCTGTATTGCCAATAGGCGTTGTTCGAACGTCAATGCTGAACTTTCCATTAAAGATTGATGAATGCGTATGGCTCTATCAACTTCACCACGTGAACGGAATAAGTTTCCTAAAGTTAAATGAGCCTCAAGGGTGCTGTCATCTTCTTTTAACATATCTAAAAACAAATCAACAGCTTTATCTTTTTGATTTGATAAAAGAAAGTTTAAGCCATCAACATATTCGCGCGATAGCCGGTTGGATTGGTTTAAGTATTTTTGTTTTGCATTTCTGTCACCCATATACCAACCGTAAGCGGCTGCGATAGGAAGTAACAGAAATAACAGTTCAAACATAATCGTCTATTCTTAATTAATTTTTGTTAATGTTGCTTTTTGATTTATTGCGATATCTTCATCATACTTTTTTTGTAATTTGTTTAGTTTGCGTTTAGTTGATGAGTGTTGTAATTTCGATTTTAAAAAGAAGTAACCCGTGACAAACCAACCTACCAGAAAACCACTGCCAAATAAAATTGCCAGCAGAACAGATAAGCGTAATTCTGATTTAGCAACTAAATAATTAAATGTCACCACTTGATCATTGGCTGCACCTAAAGCAATAGACAATGCAAAAATAGCAATAATCAATATAATCGATAAAATTAATTTCATAATGTTGACCTTTCTTCTTTTTAATACTTTTTATTCTTTATTGTTATCCATTTATCGGTTAAACAACCTGTTACCGATTTATCTAAAGGCATTAAATCGTTTAGTAACGCAAAAACTGGGTAAATGATTACGTTACTATATGCCATTTTTTAGCATAAAAATAGCAGATTAATGCAATACCCCAACCAATGATGACAGATAATATTAAATCTATAGGAGTATGCATACCTAGTAATAATCGACTTATTTCTATTAATACCGTCCATATCACAATCAACGATATAAAGATATAATTACGCCTGAAGTTAAGTAGCACAATGGCTAAAAAAGCAAATGTTGCTGCAAATAGTGTATGACCAGAGGGAAAAGAATACCCTGTTTCATTTTGCCAGTGTTTGGATAACCAATTCGGTATTGTAGATGAATTGATTAATGATTCTTTGATAAAAGCGGCTCTTTCTGGCTTGGTTAATGAATAAAAATATTGGTCAGTTGTATTATGTTCTTTTGTTATCCATAAGACGAAAGGTCTTGATTCTGCTGTTTGTGATTTTATGATAGATTTTATCACTTGTCCGCTGAGGACAGCACTCACGAGAACCAACCATACTAATACAATCTTTTTTAACATTTTATCTGTTTTGCTGACTAGCAAAGCACAAAATAAAATGAAATAAAATATTGATGTTATTATTGCCCATGGGTAACTTGCTGTTTCAGTAACCCAAAAAAAATATTCTGATTTATCGTTCAATGTGTCTGGTAGCCAATGCCAATTTATGACTATAATAAACAATGGTACGACTAAAAAAATAGCCAATGCAGCTATTGTTTTTTTTATAACTAACCCCATTTAAAAACTCAACTAAGCATATTGTGCTGTCTATTTTATCATAAATGTGGTTTATTTTTAATAGATTCTCGTTTATGTAATTCATTTAATACGGAGATAATAATGCAATTAAAACATGTCGCAGAAGCGAAACTACCAACACCATGGGGTTGTTTCACTATGGTAGGTTTTGAAGAAATTGCAACTGGCAAGGATCACGTCGCATTAGTTTTTGGTGACATTTCAAAGGCAACATCTGTTTTAACCAGAGTGCATTCGGAGTGTTTAACGGGTGATGCGTTATTTAGTTTACGGTGTGATTGTGGTTTTCAATTAGAAGCAGCTTTAAAACAAATTGCAAAAGAAGGTCAAGGCATTTTAATCTATCATCGGCAAGAAGGTCGTAATATCGGTTTATTAAATAAAATTAGAGCTTATGCCCTGCAAGACCAAGGGCTTGATACGGTGGAAGCGAATGAGCAGTTAGGATTTGCTGCTGATGAGCGTGATTTTAAACTTTGTGCTGATATGCTGACACTGCTTGGTGTATCACAAATTCGTTTACTAACTAATAATCCTGAAAAGATAAGAGTGTTAGAACAAGCTGGAATTCAAGTTACAGAAAGAGTTCCTTTGGAAGTAGGCGAGAATCCAAATAACGAACACTATTTAGAAACCAAAGCTAATAAAATGGGACATTTGCTTCATCTTCATCACTGCGATCATTAAAAACATTTTTACATTATTGATAATTGGTAGGATGTGGCATGAAAAATGGTCAACACTAGTTAAAGCAAAAATAATTGATATATTTAAACCTCAAAAAATTAGTGATGATTTTTTGAGGTTTTTTTAGATTTGCGTACTATTTTGTTATGCAATAGATGTCGAGTATAGAGCTGGATTAATCACTATTAATAACAGAATTAAAAAAGTATTATTCCTTATCAATTCTTAGTTCACCGCCATTTGCTAGCTGATCTTTGGATAATTCGTGCATAATAATTTGTACTGCTTCAGGCTTACAATTAAGCGTTTGAACAATCGCTTCCGTTACACGTTTCGCCATTTCTCGTTTTTGTTCAATAGTACGACCTTCTAAAAAATCGATGACAACATTTGGCATAAAAAACTCCTAGTGACCCATTGTGGCAAGTTGAGCGTCGGTTAATGCGATATCTTTATTATGACAAATACCGATACCTGAGTGAATTATATTTTCAGCAATAGCCTTGGCTTCATCCAATGAATGCATCTTGTATGTGCCACATTGGTATTCGTTTAATTCGGGTATTTGGTTTTGTGATGTTACACTGAGGACATCATGCATGGATTTGAGCCAAGCATCAACAACGAGCGATTCATCAGGTTGACCGATTAAGCTCATGTAAAATCCTGTGCGACATCCCATTGGCGAAGTATCAATAATTTCAACAGTATCACTGTTTAGATGATCGCGCATAAACCCTGCAAATAGATGTTCTAAAGTATGGATCCCTTTTTCGGGTAGTAGTGCTTTATTTGGAATAGTAAAACGAAGATCAAACACAGTGATATTATCGCCTTTTGGGGTTACCATCGTTTTTGCAACGCGGACAAAAGGGGCTTTCATTTTAGTATGATCTACTTTAAAACTATCTAATAATGGCATAAATTTCTCCTTGGTGTTGAGTTGCCAGTTATAGTCTTTATAACTGGACAAGTCCAAACAATCTTATTCATTTAGCAAACTTAACATCTCTTGTTCATCAATGACTTTAATGCCAAGTTGTTGCGCTTTTTCTAATTTTGAACCGGCAGATTCACCGGCAATCACCAGATCAGTATTTTTTGATACGCTTCCCGTCACTTTGGCACCAAGTTGTTTTAATTTATCTTTGGCTTCATCACGTGTTAAAACAGATAAAGTCCCGGTTAAAACAATCGTTTTACCCGAAAAAGGTGAATCGGTTGCCATTGTTTGTGCTTGGGGATTGGTGTCTTGCCAATGAATACCAATGTCATCACTGGTTAACTGTTCTATTACGTCGCGGTTATGGGGTTCTTGGAAAAAATCAATGATGCTTTCAGCAATAACCACACCAATATCATTAACTAATTGTAGTTGTTCAAGTGATGCATTTTCAATTGCCGTTAAATTACCAAATTGGTTAGCTAAATTTTCAGCCGTCACTTCACCGACATTTGGTATACCAAGCGCAAAAATAAAGCGGCTTAAAGTTGTGTTTTTCGATGTATCAAGTGCTGCTAATAAATTTTTAGCCGATTTATCGCCTACTTTATCTAACGAACATAGTAATGGTACCGTGAGTCTATAAAGATCTGCGGGTGTTTTAACATAATCTTTATCCACTAACTGTTCAATTAGTCTATCACCCATTCCTTCCACATTCATGGCTCGACGGGATACAAAATGTTTAAGCGCTTCTTTTCGTTGTGCTGGACAAATAAGTCCACCTGCACAGCGAGATACCGCTTGCCCTTCATCGCGAACAATTAGCGAACCACAAATCGGGCAGTGGGTTGGAAAGATAATCGCTTTGGTGTCGGCTGGTCTTCGATCTAATATGACCGATACAATTTTAGGAATCACATCACCTGCACGGCGTATAGAAACATAGTCACCTTCACGGACACCTAATCGGGCGATTTCATCACTGTTATGCAAAGTTGCATTACTGACAATCACACCTGCAACAGATACCGGTTCTAGTCTTGCAACAGGTGTAATTGCGCCTGTTCTACCGACTTGAAAGTCAACTTTATTTAATTGGGTGATTTCTTCTTGCGCGGGAAACTTAAACGCCGTTGCCCAACGAGGAGCACGGGCAACAAAGCCGAGTTCTTCTTGTAAAGCGATACTGTTTACTTTGATGACCACACCGTCTATGTCAAAATCCAATGACATGCGCTCTTCACCAATTTGTTTAAAGTAATCTAAAGCAGCTTTCGCACCTTTTCGCACTTGAACTTTATCACTAACAGGTAATCCCCAAGTTTTAAGTTGCATTAAACGGTCATAATGCGTATTGGGCAGATTGGCACCTTCAATAACACCTAAACCATAACAGAAAAACGATAAAGGTCTTTTAGCTGTAATTTTAGGGTCTAATTGTCTCAGAGAGCCAGCGGCTGCATTACGAGGATTTGCAAAGACTTTTTCGTTTCGTTTTTCTGCTTCAGCATTGAGTTTGGCAAAGCCCTTGTGAGACATGAACACTTCTCCTCGAACTTCTAAGCGTCTTGGTATCTGCTCTCCTCTTAAAACCAGTGGAATGGTTTTTATTGTTTTGACGTTGGCGGTAATGTCTTCTCCTGTTGTGCCGTCTCCTCGGGTTGCAGCTTGCACAAATTGACCATCTTCATAAAGTAAACTTACCGCTAATCCATCTAATTTTAATTCACAACAATATTCTACCGGTTCATTTTCTTTTAAGTGTAAGCGATCTTTTACTCTTTTATTGAAGGCAATAAAACTTGTCTCATCAAAAACATTATCTAAAGATAACATTGGTATTTCATGTTTTATCGAGGCAAATTGAGATAGGGGAGCACCGCCAACCCGTTGAGTAGGGGAGTCAGGGGTAATCAATTCGGGATGCTGTTGTTCAATAGTTTGAAGCTGTTTTATCAATTTGTCATATTCCGCATCCGGAATTTCAGGCGCATCTAAGACATAATAACAATATTCATGATGTCTTATCTTATCACGTAAAGATTGAACTTCAGTGATGACTTTTTGTTGTGAATCATTGGTAAGGTTTTCGGGTAAATTAGATAGTGACATGTTAGTATGCTCTTAATTTAAAGTAAGATTTTTAAATGTTATTAGACACCAATCAAGTATGAATGACTTGATTAAATCAATATGTTCATCATGGTGAATATCGTTAACAATCGGATCAGAATCTTTTTATTTCCCGTCCATTTACCACCAACTAATGTTGGTGGTGTTGATAAAATTATTATTATATTTGGGTTATATTTCGTTGCACGCTTTTTTGATGCGTTCTTTGTAGCTATCGATTTTTTGTGGTGTTAGCATGTGTTGGGAATCATCTAAGACAACACCATTAACATCATCGGCTATACGTTGTGCTGTTTGTAACATGAGTTTAAAATTTTGCTGATTGTTTCCTTGTGTCGGTGCAATCATAAAAATTGAAACGCCAGGTGTGGTAAATTCGTGCATGGTCTCAGGATCCAAATAGCCTGGATTAACCATATTTGCTAAACTAAATAAAACAGGACCGTTGCCCGCAGGATCGACATGGCGATGAAAAATTCGCATATCACCGAATTGAAAACCTGATTGCATAATACTGGCAAGTAATACATCACCTTGTAATAATCGACCATTAATGCCAGTTACATTTAACACAATGATTTCTGTTTTATCTTCTTCATGGTCGATGTTTGCTTTTTCAGATTCATGATGGTCAGCTGATGATTCAGTGTTCAAAACTTCGTTTTGCTTAACAGGTTCAACTTCATGAATTTCTTCACTTATTGTGACTGTTTCTGTTTTTTCAAGTTGACTTTCTGTTTCGACTTTTTCTTCTAATGGTTCATTTTCAAAGAGATCCTGATTAAGATTAATCACTGGTTCAGGGATAGTATCTTCTTCTGGTTCGTCTATCGGTTGATGACTAAATAAATCCTCTTGTTGAGGAGGTGCTTCTTTTTCAATGATCTCAACAACTTCAACATGCGGTGTTGTTGTTTTTTTATTTTTGGGGTTAATCAGTATTACATCATCTTCTTCTATTTCATCCATATAAATGTCTGTTTGCTGTTGAGCAATAGGGTTAATATTCCTTTTTTTATCTGAATTAAACAGAGAAGAACGTTCCTTTTTATTAATCCATAATCCATGTATCAATAATGCAATAATGACCAAGGATGCAATAACAATCAGAACAATACGTAAATTATCCATAATAACCATCTCAGAATTAAATTAAATAAAGACTCAAATCACTCAATAAAAGAATCGAATGAAGTGATTACGGAGTACCACAATGTAAAATAATTACTTTTTCTTTGCAAATTAAAAAAATTCAATTGATTGTCAGTACATAAATGCCTTTGATTGTGTCATCTTATCAAGCCTAATTTTTTCGCACTAAAAATCAATAAGCATATATTACTTTATTTCTGCCAATAATCATAATTATCGGTATATATTTTTTTATTAATAATGTTAGATTTTAATTTTTAGAACTCTGTGCTATTAACCTGTAAAGATACTTACAATTTATGCATATTTTTTGTAAAATCATCGGTTACTTTTAAATAAGATTTATAATTATTAAAAATAACAATTTTGTTGATTGAGGTCAATTTTATATGAGATTTAACAAGCTATTACTCACCGTGCCACTCGCGATAACCAGTTTATTTTTATTAACTAGTTGTGATAAAAAACAGTCACAAAGTGGTGATAGTCAATTACCCCAGGTTACTGTATTTAAAGTGGATCCATTAAATTATACGGTTAAAACAATACTGCCTGCACGTGTCATAGCTTCGCAAATAGCTGAAATTAGACCTCAAGTTAGTGGGATTATTCTTAAACGTGAATTCGAAGAAAGTAGTAATGTGGTAGAAGGTCAATCACTTTATCAAATTGATCCTGCTATTTATCAAGCAACATACGATAGTGCATTAGCGAGTATTGCAAGTGCTAAAGCAAATGCGAATATCGCACATTTGACGCTAAAACGTTACGAAGGTTTATTGAAAACGAAATCTATTAGTCAACAAGATTACGATAAAGCGTCTGCTGATTCTCAACAAGCAGACGCGGCAGTGCTTGTAGCAGAAGCTAATTTGCACACAGCTAAAGTAAATTTAGATTATACTAAAGTTTATTCTCCTATTAAGGGTTATATCGGTAAATCTAACGTTACTGAAGGTGCTTTAGTCAATGCTGGTCAGCAAACGGCAATGGCATTAGTACAAAAGCTAGATCCGATTTATGTCGATATGACACAAGCTGCAACGATTTTTGAAAAAAATGAAAAAGATCGTAATACCCTTTATAAAGCCAATCCGAAAATTGAATTATTTTTCAATGATGGTTCAAAATATGAATATACAGGAGCTATTAAATTTTCTGATAAAACAGTTAATGAAACAACAGGGACAGTGACTTTGCGAGCAGAATTTCCTAATCCTGATTCAAAAATTTTACCCGGTATGTTTGTAAAACCTCATTATACGTTGGGAAATATTGAGAATGCGATTCTTGTTCCTCAAAAAGGAATCACAAGTAATGAGGCTGGTAACTATACAGCGATTGTTGCTGTTCCTTTTGAGGAGAAAGAAACAACTCAAGAGTTAATTGATAGTAAAAAAGTTAATGATAAAAGTATTGGGAATGAAAATTCTGATAAAACATCAAAGAGAAAATATTATTTAGAAAAACGTAATAATGTTAAGGTTTATTCAGGTATTCCTGGATATTGGATTGTTACCAGTGGAATCAATGCTGGGGAAGAGGTTGTTGTTTCAGGTTTATTGAATTTATCAGGTAAAAACTTTAATGATCCTAATCAAAAAGTAATGGCTGATGTTCTAAATCAAGAAAAACCTGATTCCTTAAGCCAAGAAAAGTTAAATTCAATCATTGAAAATAATCTCAAGTAAAAATATCGGAGTTTTTAATAATGGCAAAGTTTTTTATTGATCGCCCAGTATTTGCTTGGGTAATTGCAATTATGATGATGTTAGGTGGCGCACTTTGCATCAAATTACTTGCAATTGAGCAATATCCGGATATTGCCCCGCCTGCAGTAACGGTTACAGCAAGTTATCCAGGTGCAGATGCTCAAACCATTGAAAATACAGTAACTCAATTGATTGAACAAAATCTTACAGGTATTGATAATTTAATCTATATGAAATCAACGAGTAGTGCGCAAGGTATTGTTCAAACGACATTAACTTTTGCACCTGGTACTGATCCCGATTTCGCTCAAGTTCAAGTGTTGAATAAAGTTGAAAGTGTAAAATCTCGTTTACCGGATAGTGTTCAAAAAAATGGTGTATCTGTAGCAAAAAATAACACTAACTTTCTAAAAGTAATTGGATTTTATTCAACAAATCCTAATAAAACACAGGCCGATATCGCTGACTTTATTTATTCAACAGTACAAGATCCGTTACGTCGTGTACAAGGTGTAGGGGATACAACATTATTTGGTTCTGAATATGCAATGCGTATATGGCTTGATCCAAATAAAATGAATTATTTTAAATTATCTACTCAAGAAGTCATTGCTGCTGTCCAAGCACAAAATGCACAAGTTACTGCTGGTCAATTAGGTTCTTATCCAATAAAAGAAGGACAAGAATTAAATGCGACAATTACCGCACAATCAAGACTTAAAACAGCTAAGCAATTTCAAAATATTTTAGTTCGTGTTAATACTGATGGTTCTAATTTATTATTAAAAGATGTTGCAAAAGTTGAATTAGGTGCTGCGGATTATAATTTTATATCACGCTATAATGGACAAATTTCTAGTGGTTTAGCGATTTATTTAGCGACTGGTGCGAACCAATTGGATACTTCTGATGCGGTGGATGCTAAATTGGCTGAATTAGCTAAAATCTTTCCGGAAGATATTAAATATGACTTCCCATATGATACAACACCTTTTGTAAAATTATCTATCGATAACGTAGTTGATACACTAATTGAAGCTATCGGATTAGTTGTTATCGTTATGTTCTTGTTCTTGCAAAATCTTCGTTCAACCATTATTCCTACCATTACCGTTCCGGTAGTTTTACTTGGTACTTTTGCAGTTTTATATATTACTGGATTTACTATTAATACCTTATCTATGTTCGCAATGATCTTAGCAATAGGGTTATTGGTAGATGATGCTATCGTTGTTATTGAAAACGTAGAGCGTATTATGCATGATGAAGGTTTATCACCTTATGATGCTACTGTTAAGTCAATGGAGCAGATTACGCCAGCATTAATTGGTATTGCTGTCGTTTTATCAGCTGTATTTGTTCCGATGGCATTTTTTGGTGGAGCCGCAGGGGGAATTTATCGACAATTTTCAATTACGATAGTAACCTCAATGGCATTGTCAGTATTAATGGCAATTATTTTGACACCTGCTTTATGTGTGCAAATTCTAAAAGCACCGTCTAAAAATAACGATCAGAAAAAATCAATTTTCCAAAAACTTGGTCAGGTTCCTCCATTTAATTGGATAGCTTTAATCGTTGATAAAATCTTTTATTACTTTAATAAAGCATTTAATCGCAGCCAGGCTCTTTATGAAAAAGGCGTTATTAGAACCTTAAAAAAACCAAAAATGAGTCTTTTGGGTTATTTAGTGATTGTATTAATTTTTTCAGTGGGTTATATAAGACTTCCTACTTCATTTTTACCGAATGAAGATCAAGGGGTTATTATCATGATGGTTGAATTACCCCCTGGGTCAACACTAGATCAAACTGAATCTGTATTAACAAAAGCAACCAATTATTTTAAAACCCAAGAGGCTAATTCAGTTAAAGAAACTTTTACTGTAGCAGGCTTTAGTTTAATGGGACGAGGGCAAAATGTCGGATTAGGATTCATTAAGCTTAAAGATTGGGAATTAAGAAAAAATAAAGACCAAAAGATCAATGCAATACTTGGACGTTCCAATGGATTTTTGAAAACAATTACCGAAGCACGTAGTTTTGCTGTAAATGTTCCTGCTGTACCATCATTAGGAATGTCTAATGGTTTTTCTTATGTGTTGATGGATAGTTCTGGTCAAGGCCATGATGCTTTAATGGGGGCATTTTATCAAACTTTGATGATGGCGATGAGAAATCCACAATTAACGCAAGTCAGACCTGGCGGTATGCTTGATGTACCACAGTATAAAATCGATGTTGATTTTGAAACAGCACAAGCGTTAGGTGTATCGGTTAGCACTGTAAATAGTGTATTGTCAACCGCATTAGGTTCTGCATATATTGATGATTTTGTTTATAACAATCGAGTTAAGAAAGTTTATGTACAATCAAGTGCAGATTATCGTATGTTACCAGACGACTTCAGTATTTGGCATGTAAAAAACAACAATGGCGATATGGTGCCTTATGATGCTTTTGCAAAGACATCAAAAACATTCGGTTCTCCTTCATTGGTTCGCTATAATGGTGTTTCAGCGATGGAAATAAGTGGAGCGCCTATTCCTGGACAAAGTTCGGGAGCTGCTATGCAAATTATGGAACAAATTTCAGAAAAATTACCGCGTGGATTCACCTATGATTGGACTGGATTATCGTATCAGGAACGTGAAACTGGTTCTCAAAAAACAATGTTAATGATTATTTCTATCATTGTTGTATTCTTAGCATTAGCTGCACTTTATGAAAGTTGGACGATCCCTATTTCTGTTCTTTTGACTATTCCAGTTGGTATCTTCGGAACTGTTGTGGCTACTTCAATGTTTAAATTAGAGAATGATATATACTTCTTTGTTGGTCTATTAACAACTTTGGGGTTAACAGCTAAAAATGCGATACTGATTGTTGAATTTGCTAAAGACGCTATTCAAAAAGAGAACAAAACAATTCTTCAGGCAACTTTGGAAGCCTGTCGCTTACGATTACGCCCAATTTTAATGACTTCGTTTGCCTTTATTCTTGGCGTATTGCCGTTAGCAATAAATAATGGTGCAGGTTCTGCTAGTCAAAATTCAGTTGGTACTGGTGTTATTGGTGGTATGATTACAGCAACTTTCCTGGCCATCTTTTATATACCATTATTTTTCTTGTATTTGACTACATTTGTTGAATGGTTTGGAAAGAAATATGGTAAAAAAACAGTTATTTCTGAAAAGAATAACTAATCATTATCTTTTGTAGCAATATTATTAAAATGCATCAATTTCAGTTGGTGCATTTTTTTTTGGGTTGAATATCTGGTGGTATAATATTGATGGCTAGTAGCATTTTGATGATTGATTTTTCTTTGAATTATTTTTAAGAAAAAATTAAGAAAAAACTTTAAATTAACGCTCTCGCGAGCTTGAAATGATAATTGATATGTAATTGAGTTATTTTTTGGATTTAATCAAATACTGACTCATATGGGCATGAGTAATTGCGATAGCTAATGCGTCAGCGGCATCGGCTTGTGGACTGGCGGGTAATTTTAACAAGAGTTTAACCATGTGTTGAACTTGCTTTTTATCGGCTGCCCCTGTGCCTACTACACTTTGTTTTACTAAACGAGCCGCATATTCAAAAACAGGTAAATCGTTGTTGACCGCAGCAACAATAGCTGAGCCTCTAGCTTGCCCTAACTTTAATGCTGAATCGGCATTACGTGCCATAAAGACTTGTTCGATAGCGAACATATCCGGTTGGAATTGTAAGATGATTTCGCTAACGCCAGCATAAATGCGTTTTAATCGAGTTGGTAAATCATCGACGGCTGTACGAATACAACCACTACCAAGATAGGTTAATTGTCGTCCTGTTTGACGAATTACACCGTAACCCGTCAAACGAGAACCAGGATCTATGCCAAGAATGATAGACATTAAAGAGCGGCAGCAACTTCGTCCGAAACTTCACCATTATGGTATACTTCTTGAACATCATCACAATCTTCAAGCATGTCGATCAAACGTAATAATTTTGGTGCAGAATCAATATCAAGATCAACTTTGGTCGCAGGAATCATTGATACTTCAGCTGATTCAGCAACTAAACCTGCTGCATCAAGTGCATCTTTTACTTCGCCAAATGATTCTGGTGTGGTAAAGACATCAATTGCACCATCATCATAAGTGACAACATCATCAGCTCCAGCTTCTAAAGCTGCATCCATTACTTTGTCTTCATCTGTACCTGTAGGATAAGAAATAACGCCTTTTTTGGTAAACAAATAGGATACAGAACCGTCAGTACCTAAATTACCCCCAGTTTTGGTGAAAGCGTGACGTACTTCTGATACTGTACGATTACGGTTATCACTTAGGCATTCAACCATGACGGCAGTACCTGCAGGGCCATAACCTTCATAGATGATGGTTTCCATATCACTATCATCTTCACCACCTACACCACGCGCAATAGCACGATTCATGGTATCGCGTGTCATATTATTTGATAGTGCTTTATCCATTGCTGCACGTAAACGAGGATTTGACGCTGGATCGCCACCACCTAGTTTGGCTGCCGTTACAAGTTCTCGAATAATTTTAGTAAAAATTTTACCGCGTTTAGCATCTTGCGCCGCTTTACGATGTTTGGTATTGGCCCACTTACTATGACCTGCCATAGAATTCTCCAGATTAGATAATTTAAAAATCAGCGTATTTTAACAAACATTTGTTTAAAATTCATTATCAATATGTGTATTGATTTTTAATCCGTGTGATTTTTTATTGTTATAAAAACAAAA
This sequence comes from Gilliamella sp. CG25, assembly GCF_046635705.1. Classification (NCBI taxonomy): domain Bacteria; kingdom Pseudomonadati; phylum Pseudomonadota; class Gammaproteobacteria; order Orbales; family Orbaceae; genus Gilliamella; species Gilliamella sp. CG25. The sequence continues at coordinate 120,338 of NZ_JBIDFJ010000007.1, read as the reverse complement.
AAGCACCTAATAAACAGGTGCTTTTTTTGTATGAAATAAGCTTATCAATATCAGTTCGATTAGCTCATTCCATATTGTTTTAATTTTTTACGTAGTGTACCACGGTTAATACCGAGCATATTAGCCGCTCGAGTTTGATTACCACGTGTATATTGCATAACCATATCAAGGAATGGGTGTTCAACTTCAGCTAACACTAATTCATATAGATCATTAGGATCTTCACCATTAAGTTGTGATAAATAGTTTTTTAAAGCTTGCTTGACAGAATCTCGCAAAGGTTTTTGTGTTATTTGGTCTTGAGAGTTTACAGTTGTAAATTTTAGTGCTGCAGCTGTAACGCGTTGTTCTGACATAGTATTCTTAACTCTTTTTGTTGTTTCTAATTTGACTAAAAAATGCTTTTAGTGTTCTAGCTTGCTCACTGGTGGTGCTAAGTACACTAAATAAGCGCCTAAAATGATCGCTATCAGCATAATTCTTGGTATACCAATTTACATGCTTTCTGGCAATCCGTAATCCTTTGTATTCTCCGTAAAATTGATAAAGTTCTTCAAGGTGCGTAAAAACGATTTGTTCAACTTCATCAACTGTCTTTTCTTTTTGTAACTTTCCATGTGTTAAATAGAATGCAATTTCTTCAAATATCCAAGGTCGCCCTTGTGCCGCTCGGCCGATCATTATAGCATCAGCTTGCGTATATTGAAAAACATCTTTTGCCTGTTCAGGGGTGCAAATATCACCATTAGCAATGACTGGAATGGATACCTTTTTTTTCACTGCTTTAATTGATTCATATTCAGCTACACCCTTAAATAGACATTCACGGGTGCGCCCGTGAATAGTAATCGCCTTTACGCCACAATCCTGCGCAATTTGTGCGATTTCAATGCAATTTCTATGATTTTTATCCCATCCAGTCCGCATTTTTAATGTTACTGGCACATCAACGGCACCAACAACTTTTTGCAAAATCTGTTCAATTAATTGCGGGTACTGCATTAAAGCAGAACCTGCCAATTTTTTATTAACCTTTTTTGCAGGGCATCCCATGTTAATGTCAATTAACCCAGCCCCATGTTTGGCATTAAATTCTGCCGCTTTAGCCATTTCGTCAGGATCGGCACCCACTATTTGTACTGCGCGAATGCCTAAATCTTGCGTTGAGACCATTCTTAAAGCAGATTTATCTGTTTGCCAAACATCTGAATTAGCTAAAAACATCTCTGAAATAGTCAGACCAGCACCAAACTGGTAGCATAAATTTCGAAATGGTCTGTCACTAATTCCTGCCATTGGTGCGGCGATTAAATTATTTCTTAATGTGACCTTACCAATGCTTAGTAATTTAAGGTCGGCTATATTACGCATTTTTTCTCGAACTTAAAAGGGGGTAATGTCATTTTTTTACTTTTTTTTGCCAGTAATTCGACACCATTCTTCTTGCTCAGCGACGGGATCAAGATCAAAATGGGGTTGGTAAGCGGTACAGACGCTTTGAGATTGAGAAGTCAAAATACCCGATAATCCAAGTAATCCCGCTGGTTTAATCAGACTATTGATATTAGGTTCAAGTTCTTTTAGTGGTCCAGCCAAAATGTTGGCGACTAAAACATCAGCTTGTAAATTATCAGGAATATCTTTAGTTAAATAAAGTTCAATGTCATGACTTACATTGTTACGTTCTGCATTATCTCGACTGGCTTGAATAGCTTGAGGATCAATGTCAATGCCGATGACACGTTTTGCTCCTAGTTTTAGTGCAGCAATGGCGAGAATTCCCGAACCACAACCGTAATCAATCACTAATTTATCTTTTAAGTCTAAGCTATCAAGCCATTTAAGACATAACGCAGTGGTAGGGTGGGTACCTGTTCCAAAAGCTAAACCTGGATCTAACATAACATTGATCGCATTAGGATCAGGGACTGGGCGCCAACTTGGACAAATCCATAAGCGTTGACCAAATTGCATAGGATGAAAATTGTCCATCCACTCGCGTTCCCAATCTTTATCCTCTAATTGTTCGAATTTATAAGAATATTGATCAAGATTTAATATTGCTTTCAATTCATCTAAATCAGTTTGAGCATCGTAAAGCCCAATTACATCTGTATTACCCCAAAGTTTTGTTTCACCAGGTAAGGGTTCATACACAGGCGTATCATAGGTATCTTGAAATGTGACAGATAACGCCCCTGATTCTTCCAAAAGCTCACTTATTGGTTCAGCAAGTTCACTTGTTGTGTTAATTTTGAGTTGAATCCAAGGCATAATTTTTCCTTAAGTTACCAAATATATTGGCGATGATAAAAACAACCAATCCAATAATTAATGAAGGAACAATTGGATGGAAAGAATAAATTTTAATGTCATAAGCGGCTAAAAAGGTATAACTAATGGCACCTGCAAACATTGAACATAATGCGCCGGTTGCATTAGCTTTCTTCCAATATAAGCCAAGTACCAAAGGCCATAAAAATACCGCTTCCAGCCCACCAAAAGCAAGTAAATTTAACCAAATTATCATATCCGGTGGATTCCAAGCTGCTAAAATGAGCAGTGCGCCAAAAATAAAGGTAATGATAACTGATATTCGCGTTAAGGTTTTGTCACTGCATTTTGTTTCAGGTTTTATGCTTAAAAACAGATCTTTTATAATCACTGAAGAGACTTGTAACAGTTGCGCGTTAATGGTTGACATAATCGCAGCCAGAGGCGCAGCCAAAAAGATGCCCGCTGCGAGTGGCGACATCACTTTAATAATTAAAGTTGGAACAATTTGATCGGGAATGGTTAAATCATCAATAATTGCTCGCCCAAGTGCACCAGAAAGGTGCATGGTTAACATAATAACTGTAACAACAATCGTACCGATAATGATGCCCCGATGTACCGCTTTACTGTCTTTATACGCCATACAACGTACTGCTGTATGCGGTAAACCAACCACACCAAAACAGACTAAAATCCAGAATGATGCCATAAATGGAAAGTCCATAAAATTGCCAGGGCCTTGTGGGGTTAATAATGCAGGATCGATTTCTTTTAAACGCTCAACAATAGCCGTTAATCCACCACCAGCATAAATAATGGCGGTTAAAAGTAATATTGAGCCAATGATCATCACTAAACCTTGGAAAGCATCGTTTAAGATACTTGCACGAAATCCACCAAATGCAGTATATATCACCGTACCAATACCGAAAATAAGTAGACCGAGTTTATAAGGTATGCCTACTGAAGATTCTAATAAACGGGCACCACCGACAAACTGAACAGTCATTGCACCGACAAAGGCGACGACTAAAGCAATACTGGCAAACCAGACAATGGTTTTACTTTTATAATGAGCATAAAGCATATCACTTAGCGTGATAGCATTATACTTGCGCGCTAAAATGGCAAATTTTTTACCCAAAATTCCCAGAGATAGCAGAACAGTAGGGACTTGAATCATAGACAACAATACCCAGCCTAGTCCATATTTATAAGCAGCACCAGGCCCCCCTATAAACGAACTGGCACTGATGTAAGTTGCCGCCAGTGTCATGGCGAGCAAAAATCCCCCCATTGTTCGATTACCAATAAAGTAATCAGTAAATTGATTGACTTTTTTGCGTTTAACATAAGCATAGATAGATAAGGCAAACACAAAAATAAGATAGATGACTAGCGGTAATATAATATCTAAATGCATTGTTTGATCACTTAGTTTGTTCTAATGAGATGTTTTTGAAATGAAATTTTACAACGATCCAGCATAATAAAATAAACCCGACAGGTACCATAATGCAGGATAATTCAAACCATAATGGAAGCCCCAAAAAGCCAGTCCTATCGCCAGCGCCGTAAGCACAAACAATCCAGCCAAGAAGATAAATAATTGTTAATAACAGTGAAAGCTTAGCTTCTTTATTTGCTTGCTTATATCGTGTATCCATATTGAATAATTTATCAATAATTAAATAGTGGCTTAGAGTAAAAGAAAGCATTACATTTAGCAAGTATATTGCATTTTATGCAATATAATTTTTTAAATATATCAATTTTCGCAACAATTAAATTCAGCTATAGTGTTGGACAATTCGATTATGACAAATAAATTAATGGAGATCCCAATGTCAAACTATTTTAATACACTGAATTTACGTGAAAAATTACACCAACTTGGTCAATGCCGTTTTATGGCTCGTGATGAATTTGCATCAGAAGCCGATTTTTTAAAAGGCAAAAAAATTGTAATAGTAGGATGTGGTGCGCAAGGTCTGAATCAAGGTTTAAATATGCGGGATTCAGGACTTGATATTGCCTATGCTTTACGTAAAGAAGCGATTGCAGAAAAGCGTCCTTCATGGAAAAAAGCAACTGAAAATGGATTTAAAGTAGGCAGTTATGAAGAGTTAATTCCTACAGCTGATTTAGTGATTAATTTAACACCTGACAAACAACACTCAGCGGTAGTAAAAGCAGTACAACCATTGATGAAACAGGGAGCCGCTTTAGGTTATTCTCATGGTTTTAATATTGTTGAAGTTGGCGAAAAAATTCGTCCTGATATCACGGTTGTCATGGTTGCGCCGAAGTGTCCAGGAACAGAGGTACGTGAAGAGTATAAACGAGGATTTGGTGTTCCGACTCTGATCGCCGTTCACCCTGAAAACGATCCTAAAGGTGAAGGTTTAGCTATCGCCAAAGCATGGGCGGCGGCTACCGGTGGACATCGTGCTGGTGTTTTACAGTCTTCATTTGTTGCTGAAGTTAAATCTGATCTTATGGGAGAACAAACGATCCTTTGCGGTATGTTGCAAACAGGGTCATTACTTTGTTTTGATAAACTTGTGGCAGACGGTGTGGATCCGGCTTATGCATGTAAATTATTACAATTTGGTTGGGAAACCATTACCGAAGCATTGAAACAAGGTGGTATTACCTTAATGATGGATCGCTTGTCGAATCCGGCTAAGTTACGCGCTAATGCATTAGCTAAAGAATTAAAAGTGATCATGACTGATCTTTATCGTAAACATATGGATGATATTATTTCGGGTGAATTTTCAGCAACCATGATGAAAGACTGGGCAAATGATGATGCTAACTTATTAAAATGGCGTAAAGAAACCGGTGAAACAGCCTTTGAAAAAGCCGCTGAATACCAAGGTAAAATTGATGAACAAGCCTACTTTGATCAGGGTGTAGTCATGGTCGCTATGGTAAAAGCTGGGGTTGAACTTGCTTTTGAAACCATGCTTGAGTCAGGTATTTTACCAGAATCAGCTTATTATGAATCCTTACATGAACTTCCTTTAATTGCCAATACCATTGCCCGTAAGCGTTTATATGAAATGAATGTGGTGATATCTGATACTGCTGAATATGGTAATTATCTTTTCGCTAATGCAGCGATCCCATTATTAAAAGAAAAATTTATGCCAATGTTACAATCGGGCGATCTTGGTAAAGCGATCCCAGAAGGTAGCGTTGATAATGCGCAATTACGTGATGTAAATGATGAAATTCGTCATCACCCAATTGAAATTATTGGCCGTAAATTAAGAAGCTATATGACTGATATGAAACGTATCAATGTTGCCAGTTAATCAATCAATTAGCCAAGGCTTGGTCGTAAAAAGGTGCTTAATTGCACCTTTTTTTATGGATAAATGTTAGAAAAAATGGCTGGTTTGTTAAAGTTAAATTTTAGTATTAAATTTGATGTGATCTTAAAGGATCGCAAATGGGATCAAAAGGATCTAACTTAGATCGTTTTGATCTTGATAATGGATCACTAAAATTTTTAAAAATTATATAATTAAATAAATTTTATTTTACTTTTTTATTTATTTTTTACCTAAATTATGTTATCTTTTATGTAATTTTTTAATTTTATGGAGGGATAACATATCAATGAAAATTGCTTTTCGACCAACAGATTGTTGGCGTTGGTATTTTGATAATCAATATGATAGTTTGATGCTTGAAGTATCAAACGATATGTTATTTCGTTCATGTTATTCCAGTAAAATGTTAATTCCTGATGTTTTTAGGGAATTTCCATTTTCAGTGAGTGATGCAACATCCTATTATCAATTTTATGATAGTTGTCAAATATTGGCATTAACTGACTCGCAAAAGATTGAATTATCCATTAATGCCATTGTTGCGGCTAATTTTATTAAACCTCAAATGCCAAAAAGTTGGTATTTTTGCCAACAACCTAAGCTATATCGTCCTAAATTAGCGGACATTGTTGAAGTCAGCATGCAAGAAGGTGATCAACGGGTTTTTTTATTAGTTGTTGAAGCGGGTGAAAATGCTTCACTATGTATTATTGCTCAACCTACATTTGTGGCAATGAATAAAACATTTTATTTTTCCGAAGCAATTAAAGTGATGAATGATCGACTGGCGCCAATCCAAAAAAATGTCATGGATCAGAGTTCGTTGATAGACCTTAAGTTAGAAGCCATTTCGTAAACAATACCATTCTAATCCGACTATTGTCTTGTCAGTAAAACTTAATTTCGATTTAAACCTGTTATATTTTGATTTTGTTATTCACAGCAGGTTGTGAAGCAGGCAATGTATTGATCTGATTAATCGATGACTTAAACGGGATTTTCGTTACGGTATCGCAGTTGAATGCTTTAAAACTGAATACAAATGACTTTAAAGGATAGCATTTAGCATCAACGGTTTTAAAATGAAGCCATATAACATTATTAACGTATTGATTGGCAGGCTAACTTGTCATCATAGTGGGGTAATAATTTATTAAGTGTCAATCAACCATTTTAATCAATAATTAACGATTTATTATTGATAAATCGGGATTATATAACCAATGATCATTAAGGTTTTTTTATTAATTCAATTTTGATATCACCCTCAGGTATACAACTACAAGCTAAAATACGGTGATCGCGTTTTATTGCAGATTGAGTAAGAGGATTCACTTTTCCTTGTTTTAATACCACTGCACATTTACCACAAATTCCAACTCTGCATGAATAAGGGAGAGTAATATTATGTTGTTCCAGTTGTTCTAAAATAGTCTGTTGTTGATTTCCTTTGATTGTATTGTTCTCAAAAGTAATATTACACTGTTCGTGGTTAAACCGATTATTTTCGGGAAAAGATTTTAAATACTTTTTGGCCGGTTGCTTTTCAAGTATCTCAACAGGATCGTCAATTGATATTGATCCGACATTGCGAGCTATCATATTCATTCCAAAATCTATTTCCCCTTGCTCATCAGTCCGAAAATAGCGGAGCGTATTGAGTGGTTCATTATTAGCTAAAGGCTTTGCTGTATTAATATTAAAAGTGGTAAGTACACAGCGACTACACGGTTTAACGATATCAAAAATGACATCGCCAATTTTAATTGTTTTCCAGCCATCTTCGGCAAAAGGAAGCGCACCTTGAATGATGATATTGCTTCGAAACTGCTGAATATCGAGCTTTTCCAAGCATCTTTGTTGTAAATAATTGAATGATGCTTCATTCAATAGTAGATAAGGATAGCCATCTGCAAAGCTTACCGGTGTTTGAGGATATCGTTTTGTTCGTCTTGTCAAATTAGTGCCAATCCAACGCAGTTGCACATTTTTTTGAAGAATGTGACTAAAAAATTGGTTTAGTCTGATTGGTGCAATATGAGACGTAAAATGGTTACCCCAAACTTCGGTTGGTTCATTAGTTTCAATAAATTCATCAAATTGAATTGCTATTGATTCGTTATTTGACGTTGAAACAACAATACTGTTGTTAACTATAGCTGTTTTTAGTTTTAAAAGCTCAGGAAATTGTCTTGCGGTGATAAATGTTCCGTCAGGTTCACTAATCATCAATACACGATCATATTTGAATCCCCCTTCAACAACATTCGACGTATTTAGGGGAATACCTGCAAGCGATTTAATCGGATAGATAAATAGTTGACTGACAGCGCTCATAATAAATAAAGTGATGAGTAAAAATGATCTTAATTGTAAACTGAATTCATCGTAATTTATAGGCAGTAGATAGTACGCCTATAAATAATCGATTGGCTACATAGGCAGATCTTGTAGAACTTTAGCATATTTTACTACATAGTCTAGGAAAATATTAGCAGAAGAAATGTAATAAACGAAATGTCCTTTAGTTATGATAGCATGAGGACCTTTATTTACTCCGCAGTGGTAACCAGGATTTAATTGAAGCTCTGATTTTTCAATTATTTTCTTATATTTTTCAGCTTCAATCGTAGAATCAAATGTTAATATCAAAACAGAAAAAGAAGGATAATATTTATTGTAAATACGGGTATTACTTTTAAAACCGTACCATTTTATACCAGATCCATTAAATTGATAATATTGATTCGAATTACAATCAGAGAAGCGAACCGAGCCGGATCGTTCAAAATAGAGTCGTTCATCTTGATTGAATCCATCTTGATTAAGTCTCTTAAAGAAAGCATCTAATTTGCCAAATTCGACTTGATCAAATTTTAAGGTTAATTCAGTATATGGTACTGAGGATGTTCTATTATTGAGTTGAAAAAAATAATAAAAAATTATTATTAGTAATATTATTAAAAAAAATATGCATTGAAAAAACAAAATTTTTCTTCTTTTCATACCAAACCCCTAATTCCTTAATGATTAATTTGTTAAAATGTTATGTAATTGGAGTATAGCTAATTTCAAGGATAAAAAAATAAGTTTTACCACTAGGTGTCATTACTGATATTTCATCGTCAACTTTATGACCAATTAACGCTCTGGCAACAGGACTATTAATAGAAATCCAATTTTTTTTAGGATCAAATTCATCGGCTCCTACAATGCGGTAAATTTGTACATGACCGGATTCATCTTCTAGTTTAACCCAAGCACCAAAAAATACTTTGCCTTCTTGCCTTGGATCAGGATCGATAATGGTTAATATTTCTAGGTGTTTTGTTAAAAATCGTACTCGTCTGTCAATTTCACGCAATCGTCGTTTTCCATAAATATATTCTGCATTTTCACTCCGATCGCCAAGGGCTGCCGCATCAGATACAGCTTGAGTAACACGGGGTCTTTCTTCTTTCCATAAATATTTCAATTCACGATCGAGTGCCAAGTAGCCCTCTCTTGTTATATAATTAGCTTTTTGCATAATAAGTTTACATTCCGTTAATCGACGAGATATACAGAGATATCATGATAAATAATCAAATAAGCCATATTATAGCGGGTGAATTGACAGTAAAACCAGAACAAGTTTTAGCTGCTATTCAATTATTAGATGAAGGAAGCACTGTTCCTTTTATTGCGCGTTATCGTAAAGAAGTGACCGGTGGGTTAGATGATACCCAACTACGTACTTTAGATAGTCGGTTAGGTTATCTGCGAGAACTTGAAGATCGTAAACAAACGATATTAAAGTCAATTGAGGAACAAGGAAAACTCACCCCAGAACTGAGTCAAAAAATTACCCAAACACTTAGTAAAACTGAACTTGAAGATCTCTATCTACCCTATAAACCTAAACGCCGTACACGGGGACAAATTGCTATTGAAGCAGGACTTGAACCATTGGCCGATGCGTTATGGAATAATCCATCACTTGATCCTGATAGCGAAGCGGAAAAATTCTTCAATTCTGAAAAAGGAATCGTCGATACCAAATCTGCATTGGATGGGGCACGATACATCTTAATGGAACGATTTGCCGAAGATGCGGCATTACTGGCTAAGGTGCGCCATTATCTATGGAATAATGCGCATTTAGTTTCGCAAGTGGTTGCAGGTAAAGAAGAAGAAGGAGCAAAATTTCGTGATTATTTTGCGCAAAGCGAACTGATTTCAAAAGTGCCTTCTCATCGTGCTTTAGCGATGTTCAGAGGACGAAATGAAGGCTTTTTACAACTTTCACTTAACGCCGATCCGCAATTTGAAGAAATGCCAAAAGAGAGCTATTGCGAGCAAATTATTACTGAGCATTTAGGGATTCATTTTAATGATCAACCTGCAGATAAATGGCGTAAAGCAGTTATTAATTGGACATGGCGAATTAAGATTTTAATGCACATGGAAACCGAACTGATGACCACTTTACGTGAGCAGGCGGAGGAAGAAGCGATCAATGTGTTTGCCGCTAACTTGCATGATATGTTAATGGCTGCGCCGGCAGGGATGAAAGTTACCATGGGAATGGATCCAGGATTACGAACAGGCGTAAAAATTGCTGTTGTTGACGCAACTGGTAAATTAGTCGCAACTGAAACGATTTATCCGCATACCGGGCAAGCGGATAAAGCGGCAATGATTGTTGCGGCGCTATGCATTAAATACCAAGTTGAATTAGTGGCGATTGGTAATGGCACGGCATCGCGTGAAACCGAACGTTTTTATCTCGATGTACAAAAAAAATATCCTGAAGTCAAAGGTCAAAAAGTCATTGTGAGTGAAGCAGGCGCATCGGTCTATTCCGCATCTGAGCTAGCCGCTCAAGAATTTCCTGATTTGGATGTATCAATACGTGGTGCGGTATCGATAGCTCGCCGACTACAAGATCCATTAGCCGAACTGGTAAAAATTGATCCAAAATCAATTGGTGTTGGTCAGTATCAACATGATGTTAGCCAAACTCAGCTCGCTAAAAAACTGGATGCTGTTGTGGAAGATGGCGTAAATGCCGTTGGCGTAAATTTAAATACGGCTTCGATGATGCTGTTAGCTCGCATAGCGGGACTGAATAAAGTTATTGCACAAAATATTGTCAATTGGCGTAATGAAAATGGAAAATTTTCTAATCGTAAACAGTTATTAAAAGTTTCACGCCTTGGGCCTAAAGCCTATGAACAATGCGCTGGATTTTTGCGTATTATGGATGGAGACAATCCACTTGATGCATCTGCTGTTCACCCCGAAGCTTATCCGGTTGTGGAACGCATTTTAGATAAAAATCATAAATCATTAAAAGAGATTTTAGGTGACTCGAAATATTTAAACTCACTCAAAGCAGTTGATTATGTTGATGACCATTTTGGTGTGCCAACCGTGACCGATATTATCAAAGAACTTGATAAACCCGGACGCGATCCACGGCCTGAATTTAAAACAGCTCAATTTGCCGATAATATCGAAACCATGGACGATTTGAAAGTGGGCATGGTCATGGAAGGTGCGGTAACAAATGTGACTAACTTTGGTGCATTTGTTGACATTGGTGTACATCAAGATGGGTTAGTGCATATATCAGCCTTATCTGATAAGTTTGTTGAAGATCCTCGAAGCGTGGTTAAAGCCGGTGATATTGTCAAAGTTAAAGTGATGGAAGTCGATATTGCGCGCAAACGTATTGCTTTATCGATGCGACTTGATGATCCAACAACGCCAAACTCTGAAGGTGCTAAATCAAGAATTAACAAATCAACCAGCACGGCTAAAAATACACAGTCAACGCCTATTACCAATAGTGCAATGGGTAATGCTTTTGCCGCAGCTTTTAAAAAGGGAAAATAGCGGCGTTAATATGTGTTCCATAAAACGAAAAGGAGGCTAACGCCTTCTTTTTGTTTAATGTTTATTTCATAACATTTTAATAAAATTACTAATAATAAATACAATGGTTAAAAATAAAATCAGTTAGGTTAACTTATTTAGCTTGTGTATTTTTCCATCCAATATTCATCTGAAAGCCATTAAATAATGATAAATCAATATTTAGTTATTCCATATTACTCATATTATTATATACTATACACAATTGATTCAGTTATTTGTAGTCTTGCACAATTAGTTATCTGTAATTAATCAAATGGTTAGTTTAATTAAACTGTTTTAAGCTGATCTACTATATAGCACTCCTTAATTTAATATTCTTAAAAAGAATAGTTAACAATACTAGAATATTGCACTGTTTTTTAGAACGATATAGTCCATTGTTACCAATTTATTCAATAAAATAGACCTTTACATGGATGCAATTAACAACTTTCGAATAGTTTTTAGCGTGTATGCTGTTTTTTTTATAAATTTAAAATGTAATCGGTAACAATTTTATCAACGTTTTGATAAATTTGTCGTTCACTAAAACTTCAAATCAATAACTTTGTTTCAACTTATAGACAAGCTTATGGGTAGAGGAATTAGCATGAATAGTGATATGTTTGTTTTCAAAAAACTTTATTTGATGCAATTTATATTGAATATTGCCGTTATTGCTATTTTTGGGCTTTTTTGTCGCATTGCTTTAGCAGGATTATCTGTTTCTACGACCACTGTGGAATATATTCACGGTAATCCACCAGATATTCTTGAAACCGCTGACACCAAAGTCTTAAACGGAATTCAATTCAAATTAAACATTGATGGTCTTGATCCGGCAATTGTTTCGCCGGGGCCTGCCAATAAGATTTCTGTTGCCTACAATACTTCACCTAGTCTGTATTCATTTGCTGTTGATACTTCAAGTTTAAATGAAAGTGATATCAATGATGTGGATGGTGATAAATTAGCTACCAGCGATAGTTTTATCATTCAATCGATTAATGCTGAGTGGCGCGACCAGAACAATAATGTTATTCCTTCTGATTCTACAGCATTTTTGGGTAGTGATGTGTGTAATTCATCTACGGCTAATGCAAAATCATCGGTAAAAGTGACGATTCAATTTATTGCTAAAACTCAGTACGGTGAGCCTGATACTTCAGAACCAAGAGAAGTATCAAAAACATTTGAAGTAAGTGCTGATGACGGTATCTGTTTTATCCGACCCGGTATACTGGCTTTGATTACTCACAATGGTTGGGATGAAGGTGGGAACTATGCGCCTTATGGTGCTGATACAATAGATGTTAATCCTTCTTATAACAGCGATCAATTTACTATTCATCAAGGCTTTAAGGCCACTGCAAAAGATCAAAATGGTAATTATTTCCCAACTTATGCTTTTCCGGAAGCTCGTTTCAGAATTGTACCTGTCAATCCAATATATGATTATAGTTATACCTTGGTCAAAAATCCAAATAATTCATTAGTTAATACTGCACGTGATTCAAATGCTGATTCTAAAAGTGAATTTAAATTTACTGACAATGTACCTGGTCAAGGTGATAAATTTGTCATATTAGTGACGAATAATCGAACGCTAGCACAGTTTTATTATACTTTTTCTATAAAACATTGGTTATATTTCTTAAATAACCTTCCGGGTAATTGGCAAAATTCAAATAGATTATGTCAAAACAATAATGACAGATTGCCAACACGAGCTGAGATTACAAACTCGTCTTTAGCTTACACTCCAACCACTAATGATAACTATTATGTAAAAAATAATGGGTACAAAAGAGCAATTGGTGAAGGATTAACACCAGAATGGGGTAAAGTTTACTTCTATGCACCTTTAGATATTATTGGTCGAGATATGTTAAATGGTTTGTCAAATTTGAAAAATTTCATCTATTATGATTTCTATTTCACCAATGAACAATCATCAGTAAAAGATATATATGGAAATAATCGATACTACAGTGTAGGGATTGTAGAAGGTAACGTTATTGTTGAACCAGATATAGCATATACCTTATGTGTTAAATATTAGAGAATATATAAAATTATCTGCTTTTTCAAAAAGTGCAGTTAAAGTAATAAGATAATATCTTTAAATTTAATATTGAGTTTCCACTAAATGAGCAGATTTAAAAACCTGCTCATTTTTATTGTAAAAATTTTACAATAATAAGGATGTAGGTCGATATCTCAATTTTTTTAATTAGCTCGTCATCGTCCTGATATTTTGGCTATTTTCACATTAATCAAAACTATTTAATTATCATGATAAGTAAACAGTGGGCAAAATAATATTTTTCAGCCCAAATTGTTTTAACTCAGTAGCAAAATTTTCGACATGTTGTTTTGATGCTGGTTCCCATGTTTTGGCTATTCCTTGGACACCATGGTGGTGAAAAGCATTGATTCTCACTCTCATACTCGGATCCAACGCCAATAAAAAGTGCGCGATTTGTTCTGCCTTATTTTGAAGATCCGTATGAGTTGGGATGATCAAGAATCTGACTTCGTGTAATTTTTGGATCTTTGAAAGATATTCTATTGTTTTTATGACTCGATGATTATCTCTGCCGGTTAACTTTTTATGAACTTGGGTATCCCAAGCTTTAAGATCAATCATCGCACCATCCATGACATTCACTACTTTTTGCCAACCCGTTTGAGATAAATAACCATTGCTATCAATAAAACAGGTTAAATGTTTTAAGTCATAGGCATGTTTAATGGCATGAAACAGTTTTTCAATAAAAGGTAATTGAATGGTCGCTTCCCCGCCACTGAGCGTAATACCATTTAAAAAGGGAAGGTATTTTCGAATGATGTTTAGTATATCCTCAACACTATATCGGTAAGTCATTGGTGTTGAGTGATATTGGCAAGTCTGAAGGCAAGTATCACATTGCTGGCAAGCTGATGTTTGCCAGATAACTTGATGATGACTAAACGTTAACGCCTGATGTGGACATGTGGCGACACAGTCACCACAATCCTGACATAGTGAAATGGTATAAGGATTGTGGCAATTTAAGCATTTAAAATTACAGCCTTGTAAAAATATAACTAATCGATTTCCAGGCCCATCAACGCAAGAAAAGGGTAAAAGTTTATTAACGATTGCCCATGACTTGTTCATGACTGATCACCCGTGGTGTACGGCATAAATAGCTATTATTAACGGTATCTTGTGCGGCTTCACTACCTAAAAATGTGGTATTAATCCGTGAACCTTCTTCTTTATATTTTTTGAAATCTGATAATCTCACCATGTAGCCCGTTACTCGTACCAGATCATTACCACTAATATTGGCGGTAAACTCTCGGAAGCCAAATTGAAATGCCGCTTTACAAATTTGCAGTAAAGCGGAAGGATTATTTTTAATGGTTTCATCAATCGTTAAAATATCACTAATGCCTGATGTATAATAGTGGTGATGTTTAAACAGTGCCATAATATGGGTAACAGGATCCGGCTCGTGACCATAAGGAATTCGTAAGCCCGGTGTAGTGCCTCTATCCGTGCTGATGCCAGATTGAGCATGTAACATAGCTTTACCTTGCCAAGCATGGTTAATTTTATGATGATTAATAAAGTCGGCTAATTGTTTAGAAATGGTGGTAGCCAGTTCATTAGCATCTTCATCGACACCATAGCGACCCGCTAAGTTCGATTTTTCTTGTAGTATATTAATCGCTTCAGCCATAGCATAAATACCAAACATGGGTGCAAATCGGTTGGCATCAATTAACCCTTCTTTTACTAAAAAACTATTTTGAAAAAAGTTTGATTTTTCGTACAAAAAGGCTGAACGGGCTTTGATTAAATTTAATTGTAGTTGGCAGTAATAGGGTAGCGTATTTTGCAGAAAATCATCAATATGTTGACTGCGTTTTGCCACTTCTTTTAAGTTGATTCTTGAGAGGGTACTGCCACCACCAGCGATAGGTAAGGAGTTATAACAGCTGACAACGCCATAGCCTTTTTCATCAAAATCTTTTTGAATCATCTGATTATTGGCGATATGAGGTTTAGCCGTTTCGCAAATATTGCCTATTGCAACGGATAGTAACGCTTCTGGTGTGATGTTTTCATCATAGATAAAGGTTAAATTTGGTGCAACTTGTTTGAGTTCTTTGTCCACACGTAAAATTAGACGACAAATAATATTATCAGTTGGTCCAATGTTGGCATGCATAAAAGCATCAGGTAAATTACGATCTAACATTATCCAAAAATGTCTTAATCGTTGATAAAGTTCATCTTCAGTGAGATCCCCAACATAGGGTAACAATATTTGATCTAAACAACCCAGATAAACAGGCATGCCGGTAACGGATGGTACATGATGATAAGCAATAGTCAGCATATTTAAGGCATCATCAAACGTTTTGGCGGGGTCAAGTTCTAACCACTCAGAGCCTTGTTTAAGAAATTTAGCATAATCAGGTAATACATATCGAGGCTTATAAGGCGCATGACCCTCAAACATATCACAAATAACATTTTCGTCTAACGCTTTTCGGGTTTCATTATCAAGATCAACATAAGGCAGGTTATTTTCTGCCGCTAATGCCAATAAGTTGGCTTTCTGTTTGGGTGATAAATTAGGATCGGTGACGATTTGATAACAACTGCTTTGGAACTCTGTCATGTGCATATTAACCTCGATACTAAAAAGCAAATTTATTTAATTTAAATGGTGAACCTAATGATTATTTTTCGATAATCATGCGTATTGGTTCATAATCAGCAGCATTAATTGGCGAATGAGTTTCAAAATACTGTTTTACAACATCCGCATCACGATAACCAGTATCCACATAAGTAGGTAATGTGTTGATTATCGGATAGCCGTCTCCGCCCATCGCTAAAAAATCCAATGTCACCAGACGATACTTCTTTTGTAAGTCAATGGGTTGTTGATTGATTTTGACATTTTCAATATTTTCACCTGAGCGCGTTAAGGTAATATTTCTTAGATGAGTAAAGCCACCTGATCCTTGCTTTTTGCTCAATGCAACGTTAAGGTAGTCAATCAATTCACGTCCGGTTAACTCGACATAAACCACACTATTGCCAAAAGGTTCAACTTTAAGAATATCTCGATAAGCAATATCGCCTTCAATCAATGAATCTCGAATCATCCCACCCGATAAGATACCCAAGTCTGCACCTGTCTTTTCAATAAAAGCACTGAGTAATAATTGTCCTAAATTACTTTGCTGATATCGGACAATATGGCGATCGCCTTCAAGTCGACCGACCAATTCGCCGCTTTTAATTGACAGTTTTTTTCTGCCTTGTTCTTGATAAGGTTGCAATATCTGCAATAGCTGTGGGTCTTGAGGGATCTCAGTGGTGTAAAACTCAAGGCGTTTAGTGTCGTTGCCATTATCCACTTCTTTTTTAAGGTTAATAGGAATTAATTGATAATTTTTAAGTGTCAATTTTCCATTTAGAAATTCAAAATCTGCTCTACCTACGTATTTTCCCCATTCGTGAGCCTGTACTATCCAAGTCCCATTTTGTTGATCAGGTGCGCAGGGTGTACCGGGAACATATTCAGTGACTCGTTTATTTGCACTTGCCATACAAACCGGATTTTGAGAATGTCCGCCTACAATCATATTTAATTCGCCCGATTTTAAGCCTCGGGCTAATTCTACATCACCCGGCGCCATTGAACCGTGTTCACCATTTTCGTAGTGTCCCATATGGGTCACGGCGATAATCATATCTGGGTGTTCGTTTTGTTGAATTTGAGCAATCACTTTTTGTGCTTCAGGTAATGTTTGGCGAAACTCAACACCTTGCGTATTCATGGGTGAAGCGAGATAAATGGTATCATCAGTGGTAAGACCAAATACGGCAACTCGGATACCATTTAAGTCAAACATTTTATAGGCATCAAAGACACGATTATCCGTGCCTTTGAAGTAAGTATTAGCAGACAAAAAAGGAAAATGTGCCAATTGTTGCTGTTCACGAATGATAGATAACGGATGATCAAATTCATGATTACCAACAGCCATAGCATCATAGCCTATTTCGTTCATGCCAATAAAATCCGGTTTAGCTTGAAGTACATCAGATTCGGGCACACCTGTATTAATATCACCACCTGACAAAAGTAATAATGTTCCACCTTTGGCAGTAACTTCTTTTCTGATGTCATCTACCACCGTTTTTTGAGCGGCAAGCCCATATTCACCAATTTCATTTTGCCAAAAACGACCATGATGATCGTTTGTATGTAAAATGGTGAATTGATAGGGTTGATTCTCTTTCCAAGAATGGGCTCTTGGCTGTTGCGTGATAGCATCTGCTATTGAATTGGCCGAAAATAGTCCCAAAGCAAGGGCTAGTGATAGTTTTTTAGTTATATTTAAATAATACATGGTGTCTCCTAATTCCTTATAGACAATCACTACTCCGTAATGACCTTATAAATTAATGTTGGCACGTGCGCATTATCACTCATAGTGATATTGTCATACAGTTTTTGTTTGATCGCATCAAGTTTGTCAGTGCTAGCGTGGATGGTAAGTAAAGCTTCGCCTTGTTCCACTTTATCGCCGACTTTTTTATGTAACACAATACCTACCGCAGGATCGATGATATCGTCCTTCGTTGCACGTCCTGCACCTAATTGCATCGCTGCGATTCCGATTTGATCGGCAACAATACGAGAAACATAACCCGATTTAAGTGCTGGTAAGGCGATTTGGTAAGGGGCACTTGCTAATTTTTCAGGGTGATCAACCACAGAGCTATCACCACCTTGCGCTTCAATTAAGGTTTTGAATTTTTCAATCGCTTTGCCATTGTTTATTGCCTCTTGAAGTTTTACTCGTGCTTCATCAAGCGTTTTCGCTTTATTCGCTAACACTACCATTTGGCTGCCCAATGTCAGTACTAATTCAGTTAAATCTGAAGGACCTTGACCTTTTAAGGTATCAATGGCTTCTTTTACTTCTAGCGCATTACCAATTGCAAATCCAAGCGGTTGTGACATATCCGAAATTATCGCCATGGTTCTTCGTCCAATTTGATTGCCGATCTTGACCATTTCATAAGCTAATTTTTCTGAATCTGCCATCTCTCGCATCAATGCGCCATCACCGGTTTTCACATCTAAAACAATTGCATCGGCACCTGCAGCTAACTTTTTGCTCATAATCGAACTAGCAATAAGTGGAATTGAATTGACCGTACCGGTAACATCACGAAGTGAATAAAGTTTTTTATCAGCAGGCGTTAAATTACCCGATTGTCCAATAACTGACACACCTTTTTGATTGACTTGATCAATAAATTCTTGCTTATCTAATTCCATTTTAAATCCAGGGATTGACTCAAATTTGTCATTGGTACCCCCTGTGTAACCAAGTCCTCGTCCGGACATTTTAGCAACCGGTACACCAACGGCTGCCACTAATGGGGCAAGCACAAGGGTAGTGGTATCGCCAACGCCACCTGTTGAATGTTTATCAACTTTGATACCTTGAATTGAAGAGAGATCGACAGTATCACCCGAATGCATCATCGCTGTGGTTAAATCAGCACACTCTTTTGACGTCATGCCTTGATAGTAGATAGCCATTAATAGAGCACTCACTTGATAATCAGGGATTGTGCCATTAGTATAATTGGTAATAAAAAATTGGATTTCTTCAGTTGTTAGTGGATGTCCATCACGTTTTTTTTCAATAATATCTACAAATCTCATTAATCTTCTCTCTTAATGTCAATATATTAGGTTAATATTACCTTGGTCTGTTTATTTGATGTTAAACGACGTTTAAATCAGTCAACATTTTTGCGCATAAATTGTATAATTTAATACGACATGACATTGTCATTTTTACTCATTTTTAGTGATAATTTTTTATTATAAGAATGTTTCTAGTCTAAATCACTGGGTGAAAATGACCAAGGTAATAGCTCACCAACGGTTGTTTCTTGTATTTTTCCTTGCATATTTGTCAAAATTACGGGCATATCTTTAGCGCAAAATTCACTTATTACTTGGCGACAGGCTCCACAGGGTGAAATAGGTTCGTGGGTATCGCCAATGACAACTAATTTTTTAAATTTGCGTTTGCCTTCTGAAACGGCTTTGAAAATAGCGGTTCGTTCGGCACAGTTAGCCAATCCGTACGATGCATTTTCAACATTGCAACCTAAAATGACCTCGTCATCTTCAGTAATGAGTACCGCACCAACTTGAAATTTAGAATAAGGTACGTAAGCGTTAGAACGTGCGGTTTTGGCCAGTTCGATTAGTTTTTCAATTTTCATCATGATAATCCTGTTAATTATACCTTGTTCTATTGATGTTTAGATTGCACATTCATCGGTGATTGTAAATCCAGACGATAAATCCCAAATCCTAGATTATCTTTTTCCACATAGCTTGCTGGATATAACGAATGTTTTTCGATAACTGCTTTGGCTTCTTCAGTTGGTGATGATTCAAAACGAATATCTAATTTGGTATTACTGGTTATCGGGGCAATTTGCCAGTTATTATCGACTGCCACCTTTACCTCCCCATTTTTATGGGTGGTGTTAGTGATATAAGCCGATAAAATCACTCTTAAATCATCGGGTGAATTAAATTTAACATTTTTGCTTCCCGTTCCCGGAAACGCACCGGTATAAGCACGATAATTATTTGTTGCTATCAAGAAGGTTTGATTAGGATCAATTGGTTTTTGTTGATAGGTTAAATTTTTAATTCGTTCAGACTGCGCATTGATTAGTTGGCAATTGCCATCGTAGCGAGCAGGCTGAGTAATATCAATTTGGTAATTTACGCCATCAATCGTATCGAAATTATACGTTCTGAAATGATCCCAATCTATTAAGTACTGCGGTGTCGTGACTTTCGTATCAATCTGATTATATACCCCTGCCGAACATTCAAGCCACTCTTTGACCTCTTTGCCGGTCACTTGGACGACTGATAACAGGTTAGGGTATAAGTAGATATCCGCTGCATTTCTAAATGTAAGATCGCCTTTTTTTACATCAACAAAAGCAGTTGGATCGTTTTTTCTACCACCAGCCTTGAACGGGGCAATAGCCGATAAAACTGGTAAACCATCAAGATCTGGGTCACCTTGAATAAATTGTTTTACATATGCTATTTGCGCATCACTTATAATTTGTAATGCCGTAGTATCTTGAACTAAAGCCAAATAACTGGTGATATCACTATCAATTTTCCCAATCGGTTTTCCGACAAATTCACGTGTACCTTGGTGATCTTCTTTTAGTACGTGAGTAATATGTTGATCGGCATCAACCAGTGCTTTTTTGGTTTTCACGTCATAAATTGGGCGAGCTTGAGATTTACCTGAAGTCACTTGCCAATTTGAATTGTCACCATTTAGGACTAAATCAACAACGCCCAAATGGCTTCCCCATTGTCCGGGCATAACGGCAGGAACATGATTTATATTGCCGGTTTCAATATTAGTATTCGGTAATGATTTAAAATTGTCGCTTGGAAACACGCCATGTGAATGACCAAACATAATCGCATTAATACCCTCTACTTGACTTAAATAGTATACCGAGTTTTCGGCTAATGCTTTATAAGGTTCAGCAGAAACACCCGAATGCGGAATGGCGATAATGATATTAGCTCCTTCTTTTTTCATTTGCGGAACTAACTGTTTGGCTGTTTCTGTGATGTCTTTAACTTCGACTTTTCCATCCAAATTTAATTTATCCCATTGCATAATTTGAGGTGGAACAAATCCTATATAACCAATTTTAATAGTGTGTTGATTACCTTCTCGATCAATAACCGGCGTGTCGACAATAATATATTGTTTAAAAAAGGGCTGCCCGGTCGTTGCATCATAGACATTGGCATTAATATAAGGAAATTTAGCACCGGCAAGGCTTTTTTGCAGGAAGTCTAAACCAAAGTTAAACTCGTGATTACCTATGTTACCAACGGTATAATTTAACGTGTTCATGGCTTTATAGACAGGGTGGGTCTCACCATTTTTAAGCCCTTTATTGACAGTATAATCTGCCATAGGACTTCCTTGAATTAGATCGCCATTATCAACCAGTACACTGTTTTTGACTTCATTGCGAGCTTGATGAATTAAATTGGCGGTTTTAGCGAATCCAAAGGTATCGACAGATTGATCTTTAAAATAGTCAAAATTCATCATATTGCCATGCAGATCGGTTGTTTCGATAATTCTTAAATCTACTGTTGCTGCATGAAGCGTGCCAGAAATCAATAGGGTTAAAAGGGGTAAAGTGAGTTTATTTTTTATCATATGAATCTCCTATTTATTTCCGGTAATGCTATTTTTCATCCGTTTTAATAATAAATGTTGGTAATGAATAAATCGTTTAATAATGGCTGGGTGATAATTATTTTCATTGATTGCTGTTTGTAATGATAGCTGATCATCGGTGGTGAAACAGGATAGTACATAATCCGTCAACCGTGCTTTTTGCAAATCTTCAACAAACGCCGCATCAATTCCACACAGTGTAATATCGAGCAATTCTAAACGAGTAAAGTGAAAGATAGATTGGGCTAAACAATATTCTTTTTCGATGTCAGTACCAAAAATGCCTGCGTCATCGGTATTTAAGGTAATTCGTACACCCTGATCATAAAGCTGTCTTACTGGGTGATGATGGATATCCCCATGTAACTCATTGACTAAAATGCGGTTACTGGTTAACGCAACTTCTAATGTTATGTTGCGTCGAACTAATTCGTTGATTAATTCCTGATCTTCAATCGCTCGAATGCCATGCCCAATCCTATCTGCACCATGTTTAAGGGCTTGAATAATGCTTGCTGCGGGTTCTATTTCGCCAGCATGATAAGATTTTTTTAAATTGAGTTTTTGGGCTAATTGGTGTGAGGTTTGAAAATCATCGAAGTGACCGGCTTTTTCATTACCGGCAATATTAAAACCGGTAATAAATGGGTGAGGGTTTTTTTCAATAAATAATAGGGTATCATGTACTGTTTTCGCCCCTAAATGCCTAACACCAATCACATGATATCTTACGGTAATATTAAATTCTTTTTGTACGTCAGTTATGGCGGCATCCATTTGCTGTAAGGTTTGATGAAATCGCTCTTCATCCCAGATTATTTCACCCTGTTCTTCTGTTGCGCAAATGTGATAAGGAGATAGAAAGAGTTCGCAATAGATTAGCCCCTGTTTGGCATTTCGATAAAGAAAATCATAAGTAATAAGGTAATAATCTTCGGGGGTTTTTACAAAATTTGAGACAGTATCATAGGTTTGAATAAACTGAACAAAATCAGTTTCATCATAGCGATATCGCCCATTTTTATATTCGTTAGCATCATATTCACCCGATTGATAGCATAACGAAGATGGGAAGGTAATATGATTTTTATCAGCTAACTTTTTAGCCATAAAAGGGGTAATACTACCTTCAACATGTTCATGTAATATCACTTTAGGAAGCAATGGTTTATTCATTTGATAAGTTATCTTTTTAATATGCTTTCTCGGCTCCCACTATTAGGTCGCTTAACACAAATAGTGATAGATTAATGGCATTTTAGCTTTGCTAATTGCGTTGTTATCTATTTTACCTTGATCAGGTATCTTATTTCCATACTTTTTGTGTGACCAATTTTTATTTTGTGAGATAGGTATCGTTTTATTTTAAACAGTATCACCCTGATTAATCACATCATCTCAAGGTTAAAAAGGATAATTTTAAACGCTAGCTTAATCAATATGCTTGTTTTTTATTCAAACAGAAGGACAATGATCATTATCCTTCTGTGATTGAATAATACTTCTTAATAACAATTAATTAACGGCCTCGGCTGTTTTTTGTTCATTGGTGTCATTTTTAAATATGACCATAAATATGACAGCCAGCACCAGCGCATAGCCAGCAAAAATGAGCCATACGGTATGCCAATCTGTGATCTGTTTTTCATCAATGATTTGCGTATAGTGTTCGGCGACAATTCCGCTAA
Source organism: Gilliamella sp. CG25 (assembly GCF_046635705.1). NCBI lineage: Bacteria > Pseudomonadati > Pseudomonadota > Gammaproteobacteria > Orbales > Orbaceae > Gilliamella > Gilliamella sp. CG25. Next base: position 96,772 of record NZ_JBIDFJ010000007.1, on the reverse strand, counting down.
TCACCGAACCTAAATAAGCACCAATACCATTAGTCATTATCATAAATAGACCTTGAGCACTGTTACGTATACTTGGCGATACCGATTTTTCGACATACATGGAGCCAGAAATATTATAGAAATCAAATGCACAACCATAAACTATCATCGAAAGTAACAGTAATACAAAGCCAATTGGTGATGGGTCGCCATAGGCAAAAAGACCAAAACGCGCAACCCAAGCTAGAATACTAATCAACATTACATATTTGATGCCTAATCTTTTCATAAAGAAAGGTACAAATAAGATAAATACGACTTCCGATATTTGTGAAATCGACAATAAGACTGACGGGTATTTCACAACTAAACTCGTTTCATAGATCGGAATGTTTCTAAAGTCTCGTAGGAATTGGTCACCAAAAGTATTGGTAATTTGTAAAATTCCACCTAATAAGACCGCAAACAGGAAGAATATTGCCATTCTTGGTTGCTTAAATAAGACAAGTGCATCTAATCCTAACGAACTGATAAGCGATTTTTCTTTGATTGCATTTTTTGATGTCGGAATCAAAGGGAGTGTTAACGACACCAGACATAATACGACTGAACCGGCTGCCGCTGTGTATAGTTGCATGTTACTAAGATCAAATTTTAAAAAGCTAACTAACCACATGGCAACAATAAAGCCAATTGTGCCAAATATTCGAATGCCGGGAAATTCAGCGATGACATCAAGCCCTTTAGATTCGATACATGAATAAGCTATTGAGTTTGATATCGCAATGGTAGGCATGAAAGCTAAACAATGAATAAGCATGACAATCATCATCATAGAGGGTGAAGTAATTAATGCAGCAATGCATAATGTAATTGCACCAATTAAATGACAAAGCATGTATAAGCGATTAGCAGGGATCCATCTATCTGCAACTACACCTAATAAACCCGGCATAAATAGCGATGCTAACCCCATTGAACCATACACTAATCCAATATCTGTTCTTGAAAAGGATAAAACATCATTCATGTAAGAACCGAAGGTGATTAACCAACATCCCCAAATAAAAAATTGCATAAAAAATATAACTTTTAGTTGTAACTTAGTATTCATTTCAATTCCTTATTCAATGCGATCTTTTTCATAACTTCTTACCTAAAATATAATCAATAAATTGATTGCAACTTCAACCTGTTGTATAGCGATATTGCGTGAAACCGAAAAATTTTTTTTTGACTGAACACTTTTGATGATGTAGTTCAGTCATTAACAATTTTGAGTAATTAAAAAAAATGGCAGTCATTCTGCCATTTTAGTTTTGGTTTAATAAAACCGATTCTAACGCAACGGTGATCATTTCTTTAAAACCAAGTTGACGCTGTTCAGCTGTCATGGCTTCGCCTTTACGTATATGATCAGATACCGTACAAATAGCTAATGCTTTGGCACCATATTCCGCGGCAACCCCATAAATTCCTGCTGCTTCCATTTCAACCCCTAAAATGTTGTATTTTTCCATTACATCAAACAGTTCGGGTTCAACACTATAAAAAAGATCAGCTGAAAAGAGGTTACCCACTTTTACGTTAACACCTAATTTTTTGGCTGCACTTACAGCGTGGCAAGTAAGATCAAAATCGGCAATAGCTGCAAAATCATGATCCTTAAAACGAATACGATTAACTTTAGAATCTGTGCAAGCACCCATACCAATAATCACATCGCCAATGTTTACATTTGGGCTAATCGCACCACATGAACCGACACGAATGATATTTTTTACACCATAAAATTTTATTAATTCTGTTGTATAGATAGAACAAGATGGAATGCCCATTCCATGCCCCATAACAGAAACTTTTTGACCTTTATAATAGCCAGTAAAACCTAACATCGCTCTTACATTGGTCACTTCTTGTGCATTTTCTAAAAAGGTTTCTGCAATAAATTTTGCTCGTAATGGATCGCCTGGCATTAAGACAGTTTCTGCAAAAGCATTTTCAATTGCGTTAATGTGTGGGGTAGACATTAATTTCTCCTGAAAGTTTTTGAAAAATATATTTCTGTTACCTATTTTTTGATAAAAGATTGCCCATATTCCATTGGTGATAAATCAAAATAATCGGCAACACTCTGACCGATATCAGCAAAGGTTTTACGATGCCCTAGGGAACCAACAGGAACACTATCACCGTAAACGATGACTGGAATATGTTCACGAGTATGATCTGTGCCAGCCCAAGTTGGATCGCATCCATGATCAGCACTGATAATCAGTAGATCACCCGGTTCGATAAGATCTAACATTTCGGGTAAGCGAGAATCAAAATATTCTAGCGCAGCAGCGTAACCGGCAACATCACGTCGATGACCATAAGACGAGTCAAAATCAACAAAGTTAGTAAATACAATCGTATTATCTTTGGCTTGTTTTATCTCTTCAATTGATGCATTGAAAAGGGCTTCAATACCGGTTGCTTTAACTTTTTTTGTAATACCAACATGTGCATAAATATCGGCTATTTTACCGATTGATACGACAGTACCTTGTTTTTCATCAACCAGTTTTTTTATCATGGTTGGGGCAGGTGGTTCAACGGCTAAATCGTGGCGGTTACCGGTACGGACAAATTCCCCCGCTTTTTTACCGATAAATGGTCTGGCAATCACACGCCCAATGTTATAATTGCCTTTATTCAGTTCATCACGCGCGATTTCGCAGATTTCATATAATCTATCTAAGCCGAATGTTTCTTCATGACACGCTATCTGAAAAACTGAGTCGGCTGAAGTATAAAATATCGGTTTGCCACTTGTCATATGTTCTTCACCTAGCTCATCTAGAATAATAGTTCCTGATGAATGGCAGTTACCTAAATAACCAGATAGGTTGGCGCGCTTTACAATTTTATCTAATAATTCTTGAGGAAAACTATTGGTGGTGTTGGAAAAGTAGCCCCAATCAAAAAGTACAGGAACGCCAGCTATTTCCCAATGTCCTGATGGTGTATCTTTACCCGAAGAAATTTCACTAGCATAGCCATAAGAACCGATTATTTCACCTTCTGTGTGCATTCCTTGGGGATAATAACCGGTCGATTCGTAGGCTGCTTCGATTAAGCCTAGCTTAGCTAAATTAGGTAATTTTAATGGACCTTGGCGTCCTTTATCGGCTTGACCTAATGCACAGGCTTCGGCAATATGACCTAATGTATTCGATCCTTCATCTCCATATTTTTTTGCATCTTCGGCTCCACCAATTCCAAAGGAATCGAGGATCATAATAAAAACTCTTTTCATAATTTCCTCTAAATCTCAAATATCACTAAGCTTGGCAACCATGTTATGAAATAACGATTGCTAATATTGTGATCTAGCACACATTTGCTTACTTTATTAAAGTCAATTGTGTAACAAAAAAATTTTTTTAACGATTAAAACTATTTTTTGAGCCCTTTATAATAAAAGGTTTTCAGGTTAGTTATAATACATGATAAAAAAAAACAGAAAAGATTTAAGCATCGTTTTAGCTGATTATTTGATTAATATTAACGGATTTTGTAAAAAATATTATGACATATTCGCTAATAGAGCGATTAAATAATGTTTTGTTAAGCAATTTGCAGAAAATTATTATTGAAGAAATTAAATGATAAATTTAATTATGATGAATCAAATCTCAAAGGTGTTGTGTTAAAATGAACTATTTAATATCTCAATTATTTAACAAGATGTTAACTAATTCACATCATATTAGCATAGCCCATTTAAGGAATGACGTTATATAAAATCCTGAAAGCTAACTTTAGACATTAACACAAAATAAATACCAATTTAATTAATACACGTTAGTTTGCCCATTTAGGATGAAGTTAATTATAAAAAATAAAGGTAGTGAATAATGAATCAAAAAATCCCGAATACTTTTGGTCTTGAAGTTTTTGCTAAACATGTCATCACGGTATCGAGCGTTTTGGAACTACAAAATGTTTGGAATGATAATGTTAATCAACCGATTATGATTATAGGCGAGGGGAGTAATACCCTTTTTACTTGTGATTTTGAAGGCACAATTATCGTTAACCGCATTAAAGGTATTACTATAACTGAAACGGAAAACGAATGGTTGTTAAAAATAGGCGCAGGAGAAAACTGGCATGATGTCGTAACAAAAACGATCACACAAAATATTGCCGGTCTAGAAAATTTAGCGCTTATACCGGGCTGTATCGGCTCTGCACCAATTCAAAATATCGGTGCTTATGGTGTTGAATTTCAAAAAGTTGCTGACTATGTTGAATTGCTTGAACTTGCAACCGGTAATATTATCACCGTGACTGACGGGCAATACGGATACCGTGAAAGCATTTTTAAACAACACTATTCTCAAGGTTATGCGGTAATTTATGTCGGTATAAAATTAGCAAAACAGTGGCAGCCAGTACTCACTTATGGTGAATTAAAAAACTTTGATGCTAAAACTGTCACGCCTAAAATGATTTTTGATAAAGTGTGTGAAATTCGTCGCAGTAAATTACCCGATCCTAACTTACTTGGTAATGGTGGCAGTTTTTTTAAAAATCCAGTGGTGGAAAAAGTTATTGCTGACAAACTACTTGAATTCTACCCGGCAATGCCAATATACCCACAATCAAACAATCAAGTTAAATTAGCCGCTGGTTGGTTAATCGATCAGTGTGGCTTAAAAGGCTATCAGATTGGTGGTGCTGCTGTTCATCAACAACAAGCATTGGTTTTAGTTAATATCAATAAGGCAACGGCACAAGATGTAGTTGATTTAGCTCGTCATGTCAAAAATGCCGTTTTAAACAAATTTTCGATACATCTTTCCCCTGAAATCCGCTTTATCGGTGCAACAGGCGAAATTGATGTAGATAATTTTTTATAATCATTTTGAACTATGAAACACTCTTATTCATTTCCGATTTTATTAACAAGTTTACTCTTTGTTACGATCGCTTTATCAGCATTAAATACCCAAGTACCACTGTGGTTAGAAAAAGACCAGTTTTCTTTAGGGCAAATTGGTCTGGTGGGGTCGAGTTATTTTGCTGGTAACTTGCTTGGTACAATCACGGCAAACTGGTTAATTAGTCATTTTAATGCTCGTTATACTTATACCTATAGTTGTTTACTTTTCGCTATTGCCACCATTGGCTTAAGTTTTTCAATGGATTTTTATAGTTGGGCAATATGGCGTTTTATGATTGGTATGGCTTGTGCGGTGACATGGGTTGTGATTGAAAGTTGCATTTTAGTCACCGGAACAGTACGTACACGAGGAAAAATGCTAGCGGTTTATTTAACAACTTACTATATTGGTACGGTGTTAGGGCAAGCGTTGTTAAGATATTTTCCGCAAGAAGTACTCTATTTTGGACTGGTTATTACACTATTAATGGCATTGGCTATTTTATTTATTTTGCTTACTCACTATAAATTACCAAAAAGAAAGAAAAGCGGTTTAAATATTGTTCCAATGATTTTACATAAGCCTTCTCGGATAGGGCTTATCGGTTGTATGATTGCGGGCATGTTAATTGGTTCTTTATATTCATTATTACCTGTCTACTATTCACATTTAGGGTATAGCGATAGCCAAGTCGCTAATTGGATGATTTTACTTATTTTGTCTGGCGTTATTGCGCAACTTCCTGCTAATTGGTGTGCAGATAAATATGGCCGTCGAGTGGTGTTACTGATTGAATCTTTAATCATGTTAGTTGCTTGCTTATTATTGGTATTTAACTTATTTGATGTGTTTGCCATTATTTTATTAGGCACAACCATCTACACGATTTATCCAATATCCATGGCATGGGCTTGTTCTTGTGTACGAAAACAAGATATTGTATCAATGAATCAAGCAATGTTATTAACCAATACGTTAGGAAGTCTTATTGCGCCGGCGATCATTGCTTATGTCATGGATATAACCAATAACTCTTATTTATTCATCAGTTTTGCTATAATTTCACTTTATTTTATTATTTTATTAGTCTATAAGCGAGGAGCGAATGCGCAGTTATCAAAATCCCCTTAAATTAATTGAAATTCTAGCCGACGGAAATTTTCATTCCGGCGAAGAGCTAGCGTCTGATTTTGGTATTACGCGTGCCGGAATAAACAAATATATTAAAGTGCTCCGTGAATGGGGAATTGAATTATCCTCGATACAAGGTAAAGGCTATAGTTTAAAAATACCGATGGACTTATTTAATAAATCCAAGATAGATCAGTATTACCAAGCTGATAGTCGTGTTGAAATTTTACCAATTATCGACTCAACTAACCAATACATGCTGGATAAAATACCCGATTTAAAATCGGGAGATTGCTGTATAGCCGAATTTCAGTCAAAAGCACGAGGAAGACGGGGGCGTCAATGGTTTTCACCTTTTGGTACCAATCTCTATTTTTCAATGTATTGGCGATTAGAGCAAGGCATTGCAGCAGCTATGGGACTAAGTCTAGTTGTGGGTATTGTTGTTACGCAGGCTTTACGTGAATTATCGGGTCAAGATATTAAAGTAAAATGGCCTAATGATCTCTATCTAAATGACCAAAAATTAGCAGGTATCTTGGTCGAATTAGCTGGTAAAACTGGGGATTGTGCTCATGTTGTGATTGGTATCGGGGTTAATTTAAACATGACCAATCCCGACCCAAATATTGTCAATCAAAAATGGGCTAATTTAGGGAACATCAATCGTAATTTATTGGTTGCCAAAATTGCAAAAACATTACGGGAAAATTTAGAAAAATTTGAAAAAAATGGATTAGCATTTTTTATTGATGATTGGAATCATCTCGATAATTTTATCCATCGTCCTGTTAAATTACTCATTGGTGATGATGTGATTCGAGGTGTAGCAAAAGGTATAAATGATCAAGGTGCTTTACTGCTTGAACAAAATGGCAAAATCCAAGCATATATAGGTGGTGAAATCTCATTACGAAGTGATGAGTAACAAATTGTTCCCTGTATACACAGGGACAATAAATTCTTATAAAATTCAATAAATATCATGTTTATTAACTTTCCACTTTTTGGTAAAAATTCTGCAAAGTGAGTTAATGGCTGTACCCTGTTAGTTAACAAGTAGAATGTGACAAAGTCCAAAAAGCAAAACATTTCACTGCAATTCATTAAAATCCATTCCCAAAAGCGAGAAATGACCTTGTAACTAGAAATGGGTCGGTGCACGAATAAGTTACAAGAAGAATAGGCGCATTCAACTCCTTGTTAAATTCAATTAACCAACTGATTAATATAAACTAATGTGTTTAAAATATCTAAAACCCAGCTGAATAAAAAAACAACAAAAAAGTTGGTAGAATTTTAAACTTTGCTATTTTAATTAATAAACAATAGGTTATAATTAGGGTGTTCCCTGTATACACAGGGATAAACCGGAGTTACTAATAATGGTCTTTACGCTGCTATTGTGTTCCCTGTATACACAGGGATAAACCGCCCTAGTGCGCGTGGGTTGGGGCGGATAAATAGTGTTCCCTGTATACACAGGGATAAACCGCATGGGTGATATGGCCGAGGCATTCCGAGAATGTGTTCCCTGTATACACAGGGATAAACCGGTTGCAGATTGACCAGCGACAACATTATCGATCGTGTTCCCTGTATACACAGGGATAAACCGATCGGCGATTCAACGCCTACCGAAATCAGCATGTGTTCCCTGTATACACAGGGATAAACCGTGGCTAAAAGAAAATCTAAGCGAGGCTCAGGCGGTGTTCCCTATATATACTTAGGGATAAACCGAATAGAATTAAACGCCGAAATTCTTAGATGTGCGTGTTCCCTATGCACATAGGGATAAATCGTTCCCCTCAAATAGGGCTATCTTTAAAATTATCGTGTTCCTTAAATACATAAGGATAGCCATTATTTTCAAAGATCTAAAAATTAATACTTTGTTTAAATTCCTAATTATTTCTTCTGTTATCAAACTTCTAACTATTGTTATAACGTCAATCTGCGAATTAATGGTTATAACATTCGGCATAAAGCCGAATAAAACAAGAAGATAAAGGTAAGATCAATATAAAGTCGTTCGTTAAAATCATCTACCAAAAAGTAGCATGTTATCTTGTTCTCAAGAATTGCTCGGTGCGCAGTAAAAATTACAAAAGAGTTTCCGCTAAAAAAACTGCATGATTACAAGTAACTATATGATAATTATAAAATTACATTCCTAATGTGTATTAAACTAAATCGCCTAAAAAAACAACAAAAAATCGGTAGAATTTTACACCTCCCTATTTTAATTAATAAACAATAGGTTATAATTAGAGTGTTCCCTATACACATAGGGATAAACCGGCTGATTTTATGTTCTATGCCAACACCGGCGAGTGTTCCCTATACACATAGGGATAAACCGGTCGGGGAGCCATTTTTACGGTGCCCTCCTCAGTGTTCCCTATACACATAGGGATAAACCGCCCTCAATTACATGAGGGCGTTCTCGTTAATAGTGTTCCCTATACCGCAGATAGCACAGCGTGCCTGTTTGGTCGGTTGGTGTTCCCTATACACATAGGGATAAACCGGGTAAACACGATTTCATCACGGAACTGATCAAGTGTTCCCTATACACATAGGGATAAACCGATGCGGTATTAACTGGCAATAATCAGATATTCGTGTTCCCTATACACATAGGGATAAACCGTGTGTGATATATTCCATTGAAACATCGTTATCGTGTTCCCTATACACATAGGGATAAACCGATCCTGTATTTTCGGTTCGAGCGGCAGTAGATGTGTTCCCTATACACATAGGGATAAACCTCGATACAGCTAATACCAGTAGGTGATCTAAACTATGTTCCCTATATACTGTTCGCATGCGAACAAAATGGATTACAGGAAGCGTTTGCAGGGATTTCGTAAAATAAAGCTACTTGATCGGGCGTAGACATCAACAAAATAATGCCACCTGTACCAATTATGAACCCATTTGCATAAGTTTTTATCTCACCATTTAAAATATGTTCAGTATTGATTGTTACTTGAGTACCTTTACCTGCTTGTTGTTGAATTAATTCAGCAGGTGTAGAAGAAGGTTTAAAGTTATTAAGATAATCTCCAGCTTCACTTCCTGTATGCGTCGTCCTCGTTTCAGCAACATTATTCCAATTAACCTCATCTAATTCAACCTCTACCGCTTCAATTTTATGATGTACTTTCGCTCTGACTTCAGTGCCGGCTATTTTGATGCGGGCGTATTTTAATAAGCGTAGTGAACGGGTTAAGGGTTCGGCTATGCCGCCGGCTATTATTCCCTCTAAACTGTTTTTTAATCGTCCTTCTGCAAAACTATCGTCTGGTTTGGCTTGTAAATATTCGGTTATTGGGTTAGCCAGTTCGGGAAATTCTTGTACTAAGTTTGACAGGCGTTCTTCATGAGGGCTAAATACCGTAAAATCTGTGACACTGCCTGCTATCATCCCTCTTGCCCTCGAGCCAATTTTTTTGCAAAGGTCGGATAAACTTGCTGGTTTTAAACATAGGAATAAATCCGACAAGAAATTGACTCACGGCATGAGTTAAAGCCTGTAAGGTGGTCTCTGATAGTAAAACGTTTTAATAAATTTATTTTATAAATGCGATTATGATTTCATTCTTGTTTTATTTATCAATAATATAATTATTAATCTTCGGCAAAATAAATATCAAAAGAACATTCTAAATCTAAATCTGATAGTGCTTTCATTTGTTCTGGCCATAATACTGGACCACTATGTCCAAATTTAGAAAACCAAACACATTTTAGAGTTAATTTAATATCTTTAATTTCTTGTATTTTTTTCAAATTGGTAGCAAATGGAGAGATTTTACTTACAATCCAATCAATATGTTCTCTAAGATCTTTTGAATTTACAATTCCTTCCGAAGATAAAAACCAACCTGAATTTTTAACTTCTCTAGTCCGTCCCAAACTATTGGTAATTTTATCTCCAGCTAATGTTATATAAGTCGGTTCAACTTCTAATAATTTAGTAATTTCATTAGGATTTATTGCACCAGTGTATATCATTAATCTAACAAAACATTCACTACATGTTTCATAGTCTGAACATATAGGTGTAATTCTATTCTTTATAAAATTCATGGTAAATAATCTCCAATATTGCCTATAATCTCACCATTCTTCCCAACATAATCACCATTATCTAAAATTCTGCCATGAAAATTATTAGGTAATTTTCCTGCATCAGCCTTCAGTGCTTCAAGAGCTCGCCCCCATTCTCGAGAAGTTAAATTTGTTACGAAATATTCATTTAATTTATTAGCAGTGTTTTTCTCTAACTTATTTCCTCCAGTTTGCAATCCCTTAGGAACTCTACCTGAAGCACCAACACTAGGCGGAACTGGTAGTGGTAATCCTTATGCATCAATTCAATTTCCATTTAGCAATTGGTATAGAACAATTAAAAATTCCCATTTATCTTCTTATTTTCATATTGTTGGATATATACATCTATAGGGTATGCTGTTCCCAACTCATATATTTTTCCACTATCTTTATCTATTATAAATGGACAATTACCGATTAATTGTGTTGAAAAATCACCAGTTTCTAAAAACTCTCTGGATTGGAAACAAAAAAGCCATCCTTCAGAAAATCTGTCAATTACAGTGATTTCTACAGGAATATCGTATTCAGCTAAATAATTTTTAGCTTTATTTAACGCTTCAATAAAAGTAATCATCAATTAGTCCTTAAAAATTTGAAAGATTTGAATTTGCTCATATCCGCAGCTTTACCTGTTTGACCATCTAAGAAACGTATTTTCCCATTTTGATTTACAACATTAAAAACATGCCCTGGTTGCCCTGGTCCATAGGAACCGAATACAATACCCCTTGCACCAGTTCCAGCATTTGACATTTGCTCAATAATATTATTAGGACCACTGACATTTTGAAATTTTGTCCCATATTGTTTTTCTAATACGGATATTGAGACTCCATTTTTTGAATTAATGGGTAAAGCGGATGCGGGATTACCACCCAATGTTGCATCAGTTGCTATAGCACAATTAACACAATTATGAGTTCTACCTTCAGTAGGGTAACCAGGATTTACATCACGTATAGAACCTGCCGTATCATTAAGAATAGAACTCGTCTTCACCTTTTCAGCAACATTATTCCAATTAACCTCTTCTAATTCAACCTCTACCGCTTCAATTTTATGATGTACTTTCGTTCTGACTTCAGTGCCGGTTATTTTGATGCGGGCGTATTTTAATAAGCGTAGTGAACGGGTTAAGGGTTCGGCTAAGCCGCCGGCTATTATTCCTTCTAAACTGTTTTTTAATCGTCCTTCTGCAAAACTATCGTCTGGTTTGGCTTGTAAATATTCGGTTATTGGGTTAGCCAGTTCGGGAAATTCTTGTACTAAGTTTGACAGGCGTTCTTCATGGGGACTAAATACCGTAAAATCTGTGACACTGCCTGCTATCATCCCTTTTACCCACGAGCCTACATTTTTCAAGGGTTTAATAAATTTGGTTGCCCTTACCGCCGGTATAAACCCGACAATAAATTGACTGACACCATGTGTTATCCCGCCTGAGATAGTCTGTGGTGGTGATACCTCAGGCATTTGTATAGGATTAGGTGCCTGACCAATCGGTTTATCACTGATAATTTCTGCATGGATTCGAGCCAAAAATAGCGGCGATATCGGATTAATTAAGGTGCTATCCCATAATAAATCGAGTGTACTTTGCCCCGCATCTCGTAAACCACCCAATATCTGTAAGGGGACATCTTGATACCAGGCTCGGTGCTGTGTTTGGCGGTCAAAGATGACATCCACTAATTTTATATCCGGCTCAAGATTGACGTAAGCATGCCCACGACTATCAAGTTGTCCCTGATAAATCATTCGTTGATTACTGTTATTAAATAACGTAAAAGATTGATTCGGTAAGTTTTCGACACTGAATTCTATCCAGTTATCATCATCAAAGAAAAACAACTCCCGTTCCCGTATTTCTGCCGGGGTTAATTTACGTGGCGCTTTGTTGCTCGGTAGTCTTAAAAAATTGGTTTGAGGCGGTAATAATCCACAATCAAGTGTGAGCGGTTTTTCAATTAACAACGCCCGACCGGTTGTTAGTGCTTCTGTTAAGGCTTGCGTGACTTTGGCATTATCATGACCATAGTGATTATTGCCATAGTATAACCCCAAGTTTTCCAGTGTAGGGTAAAGCTGTTGACATTGTTCAGGATGTTGAATGCAATGAGCAATAGCTTCATCTTGTGCTGCGCTGTAATCGTAACGAACAGTGTTATAACCGGATGCTTGTAACTGTGTTTTGGGAAACTCATAAAACCCATACTGAGCTAACAGACTTTCGGGGGCTTTCTTTTGTAGTGCCAGCCACTCTTTTTGAGTAATCAATTTATAACATTTCATACAGCTTGTTGTTCTCTATCCCTTATATACCAAATCCGTAATGCATAAGCTTAAACTGACGATTTAAAGCTAACATTTTGCATTTTATGGTTTTATTTTGCATTTTTATATAAAACCATTTTTTTAGGATAGATTATTTTTTGACAGGCGACAAGCTTTTTTTTCTTTTTTTGGAAACAAATACGCAATTTATTGGAAATGATCACCCGTTATTTTTTTAATCTCAATAAACAAATTCTAATTATAAATCATTAATCAAATGGTGTTGCACAAGCAATAACCGATAAAAGTCAGAATAATGTATTTACTTCTGGCTCTTTTAATCTAGGTATAATTTCTTTATGTTCAGTTTAATCATCAATTGTTAATTTTTAAACGATTGAAAATATAGCGCCCGTGTATTTAGTTGCTAAAGTACAACCCCTTCATCCATAAAATTATTGAACATACTTTTAAACACTAACTGATTATTTATCGCTTAAATTTGCTAAGTGAATTAATGTGATAGCCCATTAGTTAAGTAAAAATAAGGCGAGGGCACAAAAGGAAGATGATACATGGCAATTAGTCATGACCAATTAACGAAACAAGACAAGTCAGGCTGTAGGTAAAAATAGGCTGGTGCGCAAGAAAGTTGTAAAAAGATGAAATGCCTAAAATAACATTTGGAAAGTAACTAACTATATGATAAATATTTAATTCTATTTTAGATAGCTAACAAAGAGATCGCCTAAAAAAACAACAAAAAAGTTGGTGGAATTTTACACTTTGCTATTTTAATTAATAAACAATAGGTTATAATTAGGGTGTTCCCTGTATACACAGGGATAAACCGTATCTAAATTTTAGCCGCTAAAATATAACTATGTGTTCCCTGTATACACAGGGATAAACCGGTAATTTGATATTACTTTTTTCGCATCCATTAGTGTTCCCTGTATACACAGGGATAAACCGCCCTTGGTGGGTTTCCTGAAAATTTTCTTTTAGTGTTCCCTGTATACACAGGGATAAACCAGAGGATTTTATGATCTTTTATGGCATCAATTTCGTGTTCCCTGTATACACAGGGATAAACCGCACCTAACCCCCTATCGGTAAATGATGAAATGGTGTTCCCTGTATACACAGGGATAAACCGGGGCGCGTTACTAAACCTAAATATATTATAGAGTGTTCCCTGTATACACAGGGATAAACCGAGAATGCGGAAAACACGATGGTCTACAAAGTAGTGTTCCCTGTATACACAGGGATAAACCGAAACAGGAGAAAGATAATGGCAAATAGAGGAAGTGTTCCCTGTATACACAGGGATAAACCGCTACCTTGAGGATCGCAATCCATGATTGCTATGTGTTCCCTGTATACACAGGGATAAACCGAACTCTTTTTGTGTATTTCCTATCGATAACCTGTGTTCCCTGTATACACAGGGATAAACCGATACATAATTTCGTGATTAATTTTTATTTTAGGTGTTCCCTGTATACACAGGGATAAACCGTTAACAAATAAAATCATCGCATTGACGAGTGCGTGTTCCCTGTACACACAGGGATAAACCGCATCTAAAACGATTTTATGAACTGCAAGAAGGGTGTTCCCTATACACATAGGGATAAACCGGCGGCCATGGCGCTCACAATGTGGGGTGCAAAGTGTTCCCTATACACATAGGGATAAACTGTTCGCATGCGAACAAATATGAATAATCGGTAAGGTTTCTTTTATTCTTAATAGCGCCAAGCAGGCATTTTGTGAAAATCCCTGCTTGGTGGGCGTAGATAGATGCCATATGGTTTTAAAACGTCTAAAAACTCATTTTTTGACAATGGCGTTTCTGCAACTTGTCATTTATAATCCTTATTTTTTAAGTTTAAGCAATCTTAATGCATTGGCTGTGACAATCGCTGTTGTTCCCGAATCAGCTAATACAGCAAGCCAAAGTCCTGTAATACCAAATAGGCTGGTAATTAAAAATATCAACTTAATGCCTAAAGCAATCGTAATATTCTGTTTGATATTACGGTTAGCAAAGCGCGTTAAACGTATCAATTTTGGTAAACTCAATAAACTATTTTTGGTTAAAGCCGCATCGGCTGTTTCGAGTGCGACATCTGTTCCGCTACCCATTGCAATACCTACAGTAGCGGCTTTCATGGCAGGGGAGTCATTAATACCATCGCCAACCATGGCAATAGCGGTTGTGGTGCTTATTTTTTCAATTTCATTTAATTTATCCGCTGGTAAAAGTTCCGCTCGGTAATCAATATTGAGCTGTTTAGCGATAGCTTTGGCTGCTCGTTCATTATCGCCTGTTAACATCAAGGTTTTTAAGCCTAATTGATGAAGTTGATTGAGTACACTGACCGCATCTTGGCGAAGTACATCTTGCAAAGCAATGATACCCAATAATTTTTGATGAGATACTACAACGACAACCGTTTTTCCTTCAGTTTCAAGCTGTTGTATAAGCTGTGCATCTTCTTTTGTTAATTGGGTTGAAAGGGTATCGAGCCTATTCGGAGCTACAACGTAAAAAGTCTCTTGATTGATATCTCCTTGAATACCGACCCCAGCAATCGCTTTACGATTATTGGCTTCAGTAAAAACAATCTTATTTTGTTTAGCATAGTCAAGGATAGCTTTGGCCAACGGATGATGTGATCCACTTTCCACCGCAGCAACAACAGTTAACAAGTGTTCGGTTGTGATATCACGATTGATAACATCGGTAACTTGAGGTTTGCCTTCAGTCAGGGTTCCGGTTTTATCAAAAGCAATCATTTTGATTGAACCTATATGTTCTAGGGCTGCACCGCCTTTAATTAAAACACCATATTTAGCCGCACTCGATAACGCAGAAGTAATAACAGCCGGTGTTGAAATAACTAACGCACATGGGCAACCTATTAATAGTAACGTTAATCCACGATAAATCCATGTGTACCAATCAGTCTGAATCAATAGAGGCGGAATAACCATTACTAATAGCGATAATAGGGCAATAGCAGGGGTATAATAGCGACTAAATCGATCAATAAATCGCTCTATCGGTGCTTTGCGTTCTTCAGCATCTTCAATAAGTTGTAAAATACGGTCAACAGCGTTTTGTCCTGTTTCTGAGACAACTTTTAATTGAATGGTGTTATCTACCACTAGTGAGCCAGCTAAAATTTTATCACCATATAAATAATTGACTGGAATCGATTCCCCTGTTAGTGCGCTTTCATCAATGCTGGCTTGCTCACTGATTAAGATCACATCTGCCGGTAATCGACCGCCTGATGATATTTCGATAATATCGTCCGGTTTAAGACTGTGACTTGCCACCGTTTTTCGATTTCCGTCAACAACAATCACGGTTTCTTCTGGCATTAATTCAACCAGTGAGGAAATACCTTTTTTAGCTTTATTGCTGGCAATCCCTTCAAGCATTTCGCCAATCATAAACAAAAAAATCACCATGGTGGCTTCTTCTGCGGCACCGATAAATAGTGCACCAATAGCCGAAATACTCATTAGCGTTTCAATGGCAAAAGGAGTGCCGCTACGGGTTAATGTGATGGCTTCTTTGGCTATTGGAATGATGCCAATAATAGCCGTAACAATGAAGGCATATTTACCTATATCATGATTGATTAACAGGATGATATAACTTATTACAATTAAGATACCCAGCGTCACTAAAGGCAGTAGCGCTTTTTTATCCAAACTGTGTGAATGCTCATGATGATGATGTGGCGAAGATTCAAAAATAGGGGTATAACCTAATTCAACCACTTTATCTTCAATGAGTTTGATAATTTCTTTATTTTTGTTGGGCACAAATACCATGAGTTTTCCAGTTGAAAACGTCATTTTTATTTGATTGATATCGGGTAACGTTTTGATTCCATTTTCAATTTTTTGGGCGCAATGCGCACAATCCATGCCTTGAATTTTCCATGTTAATTTGACAGTTGGGCTTTGCTGGTCAGGTTCATCGGGTGGAGGATCAAGATCATTGGTTTGCGTTTCAATATGATCATGATTTTCACGCCCCAGATTGGATTGATGGTTTTTATTAATATTACGAGCATGAAGTGAATTATGTGCATGATTATGTGTGATGTTTTGGCAGCTATCATGGCAGTGATGATCAGCGTGCTGATGAGTGGATTTGTTATTATATAACATAACGTTACCTCGGCTAGTTGATGATTTTTATTGTACGCTTGTATCATTAAAAATAAATCATTTTTTTAATGATATTTGTCAAGGTTTGGTTTGTATTAATTAAAAAGGATTGAAAACAAGTCATGCGGGATTAAACCCGAATGCTTAACATGTTTTTTTGTTATGCTTATTTTCAGTATATAATTATTTCATTCTATATACAGGAAATCACTATGCCGAATACTTCATCTTTTCGACAATTAAAAGGGGTAATTTTTACTGCTTTTCTTGTTACTACTTTCATTATCGGGATCGCAGGCGCTTTACAATCTCCGACATTAAGTCGTTTTTTAACTGATGAAGTCAATGTTGATCCCATTCTTGTCGGTCTTTTTTATTCAGTCAATGCGATTGCCAGTATTGTGGGGAGTTTCTTATTGGCGAAATATTCGGATAAAAAAGGGGACAGACGATTCATTGTCATATTCTGTTGTTTAATGGGGGTTTTCAATAGTCTGGTTTTTGCCTTTTCTCGGCATTATGTCTTTTTGATTACGTTGGGCGTGTTATTTGCGGCATTATCCTCAGCGGCAATGCCACAAATTTTTGCGTTATCACGTGAGTATGCGGTTAAAACGGGTCGTAATGTTGTGGCATTTAACTCACTTATTCGAGCTCAACTTTCCTTGGCTTGGGTTATTGGTCCACCTTTGTCATTTGCGTTAGCGATCAATTATGGTTTTACTACCATGTATCTAAGTGCAATGGGGATGTTTTTTGTTGCGATGATCTTTGTCGCCATTTTTTTGCCTTCAGTCGAAAAAAATCCGGCTACACAGCAAACTCAAGCTATGAATCAGCAGGAGATAAATCAACCGTTATTCCAAAATAAAAATGTGGTTTTTTTATTTTTATCAACCGTATTTATGTGGACAGCGAATATGATGTATATCATCGATATGCCATTATATATAAAATCGAGTTTACATCTGTCGGATTCCTTGCCGGGTCAGTTAATGGGGCTTGCTGCAGGAATCGAAATTCCGGTTATGCTAATTGCCGGTTTTTTAGTACCTTATTTAGGAAAACGTAATCTATTTTTTATTGCAATTGGCTGTGGTGTTCTGTTTTATATTGGCATCATCCTGTTCAAAAATGAAGTGGCATTATTTTCATTGCAAATTTTTAATGCACTTTTCATCGGTATTGTGGCGAATATTGGAATTATCTATTTTCAAGATCTTCTTCCTACCCGAATGGGCGTTGCTTCAACGCTTTTTAATAATGGTATAACGTGTAGCGTTATCATTGCCGGTCTGATTCAAGGTTTCGTCTCTAAAGCATTTGGACATGAAATGATATATTGGATCGCTTTAATTATGGTGGCGGTTTCTTTCCTGTTTTGTGCTTTTGTTAACGAATCAAAATCAAATCATTAATAGTCTTTGTACGTCTTTCGATATAGGAAAGACGTATGCATTAAGCATTAGTCAAAATTTAACGCATTTTGCAATGTGTTAAGACTAGGATAATGTGTTCTTTCATAACTCATGGGCGTGATTGCAACGTAGCCACTGTTTGCTATATCCAGTTCTTTGTCTTCATGGCAAGCGGTTTGATTTCGTTTAGCTCTGAACCAAAAATAGTCATGTCCTTCTGGATCTTTAGTCGGGGTGAGTATCAGTTCGCTTACATCCGGTTCCCCTTGTTTGGTGAGTTTATATCCTTTTATTTGATCAGCATTACAATCTGGAAAATTGACATTAAAACAGATGTTTTTAGGCATTGATAACCCATGCAATTTTCGAATGACGTTTTCAGCATGGTGTATGGCACAATGCCAATTTGTCGGTTGATTATCTTCACTGCTCACTTGGCTTAATGCCATTGCCGGTACGCCAAGGGTCATCGCCATCATGGCTGCCCCAACGGTACCCGATAAAATCGTTTCAAAGCCAACATTAGACCCATTATTAATACCGGATAAGACTAAATCAGGTAATTGGTCTGTCATTAGATGTTTTAATGCAAATAACATGCAATCTGCTGGCGTACCATAAACGGCGTATTCGGTATGAGAACGTTTAGAGACTCTGAATGGGGCTTTTAAACTGACGGAACAAGAAACGCCGCTTTGATCTATAATTGGCGCCACTACCCAAACTTCATGAGCCAGTTTTTCCGCCACATTTTTTAATATTTTGATACCTTGGGCATCGATGCCGTCATCATTCACTAATAAAATACGATTCACTAATTTGACATCCATTTTGTTTCCTTATTTTGTTCGTTACTCAGTAAAAGTGTCACATTGTTCAATTGAACCACTATCAAACCCTTTTTTAAACCAAGCGTAACGTTGTTTCGACGTGCCATGTGTAAAACTATCGGGTACTACATAGCCATCACGTTGTCGTTGTAGGCGATCATCACCAATGGCTTCAGTTGTGTTCAGTGCTTGCTCGATATCACCAACTTCAAGTAAGTTCTGTTTTTGAACTGCATTTCCCCATAACCCTGCATAGCAATCGGCTTGCAATTCTAATCTTACTGATAATTGATTATCGCTAACATCGGAATATTGTTTAAATTGTTTTAGTTGATTAAATGTGCCGAGTAGATTTTGCACATGGTGACCGATTTCATGGGCAATGACATAACCTTGCGCAAAATCACCGCCACCGCCTAGTCGCTGTTTCATCTCTTGATAGAAAGAAGTGTCCAGATAAACCGTTTGATCAATACTGCAATAAAACGGCCCCATAAAGGTTTGACCAGTACCGCAAGAGGTTTGCGTTGAACCTGTATAAAGAACTAATTTGGGTGGGATATAGGTTTTGCCGAGGCGTTTAAATTCCTGGCTCCAATAATCTTCAGTGCTGGCTAAAATGACCGACGTAAATTTCGCTGCTTGCGGATCATCAATCGCATACTCAGCGCTGTTTTGTGGTGTGCTGTTAAGATCAATAACATCAGAATTGAGTAAACCGGTTAAATCAACGCCATAATAGCCGGCGATTAAAACAACAATGAATAGAACAACTCTACCTTTACCACCAATAGGAATTCGCGTTCCTAATTCACTTCCTGATTGTGAGCGGCGATCTTCAATATTATCACTCTCTCTTTGGTCTCTCCAGCGCATAGGAATTACCTCATCAGTTTTAGTAACGTCATTTTAAAGGATTATTTCATGGGATACTAGGTAAAGTTAAATTTGTTACAGGTGAACGATTTAGAAAAGAGTAGAACAGCTATTTTAAAAAAATTTAACCAGAATTGTGTCGAATATATTGACGTGAAACTTTCAACTATCAGATTGGTTGTAATTTTACAACCTGATCTTATGTTGCTATAATTAAAGCCTATTTTTTGTCAAACTAAACGTCATTATCAAACTTAATTGATTGATAGTAATAACGATAAATCGTTTTAATCTTTTCTGTTCCTTGTATATCTTCAAAATTTAAGTAATCAATAAACCATTTGTTGTCACTAAAGCACTATAGCAAGTCTTTATCAAAATTGTATTCAACTTATTCCATAATTTGCATGAAAATAGGCGGTTTTTTATGAAGAAGGCAAAAAAGTCAATTACAAAACCTTTGAATATTAATGATATTACCATTATTGATGATAGTAAGCTTAAAAAAGCCATTACGGCTGCTGCACTCGGTAATGCGATGGAGTGGTTTGATTTTGGTGTTTATGGTTTTTTAGCCTATATATTAGGGCAGGTGTTCTTTTCAAATGCATCGCCCAGTGTTCAAGTTGTCGCTGCGTTAGCCACTTTTTCAGTCCCTTTTTTAGTGCGTCCATTGGGCGGTGTGGTGTTTGGTTTATTAGGTGACAAATTAGGACGGCAAAAGGTGCTGTCTATGACAATTGTGATTATGTCGTTAAGTACCTTTTGTATTGGCTTAATTCCTTCTTATGCAACTATTGGGATTACCGCACCAATCTTATTGTTACTGGCAAAATTAGCACAAGGATTTTCAATTGGTGGTGAATATTCTGGAGCGGCAACCTTTGTGGCTGAATATTCGCCTGATCGTAAACGAGGATTTATGGGGAGTTGGCTGGATTTTGGGTCAATTGCAGGCTTTTTAATTGGGGCAGGGTTGGTTGTCATTTTATCTACTTTATTAGGTGATGCCAAATTTCGAGATTGGGGATGGCGTATCCCGTTCTTTTTTGCGTTACCTTTAGGGGTAATTGGTCTGTATTTGCGTCATGCGCTTGATGAAACGCCCACTTTTCAGCAACAATCTGAGTCTAATGAACAACGGTCTGAAAAACCAACTAAAATTACGTTAAAACAGATTTTAACCCAATATTGGAAAAGTTTTATGGTCTGCGTGGGCTTAGTGATCGTGACCAATGTTACCTATTATATGTTGCTGACGTATATGCCAAGTTATTTATCGCACGATTTAAATTATCATTCCGATCATGGTGTATTGCTGATTATTGCAATTATGATTGGTATGCTATTTGTTCAACCCATGATTGGCTTAATAAGCGATAAAATTGGGCGAAAACCCTTTATTATTGGCGGTAGTGTGGGATTATTTATTCTTGCTTATCCGGCCTTTATGATGATTAATAGTGATAATATTGGTTTAATCTTTTTGGGATTACTAATACTTGCTGTACTACTTAATTGCTTTACAGGTGTGATGGCATCTATTTTACCGGCTATTTTTCCTACCAATATCCGGTTTAGTGCGTTAGCTATCGCTTTTAATATCTCGGTATTAATTGCCGGGGCAACCCCAACAGTGGCAGCTTGGCTTGTCGAAGAAACCAATAACTTATATATGCCTGCATACTATTTGATGGTTGTGGCAATGGTTGGGTTAGTCACTGGTTTAAAAATGCGAGAAACCGCAAATCAACCATTAAGAGGCGCCACACCCGCTGCTTCAAATCGTCGCGAAGCAAAAGAAATTTTATCGGATCATTTTGATTCAATTGAACAAAAAGTTGAAGATATTGATGAGCAAATCGAAAATCTGCAAGAACAGCGTCAAGATTTAGTCGATCAACATCCTAAACTAGATTAACGACGATAAACATCGGGACGTCGAACAGACTTTTTGAATAAGTGATTTTGCTGATATTGAACATGCTCAAATCAAGAGGGGATAAGATAATCTTCTCTTGATTCTCTCATCCCTCCAAAAAATTGAAAATTGTTGTGTGACGGTTTTACAAGTGATAATTGTCAAAGTCCCATTGCCAAGTATTGTAAGTGTTTATTTGCTTTGGGTTTGGTGGATACTTGCCGATTGTGGTTGTTCAATTCTCTTACTGAAAGTTTATTAAATAGGAATTGTCATGATTGGATTGTAATCCTAAAACAGTTAACAGAATTTGATTTAAACATATAAGGTTAGGTGAGGCTCTCTTTAAATTCACATATATTTTTTAAATAAATAATAAGCCATACCTCCTAATAGTATGCTGATTGCATAGAGCTTCCATAGACTTTGCCAGATGATTGAGAAATCGACATTTTTTAAATAAATCTGTTTAGTCAATTCGATAAAGTGACGCACCGGATTGATTTCAGTTAAATACTGTAAACAGAGTGGCATGTTTTCGATTGGCGCAATAAAGCCAGATAGTAAAATAGCCGGCACCATAAAGGTAATAATGCCGATAAAGGCTTGTTGTTGAGTTGAGCAAAGAGCAGAGATAAATAATCCAAATCCCACTAAAGAGAGTCCGTAACTCATCATACAGAGATAGTACCAAATAAACGATCCTTGAAACGGGATTTGATATATAAAAATACTGGCAATAAGTACTATTGTTCCTTGTAATGTTGCCACAATGATTGCCGGTATCGCTTTACCAACAAAAATTTGCCATGTCATTAAAGGTGAAATACGTAGTTGGTCAAGCGTGCCTTGTTCACGTTCTCTCGCTACTGATAACGAGGTTACGATCATAACGCCAATGGTGGTAATAAGTGCAACCAGCGAAGGTAAGATAAAATGTTTATAGTCTAAATTACTGTTATAACGGTGACGAACGATTAATCCTCCCTTATCTTGATTCATATTTTGTTGCTGATATTGCATAATAATTTGTTGAATATAGTTAGCGGCAATTTGGGCACTATTTGATTTACGACCGTCTAAAATTATTTGGATTTGTGGCGATTGTCCATTCAGTAACTTGCGAGAAAAATCAGCAGGAAATTGTACAATCACCAAGGCTTTTTGATGATTAATCGTGTCAGTAATGGCTTGCTGTGAATCTAATATCAATACGTTTGAAAAACTGCTGGCATGGGCTAGTCGATCGATTAACTCCGTTGTTGGTTCATCAATCGTGGGGCGATAAACGGCAATGGTCGCATGATTGACATTCAAGGTTGCAGCAAAGGGAAAGATAAAAATTTGTAACAATACTGGCACGATTAAGATAATGCGTGTCTGTTTGTCTTGCCAAAGTAGGGCTAACTCCTTTTTGATTAGAGTTAATGTGCGGTAAAAGGCGATAGTGTTGAAAAATTTTAACATAGTATTATTCCTTTACCTTAATCTAATTGCATTCGAGTTTTTTTGAAAATCACCACAAATAACAGCAATAAACACATAAGTAAAAAGCCTGCATTAATTAGCATGACTGAAAAAATATCGCCCGCTAAAAAGAGAGTTTGTAGAATATTGACGTAGTAACGTGCAGGAATGATATAGGTAACTAGTTGAATGATAGCGGGCATACTATTGATTTCAAATACAAAACCTGACAGCATGACCGCAGGTAAATAGGCCGCATTTAACGCTATCATTGCGGCATTAAATTGATTCCGCGTAAGCGTGGATATTAATAAGCCAAGTTGCAAAATCACCAATAAAAATAGACTGCTGAGTAGTAACAATAACGTAAAGGATCCACGAAAAGGGACATGCATAATGCCTACGGTGACAATAAAACAGATAATTAAGGCTATTAAACCGATTAAGTAATAGGGAATCAATTTAGATAATAAGAACTCCAACTTGGTCATCGGGGTAGAGAGCAATGCTTCCATTGTGCCACGTTCCCATTCTCGAGCAACGACTAACGACGTCAATATCGAGCCAATTATCGTCATAATAATGGTTATTGCACCGGGCAAAATAAAATTTTTGCTGATTGCTGCGGAGTTAAACCAAACGTGTGAAGTCATGTCAATCATTGGTTGACTATTCATTAATTGCTGTTGACTGCGCTGCTGTAACCAGATTTGCCACACACCGGTTAAATAGCCTTGTACAAAATTAGCGGTATTCGGTTCACTTCCGTCGGTAATTAACTGAATGGCTGCTTGCCTATTTTGCACTTGTTGAGCAAAATTAACTGGAATGATAAGCATACCTCGAATTTCGCCAGCATTTAATTTTGCCGATAATGCTGAACGATTATCCAGATATATGGGTTCAATATAGGGGGAACCATTTAACACTTGGACAAAATCATGCGCAGGTTGACTTTTTTGTTCAACTAATACCCCAACACGGATTTTATTGGAATCTAAACTGATACCATAGCCAAATAAGAAGAGTAATATTAATGGAATAATAATTGACATGATCCAACTGCTCGGGTCACGAATAATCTGTTTCATCTCTTTTTTACACAATGTTAATGTTCGAGAGAGTGAAAATATCATGTTGTTGCCCCTGAGTTAGCGTCGTTCACCAATTTAATAAAGGCTTGCTCCATGGTGGCGTTGCATGCGACCGATTGCTTAAGTTGGTTGGGGGAGCCTAAAGCAATCAACTTACCACCATTAATTAATGCAATGCGATCACAATATTCTGCCTCGTCCATAAAGTGAGTGGTGACCATGACCGTAACCCCTTTTTCGACTAAACTGTTGATATGGATCCAGAACTCACGACGAGTGATAGGATCGACGCCAGATGTCGGTTCATCAAGAAACACAATATCGGGTTTATGCATTAACGCACAGGCTAAAGCTAATCGCTGTTTGAATCCTAAGGGGAGTGATCCTGGTGTTTTGTCTAAAATCGGCTCAAAATTAAATGCGGTTATCATTTCATTCATGCGCAGTGTTTGTTCACTGCCCATTAAGCCGTAGATGCCTGAAAAGAAGCTTAAATTTTGGAATACAGTTAATCTGTCATATAAAG
The DNA here is from genome assembly GCF_046635705.1 of Gilliamella sp. CG25. Classification (NCBI taxonomy): domain Bacteria; kingdom Pseudomonadati; phylum Pseudomonadota; class Gammaproteobacteria; order Orbales; family Orbaceae; genus Gilliamella; species Gilliamella sp. CG25. The sequence continues at coordinate 71,994 of NZ_JBIDFJ010000007.1, read as the reverse complement.
AAAAACGTTGTGCCATATAGCCAATGCGTTCACGTACTTTAGTTGCACTTTTTTTGAGATCAAATCCCAATACTAACGCTTGCCCATCACTAATCGGTAATAAACCACACATCATTTTAAATGTTGTCGATTTACCTGCGCCATTGGGCCCTAATAAACCAAAGATTTCACCACGCTTTATGGCAAAATTAACATGATCCGTTGCAATAAAATTACCAAAAATTCGGGTTAGATCTTTTGCTTCTATGACAATATCGTTTGGCAGACCGGCAACCTGTGGCATAATTTTAGTTAATATTGATTCTTTTTGAGTTATTCCGCCTAATCGGTCAATAAACGCATCTTCAAACCGTCCTAAGGTAGGTTGATAAGTGATGTTAGTTGTCCCAAGTTTTGCTATGACTTGTTCAATGGCGTGATTCGGCTTGAGTATTAAGCGAATACGATCACCTTCGATCACACCGTCACTGACTTCAGGGAGTTTTAAGGCCGTTTGTAATAACCGACGATGTGAAATTGGCGAAGCGAGCAGGTAAACCCGATCTTTGACACGTTCAGTTAAACATGAGGGTTGACCTTGAAAGAGTAATTCACCTTGATTCATCAGTAAAATTGTTTCACATTGCTCGGCTTCATCAAGATAAGAGGTGCTCCAGATAATTAACATCCCTTCTTTGGCTAGTTGATGAACCATGTGCCAAAGTTCTTGGCGTGAAATAGGATCCACGCCAACACCAGGCTCATCAAGTAATAATATTTGTGGATCGCCAAGCAAAGTACATGCTAACCCCAATTTTTGCTTCATTCCCCCCGATAACTTGCCCGCCAAACGTTGGGTAAATTTAGTTAAATTGGTGAATTTTAGGAGTTTGGCAAAAATTTGTTGACGTTCTTCTTGTTTGATATGTCGCAGATCAGCAAATAAATTAAGGTTTTCACTAACCGTCAAATCCTCGTAAAGACCAAACTTTTGAGGCATATAGCCTAAAATTGCGCGCAATTGATCCCGATCTTCAGTAGGATTATATTGCGCAACATTAATTTGACCTGCACTTGGCGAAAGCAAGCCTGCCAGCATACGCAATAGTGTTGTTTTCCCTGCACCGTCAGGGCCAACCAATCCTGTCACACCCTGTGCAAAAATTGTTGTCGATAAAGGTTTTAGTGCGACAGTGACTTGCTGATTTTTTTGCTTAAAGACTTTGGTCACATGAGTGAGTTTGATTTGCTGGCGATTTTGTTTACTCATAGCGATTATTCTGCAAATTTAATCGTTACCGGCATGCCTTGGCGCAACATATCATCCGCTTGACCGTCACCAGTTTGACGTATTTGAATACGTAAACGGTAAACTAAATCTGTACGTAATACAGGGGTTTCGACGGTTTTAGGTGTAAATTCGGCCGTAGGCGATACAAAACCAATCTGTCCAATATAGGGTTTATCTGGCTGTGAATCGGTATAAATATAGACAGTTCTACCCGGAATGGCTTGATGTAAATTGACCTCGTCAATATAAGCACGTATCCAGACAGGTCTATCTATAGATATAGCATAAATCGGGGTTCCTGCGGTTAACATTGTGCCTGATTCTACTGCTCGAGTTAAAATGGTGCCGTCGGTTGGTGCATAAAGTTCGGTATCCAATAAGTTAAGTTCCGCTTGGTTTAACTCGGCTTTAGCCGCTTGCACGGTGGCTTGTGCAGCTTCAATTTCTTCTTTTCGGTAACCATTATTAAGTTGATCAAGTTTTTGCTTTGCTGTTTGTAAATTAGCGTTAGCTTGATTACGTAAGGTTAAACTGTTTTCAAGTTGATCTTTAGAAATGGATGATGATTTCATCAATTTGACCATGCGTTGGTAGTTATTTTCAGCATAATCATAACTTGCTTGATACTGTAAAACTTGTGCTGCTGCTTGGGCAACTTCTTCTTTACGATATCCGGTTATCATTAAATCAAGTTGCGCCTGCTTTACCATCAGATTTGCTTTCGCTCTATTTAAAGCGATTTGATAAGGTTTTGCATCCAGTTTAGCCAATAGATCGCCTTGTTTAATCGAATCTCCTTCTTCGTGATTTAATTGTATTAAGCGTCCTGATACACGAAAGCTACTGTTTACCGTTCTGATATCCACATTACCATATAAAATCAGCGATGAAGGACTTTTATACATGAACCAAATCGCCCAAATTACTGCAATAATAATTAATATTAACAGGGCGATAAGCCCTTTTTGTTTCATGGATATTCTCATTTAGTTTACTCGGCAAGATGTTTTAAAAGTTTAGATAAGATTGTGCGTAACTGTTGACGTTCTTCTTGGGTAATAACTTGCCAAGCTTGAACCACTTTTTTTTCCATGGGCGGTATTTCATATTGAAAAAAATTGATGCCTTTTTTGGTTAAAATTAAGCAATGTGAGCGACGATCATGCGGATCAGCTTGGCGGGCGACTAAGTCATTTCCCACCAGTGTATCAACAAAACGGGTAATTTGTACGCGAGTAAAATTGGTTAATTCGCTGATTTGCGATGGTTTTACCCCTTCAGGGTGAAAGGCGTTAATCACTAATAAAACCGCAAATAATTTATCATCTAATTCATAATGTCGGTAGGTTTGATTCAAATTTTCTAATAGTGCTTCGGTACTAAATTGCAATAAGCGACTTAAAAAAATCTCGTCATAGTTTGAAGAGAGTCCACGAGCTTTAAATTTTTCAATCAGTTTTTCAACGGTTGCTATCGGGATTGCCATCACATCACCTTATTTAGATAGTTTCATTTGAAACTATATCAAATGAAATTACTTTTCACAACCATTAATTTAGTTAACTAGTTTTGTTGTTATCCGTCATCGGTAATAATTTACTATGATATTGGCGACGGTATTCGGTCGGGGTACGTTCAGTTTTTTTTCTGAAGATTCGACAAAAATAGTGACTATCTTTGAAACCTGATGCTAAGGCAATATCTTTGATATTTAAATCATAGTCTCTAAGGCGAGTTTTTGCATATTCCAGACGTACATGGGTAAGATATTCATTCAAACCTATTTTACCTTCTCGCTGGAATAGGTGAGATAGATAATTGGGTGAAATATAGAACATTTTAGCGAGAAAATCTCGGGTAATATCGTCACGAAAATGGCTATCAATATATTGCCGAATTGCCTCAAATAAGCTAGCTGTTTTGGTTGAGGTTTCGACATCAACATTCAGTAAGTCGAAGGTATGACTTAATAAGCTTTGAATAAGATGATAAGCGGTAGGAGCACGCTCGCAAGGCTGATGCTGCCAAGTTAGTTCAGCTAGCGCTTGAAGGATAAACGCCCCAATACGTGCTCCTCGCCTAGGTACATTAATTTGATCATAAGATGTCAGTGCTTGACCGTCCCACTGGTTGATAGTTATGCTAATTTGTTGTTTATCATACAGGATGCTTAATGTGGTGAAGGGGGTTGTATAAGCGGGCTTGCTCCAACTTTGTGCTGTAATATATAAAAGATCGCTAGGAAATAACGTTTTTTCAATAATGTTTCCCTGATAGTCTGCCAATTGTATGGATTGTTTTCCCTCTATCATGATTTCTATTCTGGGTAAACTGACTTGATCAGCAAGTAGTGGTGCTGATTGAGCATAATTAGCAAAATAAATCTGATTCGTTTGTTGATGATTAAGGCATTTTGCTAGCACTTCATTGATCGTTATCGCCATATCGCTATCTTCATAAAATAATATCGTAGATAAATCTAGTTATGTATCGTAATCATGATTATATACTGCCAAATAGTATTTTAAAGTATCAAGTAAATCGTCAATTTTATCAATGGGTTATTCTTAATAATGTTTTTAGTGTGATCTCACTCACATTTTCTTATCAAGCGTACAAATATCCAGTAAATCGCAGGATTGTCATCTAGGCTATCGGTTTAATATTATCTAGTATGGTATCAATACAGTGATTAATGATTTGAACATTCAGCAGGAGTTAACCATGGAGTTATATTTAGATACCGCCGATATTGAAGCCATTAAACGTCTAGCCCCCATTTTACCGATTAAAGGCGTCACAACCAATCCAAGCATTGTGGCAAAATCCGGTCAATCACTCTTTACCTTATTATCGACACTGCATGATTTATTAGGCGCCGATAAATTACTGTTTGCACAGGTACTTTCAAGCGATGCATCATCCATGATAAAAGAGGCAGAACAACTTCGAAGAGTCGTACCCAATATTGTTACTAAGATTCCTGTTAATGCAGAAGGACTGAAAGCGATTAGAGCTTTAACACAACAAGGAATCCCTACTTTAGGTACTGCTGTTTATGGCGCAGGGCAGGGATTATTAGGTGCGCTAGCCGGGGCTAAATATATTGCGCCTTATGTCAATCGAATTGATGCCCAAGGCGGCAACAGTAAAGATACCGTGCAAGAATTACAAAAACTGTTAGCGTTACATTGTCCTCAAACCATGGTGTTGGCGGCAAGTTTTCGCACACCTAGGCAAGCATTAGATTGTCTGTTAGCCGGATGTCAATCTATTACCTTACCGGTGGATGTAGCTGAACTATTTATCTCCGATCCAGCTGTAGATGCAGCGATAGTAAAATTTGAACAAGATTGGCGTAATGCGTTTGGTTCACTAACTTATTAATTTAAAAACTGTCATCATTTGTTATCACATTCCGCCTAATTGTGTGGAGTGTGTTTGTCTGTGTTTCTGAACATTAATTGAAAAGATACCCTAAAAATTTAAGTTTTGCTGTATGATAGTTAAAAATGAAATATTAGGTTAGCCATAATGACAGGAAAAAAACAAACATCTATTGTTAACGCACTTTTAACAGTATTGAGAATTGAAAGGTTATCGCATAGTTTTATTCGAATTAACTTTAGTTGTGATAAACAGCTGACGGTTAATCCTTTATGGATTTGTCCTCATTTAAAATTATTGTTTGCTGATCCTTCAACGGGAACGATAATTTTTCCACAATTAGACGACAATAATAAAATTCTGATAAATGACAAGATTCGTCAATTGGCTCGAAGTTATAGTATTCGTCATTATGATGAAACGGCACAGCAATTAACGATTGATTTTGCCATTCATCAAGAGGGATTAGCTTCAGTTTGGGCTCAGCAGGCTAAAGTCAATGATCAGATAGGTTTAGTCGGCACAGCGGCAAAACTTATGTTTAATCAGCAAAGTTTGGTGTTGATTGGTGATATAACAGCTGTACCTGCCATTTGTTATACGCTTGAACACCTACCTAACAATGTTAATGTTCAAGCGTTTATCGAAGTCAATCACCCAACAGATATTATGGCTTTACCGAATAGTCTAAATACTCATGTTAACTGGCTGATACAAGATGTTAATCAGCCAAATCAACTTGTTGAAACAATAAAAAAAGCGAATATTGTCCATAGTGATAATTTACTTATTTGGGGTGGAATGGAGCGGGATTTAGCCCAGCAAATTCGACATACGCTTAAAGATAATTATCCTCATTTACCCCCCGATGCATTTCAAATTATTAGTTATTGGCGACATGGTTTTGCTGAAGGGGAGTTTAAACATCGTGAATAGTAACGTGTAATTAAGATGAACATTCTAGCTCATTTACATCTTGCCACTTTAGCTAATAGCTCCTTAATTGGCAATAGTGTGGCTGATTTTGTTAAAGGGGATCCTTATCTTGTTTATCCGCAAACGATAGCCGACGGTATCATGTTACATCGTAAAATTGATAGCATGGTCGATGGTTTGACTGAAGTGAAACAAGCCAAAACACACTTTATCAAACCGCATCAACGTGTCGCACCGATTGCACTTGATATTGTATGGGATCATTTTTTATCTAAACATTGGACTGATTATGGCATGGGGCAATCAGTGTCTGAATTTGACCAATACACCAGACAACAAATTCAGCCCTTTATTCATCTCTATCCTGAACATTATCAGCATTTTATGCAGTCAATGTGGCAAGGCAAATGGTTAGAAAATTACGCAAATCTTGAATTTGTTGGAAAAGTGCTTAATGGTATGGCCACCCGACGACCAAAGCTATGGTTATTAAAAGAGACTATTTATGATATTAAGCAGCACTACAAAGAATTCGAAGCGCTGTTTTTTATTTTGTATCCTAAAATGTGTCGTTTAATAATAGCTGATCCTATTTAGTTATCATCCCCGCTAGGACTACCTGTTATTAATGTAAAATTAGACTTAACAAATGTGAATTAATAACTTGGATGTGTCCTAAGCGGATTGCTAATTACCGTAGATACTAATTGGGTAATATAATTTTCCCGTTTTCAGTCGTGATTAAATCCTTTTGGTTTGGTGTTTGCGAAATAGGGACAAGCGTATTTTCGGTCAATTGTGGAGCAAAACCTATTTTACCACCTCTGGCTTTTGCACGAACAACTTGGCTTTCAGGTAAAGAGGCATGATTCGTTAAATGAAACCATAACCATTCCATGGCATCTTCCCCATAATAATCAATTGGTAAGAGCGAATTATCAAATGGATAAGTGCCATCCAAGTAGCTGGTGTTTTCAATCTCATAATAGCGCAGTTGCGAGGCGTTACCTTCTACTTGGCTATTTAATGCGACATAAGCACGTGCAGTATAATCAGGTAGCTGTTTAACGTTATGACGAGCATGAACGATAAGGGTTTTTGTGCCATGTAAATTTGCTGATGCACTCACTTGATTAATGCCAAATTTAACTCGAGGATGCGTTAATTTTTTATATAAACATATGGCGCCCTTAGCATTATAGTCAATGGCTTTTTTGTTATCTGAACCCGAAAAGAAATCGCTTCTTGGTGAATAGGCATCTTCATTATTAACCAGTGCTAAAGCCGTTGAATCATCCGTTAACCATATCGGTAAATGACCCGTTGCAAAAGACCATAGCTGTTGAAATGTCACTTCGTGTAAACTCGCAACTTTACCTTGATAATTTATCGGATTTTGTTGCGTACTTGCGACCGAGTAGCCACACATTCTATCGGTGACATCAAAATGACCATAGGCACTGATATATTGATAAGGCAATCCAATTGTTTCTTTATAATAAAAATAAGGGAGTTGGATATCCATTGATGGCGTCCAACCATAGCTATGTAATTTTTCAAGTGCTTCTTCAGGGGTACCTTTTGTTAATAAGTTTTCTTTTTTTAGCGCATCACAACGGTTTTGCGAATAAAGGTATTTGTCGGCAAACGGAATAGTGATCGTTTTGTGCTTAGCTACAATAGCAGGTATAGCACAAGGAATATACAGGGACGCATAACTACTGTAATCAGCAATTGATTTATAATCGATTTTTTGAGGAGCACTTTTATTATATTGAATGGAAACGGTGCTATTTTCAACATTGGGTTGAATTTGTGGATTAACCGCAACGATACCTTTAATGACATTGTCAGTATCAAGTTCACCTGCTTTTAATGCTGCACCGCCACCATCACTTGCACCATAAACTAAAACTATTGTGTTATCCTTATTAAAATGAAACTTAGAATCAGAAGGGAATTGTGTATTAAGGGCATAAAAAGCAAATTCAATGGATTTTAATACAAATTCGCCCCATCTTTCTTCAGAATTTAATCGTGAATGGAGTTGTTTTATTGCATAGCGATTTGGATATTTTTTAATAAATCTATCTCTATTGAAAATAGTGGGTTCGAATAATAAATTAGTAGATTGAGTATGCCCATTTATGGCATAACCACGCTTATGCTCAATATCATAAATACCATTGCCTAAACCTTTATCATTATAAACAACCGCACAATTGTGCCGAAGTCCCCATAAACCACGAATTTGCACATCTTTTGCATTATATAACCCGTCTGAATCCGTCGCAGGCACTGCAACAATACATGGTTTATTTTTATCAAAATCAAGCGGGATTTGCAGTAACATGCCCACCTTTTCTTGTTCTAATTTTAGTGTTGCTAAAATTTCAAATCCCGGAATTTTGCCATCAAAAAGGGGACTTAATTCCTGGCGTCTAAATCCAAATAAGGAGCCTTCACCATTATTGATATTGATAAAACGATTGAGTTTTGCTTGCCGTAGCTCTTGAATGGTTGGCTGAGTCGGATCACTGAAATGTGGGGTATAAATTGACGTGGATAAGGTAGTAAATCCTAACCCTGCCGTAACGAGGTCATCACTGTCACCATCGTAATAAACGGCTTCTTCGGTAAGTAGCCAGTCGGGAGCTGAGATTGAGTAATTTTGAGAAGAATTGGTCTGAATATCTTGTTGAGCGTGCAAGGAAATTGGAATAAGCGTGGAGCTAAAAAGTAATAATGATAATAATGTTTTAACGTGAAAGTTGTGCAATTGCATTTCAAATATTCCTTTTTGATAGTCAGACTGTTAAATAGTTGCGTATCATTCATTGCAATCAAAAACATTAACAATCCTGTTAATGTTAGTTTTTGAATGACAAATCCATTATAAATTATTTTCTAATTTTTGGTATGATTTAGATTGGATAGGTTCCAAAATGCCGCGATAATTTTTTCGGATAATCGCCTTTTTTGGACACACATTCCTATGTCAAAAGGTTGCATTAAGTTGGTTGACCATTCAGTAATACGCTCTCTTATTCTTTCGGGACTGTTTTCCATCACAACTTTCGGTAATAAGGCAACACCGCAGCCTAATGCCACCATTGAAACAATGGCTTCATGTCCGGCAACGGTGGCATAAATTTTAGGGCTGGTAATTTTCTGTTGCTTAAACCAAAGATCAATACGTTGTCGGCTTGGGCCATGCTCAGGTAAAATGAAAGGGATATTATGCCAATCGGGCTTTTTTTGATGAAGTTTATCACTAAAGGTGCTATTAAGTTTGGGTATTAACAAAACCATTTCAATTTCACCAAATTTTAAAAATTCAACACCAGCAGGCAATTGTTTCGGTTTGCCTGCGATAGCGAGATCCGCCTCGTTAGACTGGACTTTTTCAACGGCATCTGCCGCATCGCCAGTTGATAATTTAATTTCAATCAGTGGGTAATGTATACGAAACTGGTCTAAAATGTCGGGTAAATGGCTGTAAGCGGCTGTCACTGAACAAAAAAGTCTTAATTCACCAATGAGCTGTTGATTGGATAATTCTAACTCTTGTTTTAATTGCTGATGTTGACTAATAACTTGGAGTGCAAAACGTTTGACCTTTTCGCCAACTTGGGTGATTTGAACTTGCCGATTATCACGTATAAAAAGCGGATGACCAAAATAGTCTTCCATGCGTTGGATTTGCCGTGATAAAGTCGATGGGCTAACATGCATAGCATTAGCTGTCATACCAAAATGACACGTCTCACATAAATGTAAAAATAATTTCAAATCACGAATATTCATAGAAAGTTCCGTTTTGATAAAACTTTTGCGTAGTTCAGCGCTATTTTATACTGTAAATGTACAAATTGGCTAGGCTAGTGAAGATATTATGCAGAGATAATTAAATAAGGGAAATCACAGGTAATACATTCATGGCAATGCATAGCGATACCTGTTAAAATGCTCGATTATTTTTGTACAGGTTAATGAACGTTAATTTTATGACAGAACAAGCTTATTTAGACGAAGTTAATGCTCGTCGCACTTTTGCTATCATTTCGCACCCTGATGCCGGTAAAACCACGATTACCGAAAAGGTTTTGTTATTCGGTCACGCAATTCAAACTGCCGGAACGGTAAAAGGGCGTGGAGCCAATGCGCAACATGCAAAATCTGACTGGATGGAGATGGAAAAACAACGTGGTATTTCTATCACAACTTCTGTGATGCAATTTCCATATAATGATTGTTTAGTCAATTTACTTGATACCCCCGGGCATGAAGACTTTTCGGAAGATACCTATCGCACATTGACAGCAGTGGATAGCTGTTTAATGGTCATTGATGCGGCTAAAGGGGTGGAAGATCGTACTCGTAAATTAATGGAAGTGACACGGTTACGTAATACCCCAATTTTAACCTTTATGAATAAGTTAGACCGTGATATTCGTGATCCAATGGAGCTGCTTGACGAAGTTGAAAACGAGCTTAATATCCTATGTGCACCGATCACTTGGCCGATTGGTTGTGGTAAGTTATTTAAAGGCGTGTATCATCTGAAAAAAGATGAAACCTATCTTTATCAATCAGGTAAAGGTCACACTATTCAGGATGTACGTATTATTAAAGGGTTAAATAACCCCGAATTAGATACAGCGGTGGGCGAGGATTTAGCTCTGCAATTGCGGGAAGAGCTGGAACTGGTTCAAGGTGCATCAAATGAGTTTGATTTGGATGCTTTTTTATCTGGTGATTTAACCCCTGTCTTTTTTGGTACAGCGTTAGGTAATTTTGGTGTCGATCATATGCTTGATGGCTTAACTGCTTGGGCGCCAACACCACAACCTCGTCAAACGGATAAGCGAGAAGTGAAATCCTCAGAAGAAAAATTTAGTGGCTTTGTCTTTAAAATTCAAGCCAATATGGATCCAAAACATCGTGACCGAGTTGCTTTTATGCGTATCGTGTCAGGGAAGTATGAAAAGGGCATGAAGTTACGCCATGTGAGGATTGCCAAAGATGTGAATATTTCTGATGCCTTGACATTTATGGCAGGTGATCGTGAACATGTCGAAGAAGCTTATGCAGGCGATATTATTGGATTGCACAATCATGGTACGATTCAAATCGGTGATACGTTTACGCAGGGGGAAGATTTCAAATTTGTTGGTATCCCTAATTTTGCGCCTGAATTGTTCCGACGGATACGATTAAAAGATCCGCTTAAACAAAAACAGCTATTAAAAGGATTGGTGCAGTTGTCAGAAGAGGGGGCTGTACAGGTATTTAGACCCTTATCCAACAATGATTTGATTGTCGGAGCGGTTGGCGTTCTGCAATTTGATGTTGTGGTTGCGCGCTTAAAATCCGAATATAATGTAGAAGCCATTTATGAACCGGTGAACGTCACAACCGCCCGTTGGGTAGAATGTAGTGATGTGAAAAAATTGGAAGAATTTAAACGTAAATGTGAACAAAATTTAGCGCTGGATGGTGGCGATAATCTTTCTTACATTGCACCAAGTATGGTGAATTTGAATTTAACACAGGAACGTTATCCGGATGTTGAATTTAGAAAAACACGTGAGCATTAATGTAAACTTCATTTATCCGTTTTTGGTATAACCGATAATGCCAATTAAGAAGAGCTAGGTGACTAGCTCTTATTTAATCTTCTTCAACATCAAGCCCATTAATAGCAAAACCATCGAAAGAACTCCAGTTTGAAAATACTTCAGTCAAGGCATTAATCATGCCAAATAGCTCATCTTCTTTACCTTCAAAGCTAATTTCTGTGAAGTCCACTATATGATCAGTTGAATTAACATCAGAATTCTCATCATTTGACCCTTCTTCGATTTCACTATTTGTTTGGTCATAGGAGTAATATTTTTCGAATTCTTCACTGAGTATACCATTTTCAAGGGCAATGACGATTTTATGAAGATTTTCATCTCCCCATGATAACCATTTAGCACTGATATCATAAATCAGTTCATAATCAGTACGATAAACCATGATAATATATTTTAAGGAATAAGGTTCAATATACTGGATAATTTGCTTGCTTTGATTAATATCTTTTAACCAAAATGGGACTACAATCTCAATTTTTCCTCCCCAACTTTCACTCAATTTTTTTATCGCTTGCGCCCATTGTTGCCAAATCAGATCTTTATTTTGGTCATAATCACTTAATAAATAGGGTTCTATATCATATTGAATTCCAGCAAGACAAGGTTTATTTATACGTCGCTGACAGAATTGCTTAATTATTTGATTACGTTCAATCGCATTTTGTAAACCACTTTCAAGTATCATTTCTGCTGCTCCTTCAACAGCAATGATCTCAATACCATTTTGAAATGCGATGTCTAAAAGATTTATTAGCTGTTCTTCATATTCAATTTGCTGGTTTTCAATAAATAATTGTAAATAAATCTGATTGATCCCTTTTGATTTTATCTTTGTGATAAATTGGTTAGGTGAATTATTCCATGTGGTTGCTTTCCAATTCCACATAGCAAGATTGCGGTTTTTTTCCGTATAAGTTAAGTTATTAACCAGTGTATTTGAATGTGTTGATTGTTCAATGTCCAGTTTTGGAACATTTGAACTATCAGGTTGAGCGGATGTATCAAGTGATAAGGGTTGATTTTGATCAATCATAAATGGAACCGGATCACTCATTGCTACCTGCTCAATAATTTGCGTTGTATTTACCACGGCACTTAAAACAGAATCGCTATTAGGATTCGACAAATCATGTTGCAATGCCGTATCGTATTGGCTCGTTTCGGTGTTTTTAAGGTTGTTCAACATCGACACATTACCCGCAAAAGCCGCAGGCAGGACAGTAATTAGAATAAATAGTACATTGCTTGATAGTCGTTTAATGTTATTTATCAAATTTAACTCTCTCCATTTTTCCCCAAGATAATTTACCTTTTTTCAAACGGAAGAAACCTTTAAATTTCCAATATAAACAGATTTGTCGATAGCCAAAATTATCAATTAGCGAAATAAAAAGTAGTGATACAAAATATCTGATTTTATCTAATCCTCTTAGCAAGAGGCCGTCAATGGCAATGGCAGTCGAGGTGATTAAAATATTGTAACTAATAACAAGTAAAAAATAGGATAAAATTAAATTACCATCGACCACATCAAAATAACAAAAAAGGGGTAATAATACATAACCTAATAATTCAGCAATCGGCCCTAAAATATCGGTTAAAATCGAAAAAGGTAAAAGAATAAAACTTAATCTTTTATATTTTAACTTAAAAGTAAACTCCCGAAAATGCAAATAAGTTTGCAATGCACCAATATGCCAACGTATTCGTTGATTCTTTAATACTTTCCATTTTTCGGGTACTTGAGTCCAGCATACCGCAGTTGGGACATATTCTATTTTATAATTGGCTTTGGTATCATAGATTAGTTTATGTAATTTTACCGTAAAGTCAAAATCTTCACCAACCGAGTCAGCCGAAAATCCACCAATTTTTATGGCTAAATCTCGACGGAACAAGCCAAATGCGCCTGATATAATCGGTAATATTTTAATATGATTCCAGGCCACTTTAGCCATTAAAAATGAACGCATATATTCCAATGCTTGTAATTGAACAATGTATTTTCTTGATAGTTTTATTTTTGTTACCACCCCTTTATTAATCAAACAACTGTTTGCAACTCGAACGGTTCCACCCACGGCAATAGTTTTAGGACTGTAAATAAAAGGAATAACCGCTTTAGTTAATGCATCGGGTTCTAAAATGGAATCAGCATCAATGAGACAAACGATAGGGGCTTGACTTAAATTGATTGCCGCATTATGTGCATCGGCTTTGCCTCCATTGACTTTATCTATCACGCGAAGACGGCTATCTTTTTGAGAGATATAAACCCCTCTTATTTTGGCATGAGATAGGTGATTTTGTTCCACATTATTTAAATGATGGGCGGTTTCTTGTAATCGAAAATGGTCATAAATTAATTGAAAAGTATTGTCGGTTGAGCCATCGTTAATCACAATAATATCAACATTAGGGTATTCCGTTGCGAGCATCGATTCAATACTATCGATAATGGTAACGCTTTCATTATAGGCAGGCATAATAATAGAGATAGCCGGTAAAATACCTTCATTCTTTTTAATATTCTGAATTTTTTTATCGTTATCTCGCGCTTTAATTAGTACATAAACAGAAATGATAAGTTGCAAAAAATAGATGAGCACTTGTAAAAGTCCGACAATCATTATGAGAATAACCAGCACTTCCATGCAAAGCTTGATTGCATAGTATAAATCATTGTTCATAAAGTTTACCCGTGTTTAATTTTGAAAATATTGTTGTTTTTATCGAGGATATGGACAAATCGCTTAGTCGTAAAATCAAAATATTCTGTTATCAATTCTTCAATACTACATATCTTTTCTTGATAGCAGAATTCATTAATAAAATTAAGTAGATAACAGCTGTGAATAATACCGGAAGAACTATTTTGTAAATCGATTAACGATTCATAAAACGCCCGCATATAATCGCGTCTATCTTCTTTGGCTAACATAGCGTAAGGCGTGATATAATTTATAGAAATTTGGGTTAAGATATTAGGTAGATTATCAACAATTTTGCTAAATTGTTGATTTGCTAGTTCGGTTTCAAACTCTAAAAGCTTATAGGATGGAACTAATCGTAAAAAACAAAATAGACCATTTTGCGATATTGAATTAGACAATAAGATTATGAGTTCAGCAAGAGTCACGTTAGGATTACTGATTGCTAAACTCAGCGCTGCTGCAACAGCAACTTCTTGGTTATGGTTTTTACAAGCATGTTTCAACGCCGCAATGGTTTGTGTGGAAGGGTAGTAAGACAACATGTTTGCGGCATCAATGCGTTCTTTCGTCGTTCCTTTTTTTAATAAAGTGCGCAATTTTTTTTGAAATACTTCATTTTCAAACAGCGGTAATACCGGTTCAAGCTCATTGAACTGTTTTTCAGCAAAAAAAGCGGCAATTAAGTCAACGGAATTTAATGCATATTTCGATATTTTGCTTGCATAAAAGGCGTTTACTTTACTTTTTTGTGCAATCAAATCGATTAATTTTAGTTTTAAATCATTAAATCTTTTCCGATGATATCTTCGGTCAAGATAAATTATTGACGTGATAAAAACAATTATCAGACCAGCAAAAATCATACTGACATTGTAAATATTCATATACCGTATTAAAATGTCCATTTTATACCACATCCTAATGTTTTCTTGTTGTACAAATTACGGTTGCGGTTGGTGTCTTTTCGACCTTCAGCAGTGTAGTTAAATTGAAGACTTAATCTGTCAGAAACATCATACGTTAGACCCACGAAATGTGCTTTCGCCTTGATTAATGAATGATTATAGCGGTTAGAACGATCTGATGTTTCTTGAGCATTTGAGTAACCGATAAATAGATGCAATTTTTCGATTGGTGTTGCGGTTAGCTTAATTAGAAAACCGTTGGTATGATTATTATCCTGATCATAAGTATTGTACCACTTACCGGCAATTGATAATCGGTCATTCAAGAAGTATTGCTCAATCCCTGGCGTAATACTTTTGATATTTCCGTCGTTGTAGTGGTCGAACTTTAAATCCAATGTGATATGAAGGGAATTAAAATATTTATTTGTTGATGATAATAATACATAGTCAGCACCACTTGCTAAAGTATAACGTGCAAAGAATTTTTTCGACGTCGCGGTAAAGCCTGATAAGTAGCCGTAAGCACGATCATTTAGCGTATGCCAAAATGTTGTACCAATTCTTTGATCATTCATATTAAAACGATGAGATTGAGCAACATGACCTGTAATCGTACTTGTTTTAGATAGTTTGTAAGATAGCGCAAACTCCATTTCGTTCCAGTCAGCATAAGATTTTGTTAAATGACTATGAGTACCAGCAACATTGAGTGTCCAGTAATGAATCGATTTTTTGATGTCAGTGATTGTTTTTTTTAATGTTAACAATTGGGTATCATTGGGTGATTGCGTTAAATAGTGATTGAGTAGTAATTCAGCTTCACTTGGATTATCAATATTTTGTGATAACACAACGCTGACCAATCCGTATTGGGCATCGACATAATTGGGGGCTAAGACTAAAGCCTTTTGAAACGCTTGTTTTGCTTGATCTAAGTTTTTCAGTGCATAATAGTTAAATCCAAGTTGGACAAGTATGTCTGAATTAGTTGGTGATAGTACAAGCGCAGATTCTAATTTTTGCGCAGCGAGATTAAAATTTTGCATTTTTTTTGCTTCAATGCTTTCATTTAATAATTGTTCTGCTTTGATTGCGTTATTTCCATAAATTGGGTTTGCTAATATAGTAGAACTGTAGGCAAAAAAACTTAGCATTAAGACTAACTTATAAGACATAAAACCACCTTAATTCAATATATTTCAAAATCTATGTTTTTATTTTTATTTGTGTATGAATCAAAGCACTATTGAAATTATGTAAATTAATCAATGAGTTGTTCTGAATCAGCAAAAAATAGAAATCTTAGGTAATATCACAGGATGATGTAATTTTAATTACATGGTTTAGGTTATCCAAACGCGTGGATTATATAAAATACATATAACAAAGAATAGAAATATTTGGTGTAGTTTTGTTTAGTTTGATAGCTATTGTTTATTTATGTTTTTTTGCCCTTAATTGTTGAATTAAGACTATAATAGTTTTTTAAATGGGAAAATTATATGAATAAGATGAAAATTAAATTGATTATTTTTACTGCGTTAGGATTCATTATTTCCAACTCTTCTAGCGCAATTGATAATAAGCTTGTTCACCCTGTATTATTGGAAAAGGTACAACAAAGTGAACGAGATAAACGTCAATATGAAGTGATTGAGTTACCAAACAAAATGCAGGTGTTACTGGTGTCTGATCCCAATGCAGTCAAATCGCTTGGCTCACTAGCACTACCGGTTGGTTCATTGCAAGATCCAAAAGCACAGCAAGGCTTAGCGCATTATACTGAGCACATGGTACTTATGGGCTCAAAAAAGTATCCTAAACCAGCAAGTTTTTCTAAATTTTTAAGCCGTCACACCGGCAGTTATAATGCAAGTACTGCCGCACATCGTACCGCATTTTATTTTGAAGTTGAAAATAGTGCTTTTGATAAAGCATTGGATTATTTAGCTGATGCCATTGCCGAGCCTATCTTAGATCCTAAATTTGCCGATAAAGAACGCAATGCCGTTAATGCCGAATTGACTATGGCACGATCCAATGATGGTTTTAGAATTGAACAAGTTAATGCTGAAACCATTAATCCCGAACATCCTGCATCACAATTTTCAGGGGGTAACTTAGAAACATTAAGTGATAAGCCAGACAGTAAACTACAAGATGCCTTAGTCAATTTTCATCACGATTATTATTCTGCCAATATTATGGTCGGGGTCATTTACAGTAATCAATCGATAAATAAATTGGCAAAATTAGCCGAAGATACCTATGGAAAGATTCCCAATCGCCATACTATTGCGCCAAAAATTGATAAGCAGGCAATGACGTCGGATACGTTAGGTAAACAAATTTATATGATTCCTGCACAACCTAAAAAGTTGTTGTTATTGCAATTTCCCATTGAAAACAATTTAGCTAAATTTGCCGATAAAAGTGATGAATATATCACTTATTTAATTAGTAACAGTAGCCAAAATACATTATCTGACCAACTTCAAAAACAAGGATTAATCGAAAGTATATCCTCCTCGATTTCACCTAATCGATATGGCAATAGTGGTATTTTTAGTATTAATGTCAGTTTAACCGATGCAGGGCTTAGCCAGAAAGATAAAGTTATTGGCGCTATTTTTAATTATTTGCAGTTAATTCAAAAAGAAGGTGTAACCGAAGCTTATTATGAGGAGTTTAAGAAAGTCTTAGATTTAGGATTTAAATATCAAGATATTGAACGGGATATGTCCTATGTTGAATGGTTATCGGATCAGATGTTGCTATATCCAATTCAAAATGTTCTTAATTCAGATTATATTGCAACGCATTTTGATAAGTCTGCAATTATCGCCCGACTAAAAAGTTTAACTGCCGATAATGCCCGGATATGGACGATTTCACCGAATCAAGCAACCAATAAAACCGCTTATTTTGTTGAAGCGCCTTACAAAATTGATAACATTACTAAAGAAGAAAAATTAAATTGGACAGCGTTAGGTAAAGATTTCTCGTTTACCTTACCAGCGCTCAATCCTTATATCCCCGATGACTTTTCGATTGTAAAGCAAAGTGAAACTCCATTACCAGCCGTTGAGTTTAACAAACGGGGAAATCATATTCATTTAGCTAGTCAATATTTTAAACAAGATCCGAAAGCTGCCATAGTGGTTTCATTGCGCAATAACGAGGCATTTAAAGATGTAAAATCACAGGTCATTTTTTACTTACTTGACTATATTGTCAGTCGAAATTTAGCGCAGTTAGAATTTCAGGCTGGTGTCGCAGGTATGTCTTTATCATGTTCGGGTGATAATGGACTAATGATCACTGCAACAGGCTTTAATCAACATCTGCCAGATATGATAACCGCTGTCTTAAATAGCTATCGAAATGTTAATATTGATGAGCAAAGTTTAGCATTAGCGAAATCCTGGTATCTTCAAAAACTTGATGCCGCCGATCATGCTAATAGTTATTTATTATCGATGCAACCAGTTAAAGCTTTATCTTATATTCCTTACTTCGAACGCAGTGATAAACGCCGAATAACAGTGGATATCAGTGTGAATGATGTATTGGCTTATCGAGATAAGTTACTGTCGAAATCCGTTCCTTATATGATCAGTTTAGGGAATATATCGAACGATAATTCACTCAAACTTTATCAGGAAATACAAAAAACGTTGGATGCGAATATCGAGTTTGAACCAAAACCAACGATAAAAATAACATCGACACAGACAGCAAAAATTACGCAACATGCAACTTCGAGCGACAATGCTTTAATGATTGGATATATTCCAGCGAATTATAGTGAAATCGAGGGACAAGTTTTAAGTTATACGCTAACCAAAATGATTGAACCTTCTTTTTATGAGCAGTTGCGCAGTAACGAGCAGCTTGGTTATGCCGTGTTTACCATTCCGTTTACCATAGGTGAGTCGTCAGGATTAGGATTTTTAATTCAAAGTAATCAGTATGATCCTGATTATTTACTTAAACGCTATCAAGATTTTTATCCTAGCATGTTAAGTAAATTGAAAGAATTATCCGATCAAGATGTTGAGCAATATAAAAAAGGCGTGCTCAATGAATTGACAATGCCGCCACAAACTCTAGAGGAAGAATTAAATCTTTATCTGTCAGATTATCGTTTATCACGCTTTAAATTTGATTCACGTGAGAAAAAAATCAATCAATTGAAAAAAATTACCCAACAAGATTTGATTAACTTTTATACCCATTCTGTTATGGAGCATAAAGGTTTAGTACTAGCGTCGCAGGTACTGGGTAAACCATTAGAAGGTTCCAAAGTACCACAAGCTATTAATGGTAATGAGTTGACGGATTTTGACAATGCTTCAAGTTTACAACATTCTTTGTTAAGTGAAATGACTAAATAATTTTGATGTTAATAAGGTTTGTTAAAACAGAATGTAAAATCACATAACTGAAATAAAAATAAGGTAATTTTCACCGAAATTACCTTATTTTTTTATCTGAATTTTTAGTTAAATTGAATATTAATGGTAATAATCAATAGTATTATCTTCATTATGGTGGTCATTTGAACCCGGTATCGCTCGGGATCGTTCGATTGGCACGTAACTACCACTTGGCGTTTCAACTTGGCATTCACTTAAATAGATTGAGTATTTGGTGTTGGCATGCATACTTTCACCACGAAAATAACAGTGAACCGCACTAAATAAGTGATTTCGACACAATATTGCAATAGCAAGCCAAACCACAAGAATAGCAATAGCCACCCATTTTAAACGCCGCCAAAGAAACGACCAAAATCCTTGTTTACGAAAACGGCAATAAACAAAAATGAGGATAATAACGGCAACAAATCCTAACGCTTCAAATAACCAAAATAGCCACATACCATTTTCTCCTGAATTAGCTATAATTTGTGACTATTTTATACTAAGTTACAACCATGATCCATTGCGAATGATACCCACAGCTATGCCTTCAATAGCAAAATTTTGTTGTTCAAGATCAACCAAAATCGGAGAAAATTCACTATTTTCGGCAATCAAATGTACATATCGACCTTGACGAGATAAGCGTTTAACTGTCACTTCATCTTCAATGCGTGCCACAATAACTTGTCCATTTTTAACATCCTGAGTTTTATGCACCGCCAGTAGATCACCATCCAATATACCGATATCTTTCATTGACATTCCCTGTACACGTAATAAAAAATCGGCATTGGGTTTAAATAAATTGGGATCCACTTGATAATAACTTTCAATATGTTCTTGAGCAAGAATCGGTGAACCGGCTGCTACTTGACCAATAAGCGGTAGACCTTCCGCTTCATTTTTTTCATGATTTTCAAGTAACAGGCGGATACCTCTTGATGAGCCGGCAATCATTTCAATAGCGCCTTTTTTGGCTAAAGCTTTTAAATGCTCTTCTGCTGCATTAGCTGAACGAAAACCTAATATTTTAGCTATTTCTGCTCGTGTTGGTGGCATTCCGGTAGTCTGAATATTATCTTTGATTAAATCATAAATTTGCTGTTGGCGTTCAGTTAATGGTCTCATTCGATTTTCCTGTTTATTTATACAGATATATGTGATTATATACAGCTAAGTTAATAATGCCAACCCTTTCTTTCATTGATTTTTATTTTATTTCTGCTCAACAAGGTTTAATTGTGTTTATTAAGGTGAATGTTATCTGACTTTTGTTACAAAATAACGGAGGTTGAATTTTAACCTGTATATCAACAATAAATGATAATAGTTTAAATATATTCATAATGTTATAAAAAATGATTGTGCGTTTAATTTTGTATATTGGATTGGACTGTTTTACGATGTGTTTTCCTTGTTTTGTTTCAGAGATTAAGGTTATATAATGAAAGTCAGTAGTATGATATACTACGCAAAATTGTTTTTTTGATTGGAATTGTCTCATGCCTTATGTTGTTGCACTCAGTGGTGGAATTGCCAGTGGTAAAAGTACCATTGCACATCTATTTGCTGATTTAGGGGTTCCAATTATTGATGCTGATATTATTGCTCGCCAAATTGTAAAAAGTGGCACCTTAGCATTTTCTCAAATTGTTAAACATTTTAGTCAAGAAATTGTCTTACCTAACGGTGAATTGGATCGTCGTCAATTAAGAGAAATTATTTTTAATAATGACCATGAACGTCTTTGGTTGAACAGTTTATTACATCCGATTATACAGCAAGAAACCCAAGCTCAAATTGAAAAGCAAACTGCTGATTATGTCATTTGGGTGGTACCATTACTTGTTGAAAATAATTTACATCATTTTGCTGATCGCGTATTAATGATAGATATACCTGAATCATTGCAATTAGAACGTCTTATGAATCGTGATCATATTGTTGAGTCATTAGCCCGAAAAATGATATTTTCACAGGTTTGTTCTGGCAAACGTTTGTCGTATGCTGATGATATTATTATTAACAATGATGATTTAGATTCATTAAAACAGCAAGTTTGTAAATTACATCAACAATATTTAAAAAATTCAAAAATTAAGAATGGATAAGTATGAATAATATTATTTTTGAACATCCTTTAAATGAAAAAATGCGTACTTGGTTACGATTAGAATTTTTATTAAAACAAATTAATACGCATTGTCATTTGAATGAAAATAATGCGCTGCTCTTTTTCCATGCCTTATCTGAACTTCTTGAGATAATAGAACGTAGTGATGTCAGAGGGGAACTCATTAAAGAAATTGAATCACAAAAACAAAAACTGATTTCATGGATGAATATTGATGGTGTTGATAAGGATCTAATCAGTGATTTAATCCTCCGATTCGATTCGTTTTTAGTCAAATTTAATGCAACCGCTCGTTTAGGGCAGTCATTAAAAGACGACCGTTTTATTACGTCAATAAGGCAACGTTTAACCATTCCGGGTGGGTGTTGTAGTTTTGATCTGCCTTTCTTTTATTTATGGTTGAAACTGTCTCAAGAAACACGAAACCTTCAGGTAAGAAATTGGCTGCAACAGTTGTCTTTATTAGATGAGGCATTATCTTCTTGTATGCAACTTATAAGACAGCTGGGCGAGTTTAAAAAATATCATTGTAGTAACAATTTTTTTCAAGAAACTAACGGAGAAATTAACTTAATTCGTGTTCGTGTTTCATTAGATAAAAATGTTTATCCTCAAGTATCGGGGCATATGTCACGGTATAGTATCCGTTTTTTACCCCTTGAAACTTGCGAAAACACAACACATGATTCGATTGAATTTGAACTAGCTTGTTGTTAGTTATGGTAAAGTCTATTTTTGAAGAAACTGAAATGAGTAATCAAACACACACTTTTGTAAATTGTCCGACTTGTCAAAAACAAGTTGAATGGTCAGACGTTAGTCCTTATCGACCTTTTTGTAGTAAACGTTGCCAACTTATTGATCTCGGTGACTGGGCAACGGAAGAACACCGTATTGCTGATAAAGAGATAAGCGAACAAGATCGTTGGAGCGAAGATGATAAATTCAATTCTTCAGGTAATCAGTAATGAAAATTTTGGGTATTGAAACATCTTGCGATGAAACAGGGGTGGCGATTTATGATGATCAACATGGATTGCTTGCCAATCAACTTTATTCACAAGTCAAGTTACATGCTGATTATGGTGGAGTGGTACCGGAACTTGCATCTCGTGATCACATTCGTAAAACCGTACCACTGATTCAAGCGGCCTTAAAAGAAGCTAATTTAACTTCGCGCGATATTGATGGTGTGGCTTATACGGCTGGGCCCGGATTAATTGGAGCATTAATGGTGGGAGCCTCGATTGGGCGATCACTCGCTTATGCGTGGAATGTGCCTGCGATTGCCGTCAATCATATGGAAGGTCATTTACTTGCTCCCATGCTTGAAGATAATCCGCCAGCGTTTCCTTTTGTGGCTTTATTAGTTTCAGGGGGACACACTCAACTTTTCAGTGTGACTGGAGTAGGGGAATATCAGTTACTTGGTGAATCCATTGATGATGCAGCAGGTGAAGCATTTGATAAAACTGCTAAATTACTAGGGATTGATTATCCTGGAGGAGCGAAATTATCAAAATTAGCTGAGCAAGGCTTATCTTCTCGATTCCATTTTCCTCGACCGATGACAGATAGACCAGGTTTTGATTTTAGTTTTTCTGGTCTTAAAACAGCCACAGCCAATACCATTCATCAGCATAGTCAAAATAATGCGATTGATGAACAAACCAAAGCCGATATTGCTCGTGCTTTCGAAGATGCGTTAGTCGATACTTTGGTCATTAAATCCCGACGAGCACTTGATCATACGGGATTTAACCGTTTAGTCATTGCTGGTGGTGTGAGTGCCAATAAGCCTTTGCGTGACAAATTAACACAATTAATGCAACAGCGAAAAGGACAAGTTTTTTACCCTAGAGTTGCGTTTTGTACCGATAATGGTGCGATGATAGCTTATGCTGGTATGATTCATTTGCAATCTAAAGAAGGTAATGAACTGGCTATTGAGGTAAATCCTCGATGGGCTTTAAATATATCCAACAGTTAGTGTTGGATATATTTAGTTGGTTTAGAAAAGAGCATGTTTAATTATCTGAATTAGTGAGTTTATTGGTGTTTTCAGATTGCATTGCAACGAGTTTTTCTAGATTTCTATTGATGCTAAAAGTCACACAGATTAATTCGAAGCCAATACGTGTAACAATAGCCCCGCTAATTAAACAGAACAATCCATAAAAAAAATTACCTTGGAATATATTGAATAAACAACTCAGAACGACGCAAGCTAACGATAACCAGTACAGAATGGTTAATATACTTGGCATGATTAAACGATTAAAGAAAAGTAAATCTATAGGTTTAAAATCTTTCATATCTTTCCCCAATGTAGTTTCACATAAATTTAGGTTATTAAAGCATATAAAAAGCTAAACTATAGGATGATTATCTAAAATAATCGTTGTATATTAGAGTACATTTTTTAGAGGAAATCAATGCAATTAAAGATTAAATATTTATGAAAACTTATATTACTGGCAAAGATGCCGCCCTTGAAGATTCAATCCACTATTTCCATCAACAATTAGCTAAATATCAATTAGACGTTAAAGAGGCGTCTTGGCTTAATCCCGTTGCTAATGTTTGGTCAGTTCATATACAAAATACCCAATGTCCTTTATGCTTTGCTAATGGTAAAGGCGCAAGTAAAAAAGCCGCACTTGCATCGGCTTTAGGTGAATATTTTGAACGGTTATCAACTAATTATTTCTTTTCCGATTTTTATTTGGGAAAACAAGCAGCAACGGCTAATTTTGTTCACTATCCAACGGAAAAATGGTTTGCAGTGCCTGAGGATAATACTTTGCCAGAAGGCCTGTTATCGGAAAAATTATTACAATTTTATGATCCAGAACAAGAATTAAACGCAACCGATCTCATCGATTTACAGTCAAGTAATCGTGAACGTGGTATTTGTGCTTTACCATTTGTTTCTCAAACAGATCAAACAATTGTTTATGTTCCAGTAAACTTGATTGCTAATTTATATGCTTCAAATGGTATGTCAGCCGGTAATACACGTAATGAAGCCAGAGTGCAAGGTTTATCTGAAATTTTTGAACGCTACGTTAAAAATAAAATTATTGCTGAAGCAATTAGTTTACCGACAATTCCAAAAGAAGTGATTGATCGCTACCCAAGTGTGTTAGCATCAATTGAATCACTTGAAAATGAAGGATTTCCACTTTATTGTTTTGATGCGTCTCTCGGCGGTAAATATCCTGTGATTTGTGTGGTGTTGTTTAATCCTCACAATGGCACTTGTTATGCTTCTTTTGGTGCTCACCCTAATTTTGGTGTTGCACTAGAAAGAACGGTGACCGAACTATTACAAGGCAGAAGTTTAAAAGATCTTGATGTTTTCTCACCACCAAGTTTTGATAATGATGAAATTGCGGATTTAAGTAACTTAGAAACCCATTTTATTGATTCAAGTGGTTTAATATCATGGGATTTATTTAAACAACAAGCCGATTTTGAATTTGTAGATTGGGATTTTTCGGGAACAACGGAACAAGAATTTAATAATCTTATGGCTATTTTCCATGAACAAAATACCGAAGTATTAATTATGGACTATGAGCATCTAGGGGTATATGCTTGCCGTATTTTGGCGGTCGGTATGTCCGAAATTTATCCGCCTGAAGATCTTTTAATTGCCAATAACAACATGGCGATACATCTTCGTGATCTTATTTTATCACTACCAGTAAAAAACTATTCTGCTGAACAATATCTTGCCATTATTGAACAATTGGATGAAGAAGGATTAGATGATTTTGCACGAATTCGTGAACTGCTTGGTATCGCTACAGGCAAAGATAACGCTTGGTTAACATTACGAGTTGGTGAGCTAAAAGCAATGCTTGCATTAGCCGCTCAGGATTTAGAACAGGCTAAATTGTGGATTGATTGGACGATAGAAATGAATGAATCTATTTTGTCAGCTGAAAGAAATCATGATTATCGTTGTTTACAAACGTTGGTGAATTTTATTCTTCAACGTGATGCAAGCCAATTCCGTGATTATCAAAAGGCCTTTAATAAAATGTATGGTCAAGCTTGTGTTGATAAAATGTGGCAATATGCCCTCGGCGAAAAAACATTTTACGGTCTAAAAGACGCTTTAGTAACCGCTAAATCAGTTGATGATGATGTTGAACAATTTGCCATGCATCAAAAATTATTAGCTGTGTATCATAAATTGCATCAAGCTATGCAATAAAGTGCTATAAAGTTAATTAATTCATCCACCCAATTAAATTGGTGGATGAATTAAACGTTAAGCTTGTCTGGCAAAGTCGGCAGCTTGCTTAACCAGTTCTTCACTCGGTCTTACTCCCGTATATAAGTAAAACTGTTCAAGGGCTTGTAAAACTGCAACATCTGCGCCTGAAATCCTTATTTTGTTTAATCGATTGGCATAACTCATCAAAGGTGTTTCAACCGGCATGGCAACCACATCAAAAACAATATCGGCATGGTTAATCATGCTGTCTGGAAAAGCTAAATGATTTTCCTCATTTCCGCCCTGCATCCCAATAGGCGTGACATTAATTATCAATTTTGCTTGTTCGGGTGAAATTTCAATTTCATCTTTTACCCAACGATAATTGTACCGTTTTGCTAACGCTTCTCCTTTTTGTTGATTACGTGCAGCAATAATTCCATGGGTAAAACCTGCATCGAAAAAGGCGCCAATCACGGCATTAGCCATACCACCACTGCCTTTTAATACAAATGGGGTCGTGTTATCAATGTGATGTAAAGCAATCAGTTTTGCAACAGCGATATAGTCTGTGTTATAGCCTTTCAAATGATAGTCAGTATTCACAATAGTGTTAACTGAATGGATAGATTTAACGGATTCATCGAGTTCATCAAGAAATTCAATGCAGGTTTCTTTATAAGGCATAGAAATGGCGCAGCCACGAATTGCTAACGCTTTAATGCCATATATTGCATCTTTTAAATTATTAGTCGTAAAAGCTTTATAAAGATAATTGAGATCGAGTTTCTCATATAAAAAGTTATGAAATCGAGTTCCAAAATTGCTTGGTCTGGCAGCCAATGACATACAAAAAATCGTATCTTTATTGATAATTCTTGCCATTTTTATTGTTCCTTGTGATCATATTCATCTATTTTTTTTAATTTTAACACTTTCTCGATTTAAACGTATTGAATTATGGTAGCAAATAATACAGGCCCTAACATACAACAAGAAAAAGCCACCGTTAGCACAATGATTTATCTTTATTGTCACAAACAGCATCATGTTCCTAACAATCAGCTATGTGATGAGTGTAATGATTTATTAAAATATGCAATGCAACGCTTAACCTTATGCCGATTTGGTGAGGATAAAACAACCTGTGAACGTTGTCCAAAACATTGTTATCGTAAAGATTATAAACAAAAAATAAAGCAAGTGATGCGTTTCTCAGGCCCAAGAATGATGATTTATCATCCTATTATGGCCCTCAAACATCTTTATAAAAATTTGACTAAGCAATAATTTTCGCAATCAATTTTGCGACATCATTTAAGGTCACAAAGGATAAATGTGAAGGCGCTATTTTAAAAATTAAAAAACGTTAAAATCCATATTTACCATTAAACAGGTTTAAATTTATATCCGTCTGTTTTAAAAAGTAAAAATTGGTTATAATGGCACACTATATTATATATTTCAGATAACTCGTAAAATATCGTGATTATGATAATGGGTGTTCACAATTAAAAGTAGAGATAATCATAAATAACTATTATCTGTTTTATTTAATGACATAAAACATAAGGATGATGAATATTTAAACATTTTTGATCCATACGCAAATGAATGCGCTCACAATCAAAGTTATCGGTGATCATTTCATTAGCTGTTAAAAAGTTTAAATATCTAAAGCCCTTTTTTAAGGTAATTTAATAATGAAGAAGATATCAATAATTTTTATATTATTAGCACATTTGTCGTTTGTTATTCAAGCCCAAGAGTATCAATATAATGATTTTGGTATCACCAAATCCTTTGAATTTGGACCAAGTAATTCTAAAAATTCATCAAATCAGCAACGTGATATTATAGAAGCGATCTATTTTGAGAAAGGTGTACAATTATCATGGAACAGTAGTATTGACGATTTTGATATTGATTTCTTTTTTGTTAATAATAAAAACGATAAAAAAACGGTGGAAATTCTGGTAAATAATATCCAAAATACAGAGTGGGTTTATTTACCAACCAAATTGAAATTAAATGAATTAACTAAGGGAGATATTGCTTTTTTGTATCTTATACAACTTAAGAATATCGAGCCGAATAGTTGTTTGCATCACTATTTTGATGTTTACGGTTATTCAAATTCAAAGTATCCTGAAGGAATTTTGGATTATTTAGATTACAATCGTTTAGAAGTTCAAAATAAAATGCGTATTTGTTTATTAGATAAAGGCTATTTGTAGTCAAGTTTAACTAAGTATTGATAAGTCATTGTCTCGGTATGCTCAAAAAGAGAGCGAAATCTTGTACCGTCAATAAGTCGCACCATTTAATGAATTTTTTGCCTTTCCTTGATAACCTAAATTTTTTAAAGTGCAGTGCCTTTAGTGGGTATCGTTAGTTTTAGGGTATCAACGCCTTCTAGTTGCAGAAGTTTAATTTTTTTATCAATGCCACCTGCATAACCGGTTAAACTGCCGTTACTACCAATGACTCGATGACAAGGAATAATAATGGATAGTGGATTACGCCCAACTGCACCGCCGACAGCTTGGCTTGACATACTTGCAAGTTGATTGGTTTTCGCAATTTGTTTAGCTATATCGCCATATGTGATGAGTTCACCATAAGGAATTTTACAAAGAATATCCCAAACTTGATGACGAAAAGGCGTACCAATCGGGGCTAAATCAAGTTGATTGATAGCCGGATTTTTTCCAGAAAAGTAGTGATCAAACCATTTTTTTGTGTGGTTAAAGATGGGTAAGTTAGGTTTGCTTTCAAGGGGAGCATTGACGGTATCACCAAAATATTTTTGTCCTTCAATCCATACAGCAACAAGTTGATTGTTTCGGCTTGCCAGCGTAATTAACCCTAATGGTGAAACGTAATCGGATGAATAAAACATATAAACCTTAAAATTTGGAGCTCAACATTGAAATTAAATTATGCTTGTTTATTCACTAAATTTCTAGTTTTTTGTTGATATTGCCAATTACATTTTGTTATTTGGCTTACCTAAGCAAGCCAAATAAAATTAAGACGTTATTTTGTGCTTTGTTTTCCTTTTTCGACATAACTCATATCGCCAAAACTTTCGACAATAAATTTACCTTCATCGGTATAACGAATTTTGGTAACACTGGCATTGCCTAATGGAGAGGTGATTGGAGCATCAAGCAGATCTTCTACCATAGACATAATCGCAATACCATGTGAAACAACTAATACATTACCACCGCCTTGTGCTTTTGCTGATTCAGCAATGGTTTTTAATGCGACTTCCATTCGTTTTTTAACTTGCTGATAATTTTCTGCTTGTCCTGATTTTTCAACTGCTGCCACGGCATCTAACATTTTTTGTAGTGTTATTTTACCTTTAGCAAGATCAGCCATTAAATCCTTGTCAGAAGGATATCCTAAATGTTGCGCAGCAGGAGTCCACATATTGGGATCTAGATCGCCTTCAAAATCGCCAAAGCAGGCTTCACGCAGTGCTTCCATTTCATTAATTGCCAACGTATCACCTTTACTTTCTAAGATAATACGTGCAGTTTGTCGTGCACGGCCTAAGTCACTTGAATAGGCAGTAATAAATTCGACATCTTTTAAGCCTTGTCCTAATTGTTCAGCAACTTCTATACCAGACTGAATTAATGGTGTATCAGACCATCCTTGAGCACGATGAACGTTGTTAAACATGGTTTTACCATGACGGGTTAAATAGATAGTCACTTCACTGGCAAAAGTTTGTGAAATTGATATGACCATAACAAAAAGTAGGCTAATAAATTGAATTGATTTTTTCATGTTTTATCCTTTATTTAACAAAAATTTTAAAATAAATTAAATCGATAATCGATAACGGTTTCCGCTGATAAGGTTGGGGAACGTTGTGCTCTTCCATGTTTCAGGTTTGGTGTCGCATCTGAGGCACTCATCGTTTTGTAAGACCATCCATAACCAAATTTAGATAAAATCGAGAGATTTTTAAACATGCCAGAACTCGGTTTCCAAATATTAAAAATGTTGATCTCACCATTTTTTAATCGGTCATGCTTATAATTAAATTTAGCATAGTTCATATACAATCCAGTGGTATTATCCTTAATAAAATCATAATTTAATACGGCGGTGAAAACAAGTTCCCCATCGCGCATGTAATCTGCTGCTGCGGCGGCAAGTCCATTAAAACGACCACGGTTATTTTTACCGATATGGCGTCCATAATACCCAAGAGCGTTATGTTTATTTGCATCGGTATAGGCGAGCCCCACTTTGATGCTCCAGTCTTCTTCTTTCCATTCAATGTCGGTTGCATAGTGCCATGCATGGGAATCGAACTCTTTTCTATTTTGTTTCATGGCATCATAATTTTTCATCGCATAGCTACCATAAAATTGTGAACCCAAAGTTAAATTTTTAACGGGTTTATAAGATAATTCAATTGTATGCCGCCTTAAGTAATCTTTGGCAACCCCATAAGAATAGTCGATTTTGGTATCACTATCTTTATAAGCCATTTCAACTGTTGAGATGTGATCAATGACTTTTTTACGATCGTTTGTTAAAAAGTGAACTTTTTGGGCGGATTCACGGGGTAGGGCACTGTCTAAACGACCAAATGAAAAGGCAAAGTCATCGTATTTTAATATGCCACTAAATCCGAGATAGCTGTTTCGTGTTAAATGTTGTGAAGAGCTAATGATGCCTAAATCTTTCACACTATGCCAGCCCACTTTCCCGTTAAAATTTATCCTATCTTCACCCAGTTTTATTTTTATATAACGCTGAGTAAATTTATTAAAGCCATGCGCATTGTGTTTACTATAACCTTTACCGTGGTTATAAAGTAGATTACGGGTTGCAAAATAGTCACTTGCACCCAGTTTTATTGCATTGTCATAAGTAATATCAAATCCAAGTGTATCAAACAGATAACCCGATTTATAATTGAACGTGAAAACTTGTCCCCAAGCACTGTGTACTTCTTTTGGTTGAGCCGCATTTTCTTTTAAATATTTCCAATGATTACGGGTAGAAAAATCAAGTTTACTATCGGTAATAAAAGCATTCTCTATAAAGCTAGGTTGTAAATGATTATTGGATATTGGGTTTGCGAGAACGGAATAAGACATGACATTAAATAATGCGAAGGTTAAATATCTTATTTTCATTTTTATATCCTTTTTTTAATTATCAAAAACCTAAATAGCCGGTTAAGCGAAGTTATCTCTAATGCTATTTAGGTTTTGCCTGCTGTAAGCAGTAACTTTCCAATTTTAGGTGTGACACAAAAGTTAAGATTTTAAAATTTCGCCTTTTGATGCAATCACCGCTTGATACCAGTAGAAACTTTTCTTTTTATAGCGTTTTAGCGTTCCCGAACCGTCTTGACTTAAATCGACGTAGATAAATCCATAACGTTTAGTTACTTCGGCTTTTGAAGCACTAATCAAATCGATTGGCCCCCAACTGGTATACCCCATCACTTCGACACCATCATCGATAGCTTCACGAATTTCCACAAGATGATCGTTCATATAGTTAATACGATAATCATCATTTATCGTGCCATCTGCTTCTAGTTTATCTTTTGCGCCTAAACCATTTTCAACAATAAATAATGGTTTTTGGTAACGTTCATAAAGCATATTTAATAGATAACGGATTCCTGTTGGATCGATTTGCCAACCCCATTCCGATGCTTTTAGATAAGGATTTGGTACCATATCTAAAATATTGCCTTTTGTTTTTTGTGATTCATCTGAAGTTGCGCAACAACTCATATAGTAACTGAACGATACAAAATCGACCGTTTCTTTAAGATCTTGTCGATCTTGTTCGGTAATCGTTAAATTAATATTGTTTTCTCTGAAAAAACGTTTCATATAAGTCGGGTAATAACCTCGAACTTGAACATCACCAAAAAATAGCCAACCATGGTTTTCTTGAAGTGTAGCCCAAACATCTTCAGGCTTAGGTGTTAAAGGATAAGCAACAGCGCCTAATAACATGTTACCTATTTTGGCATCGGGAATAATTTGATGACATAGTTTTACCGCTTGACTGCTGGCGACTAACTGATGATGAATGGCTTGATAGATCTGTTCTTTATTACTGTGTCTATCCAATCCGACACCGGTAAAGGGTTCGTGTAATGACATATTGATTTCATTGAACGTTAACCAATATTTCACTTTATTCTTGTAACGCTCAAATACGGTTTTGGCATAACGAGTAAAAAATTCGATGACTTTACGATTTCCCCATCCACCATATTGTGTGACAAGGTAGTAGGGCATTTCGTAATGCGATAAGGTGACAAGTGGGGTGATGTTGTGTTTTAACATTTCGTCAAACAGTTTGTCATAAAACGCCAGTCCTTTTTCATTTGGTTGTTCTTCATCACCATTTGGAAAGATTCGAGTCCAAGCAATTGACGTTCTTAAACACGAAAATCCCATTTCAGCAAATAAAGCGATATCTTCAGGATAGCGATGATAAAAATCAATGGCACGATCTTTAATGCCGGTAATTGTGTTTTTATTACGATCGATGATGTCACCAAATAAACCGTTGGGTGTACAATCTGATGTAGATAAACCTTTGCCATCTTCACGATAGGCTCCTTCAACTTGGTTGGCAGCAATTGCTCCGCCCCAAAGAAAATCATTCGGAAATTGTGTTAACATGTGTTACTCCTTATTTGCTGATAACGTCAATAAAACGTCACCCTTTTCAATAGTCTCTGATTGATGAATAGTCTGGATCTTCTGATAGTCATCACTGTTAGTAATGATGA
Organism: Gilliamella sp. CG25; assembly: GCF_046635705.1. Classification (NCBI taxonomy): domain Bacteria; kingdom Pseudomonadati; phylum Pseudomonadota; class Gammaproteobacteria; order Orbales; family Orbaceae; genus Gilliamella; species Gilliamella sp. CG25. The sequence goes on along the minus strand of NZ_JBIDFJ010000007.1, from coordinate 39,549 downwards.
TCGGCGTGGTAACTTCAAAGCCTGCTTGTTTGATTGCCTCGATATCAAAACTGACGAGTAAATCGCCTTTTTTGACTTGGCTACCGGCTTGAACATGTGCTTGAAAGTGTTGACCGTCTAATTTAACCGTATCGATCCCGATATGAATTAATATTTCCACGCCAGAATCAGTTTGAAATCCGATAGCGTGTTTGGTTCTGAACAGTGATACGACTTCACCGTCATCAGGGGCATAAGCTTTCCCTTCTGTTGGAATAATAGCAATGCCTTTACCCATTAGTTCACTGGCAAAGGTGGGATCATTGACTTGATTTAATGGTATTATTTTTCCTGTTAACGGACTGAAAATCGTGACAGGATGCAGATTAACCGGATTAGAAGGGTTAGGATTTTTTGTTGCTACAGCATCATCTTGAACTGTCGGTTTTGTTTTTGGCATACCAAATAAATAGGTTGCAATCAGCGCTAACGTGAATGACAGAATACAACCAACGACGACCGCATAAAATTTTTCATCAATGCCTGTTGGTGGAATGAGTTGTAAGAAGGAGAAAATATTAATAAAACTAAATGAATAAATGACGCTGTGATAATAACCAACAATGCCTCCACCTACAGTTGCTGCAAGACAACCAATAACAAATGGTCTTTTTAATGGTAAATTGACACCATAAATTGCCGGTTCGGTTACCCCAAAAATACCGGATAATACCGACGAACTTGCTAAAGCTTTAAATTCAGGATCTTTGGCTCGAAATCTTACTGCTAATACGGCACCAACTTGTGCGAACACAGCAGGGAACAGAATCGGTAACATAAAGTCATTTTGATAAACCGATAAGTTATTTAAGGCAAATGGAACAAGTCCCCAATGAATACCAAATATTACCATGACTTGCCAAAGTGCCGCTAAAACCATGGACGCTATAACCGGACTGAGTTCATACATGAAGATGATACAACTTGCGATAGCATTACTGACATACGTTACCGCAGGGCCAATTACCGCAAAAGTTAATGGAACAGTGATAAGAATTCCGAGCAGGGGAGCGATAAATTTTTTAAATGAATCATGCATGATTCTATTGAAAGTTCGTTCTAGTAAAGAATAGAACCAAGCTGCCAAAATAATCGGGAAAACCGATGATGCATAAGGAATTAATTGTATTGGTATTGAAAACATTTCGGTTTCTAACGAAAATTGACCGCTAGGTATCATATTGGCGATACTTGGATGAACTAAGGCTCCACCTATCGCCATTCCAACATAGGGGTTGCCACCAAATTTTTTTACCGCAGAAAAACCTAAAATAATAGGTAAATAATAGAGTGGGGCATCAGCAATGGCATACAAGAATTCATAGGTTGGTGTTTGTGCACGGACAATATCCAAAATTTGTAATAAAGAGATTAAACCTTTTAAAATCCCACCGGCAACTATTACGACTAGAACAGGAATAAAAATGCCGGAAACGAGATCAATTAATTTCGATAAAAAACCTGATTTTTTATTTGGTTGTGCCTCGGCATTGGATTTCTCATTGAGGTTGGTTAGTTGCATAATATTGTTATATACATCTGCAACATTATTACCGATGACAACTTGAAATTGTCCACCACTTTGTACAACCGTTATCACCCCTTTTTGTTTTTTGAGGATATCTGCATTGGCTTTATTATCATCTTTTAATGCAAATCTTAAACGAGTTGCACAGTGTACCAGACTGATAATATTGTCTTGACCACCAACATATTCAATAATTGATTCGGCAAGTTGTTTGTTTTTCATACCTTATCCTTTTTTAAATGCAAAAAAAAACCTAACCACCTCAAGTTGAGGTGATTAGGTTTTGCTTACACAACATAAAATGCTATGCAATAACAATCCAAAATTTATTCGCTTAGGCTAGCATAAATAAAAGATAGTGAATATGATTTCTCATTTTAATATGTTCAAATTGTGAACTACATCACATTATTTTTTGAGCTCAGTGCGTAGTCGTTCGATATGAATGGTTAAATACAGACTTTCATCATCGGTAAGTGGATGTTGATATTGTTGAATTAAATGGAGATCAATCTGTTTTGTGCATAGATATGCCTGCTCATACTTTTTACGAATTAATTCATATAATGAGGTATCTTGTTGAACCGGTTGAGTTTGACTCAAAATGCGTTGTGAGAAGAATTTTAAGTGTGTCACAAAGCGTTGATAAGAAAGACAATCTTCATCATACTCAAAATTAAAATGGTATTTGACGATATTAAGAATTTCACGCATGATTTTCGTCATTTTGACAATATTGGGCATCGTATCATTAAGTTGAGCATTAATAATATGAAAGGTAATAAAACCCGCCTCATCTTCAGGTAATTCAATGGATAAACGTTTTTTGATGACCGATAAAGCATATAAACCTACTTGAAACTCTTTAGGATAAAGTTTTTTTGTTTCCCATAAAAAACTATTCGGAATATCAAATCCTTGTTTATGGCGCTCTATAGCAAAATGGATATGATCTGTGAGTGAAATATATATACTATCTTGCAGTTTTCCATTCAGGACTTGCTTGGCGTGATTGATGATGATTTCTGAAGTAGTGAATATTTCAATGGGTATTTCAGATAGTAATTCAGCAAATCTTGGTAGCGTTTCTTGGTTGTTGAGGGAAAATTGTTTTTCAATCAGTTTAGGATCAATCAAGTCTCCCTCACGTTTTTTAAATCCAATGCCACGACCAGTGACAATGAGTTCATTGCCTTTGGAGTCAAGCGTAACGACTACATTGTTATTGAGAATTTTATAAACTTTCATCTGTCACCGTCTGATTGTAAACTTTAGGTATTATGAATAGCCATCAGAAAATGAAAAGAAGAAATATAAGAAAATGTGATAGGCATCATATTTTTAGTAAATTTCGATTACCTAACTTAAATAAAAGTTAATAAAAAACCCGATATTACAATCTAATATCGGGTTTTATTATTTTTCGATTATTCTGCAAGCAGTTTATTCATGGTTTGAATAAATTTACTTGGATCACTTAACGATCCTTTCTCTGCCAGTAGAGCTTGATCTAATAATAATTCAATCCATTCGTTAAATGCCGTTTCGTCTTGTGTATCAGCAATACGTTTTACTAATTTATGATCAGGGTTGATCTCAAACGTATATTTGATTTCAGGCGCTTTTTGACCGGCAGCAGCAAAAAGTTTTGCCATTTGCGTGGTCATTTCATCCGCTGCAGTGGTCACTATTGCAGGTGTATTGGTTAAACGATGCGTTAATTTAACTTCTTTTACTTTATCACCTAACACTGCTTTGACACGTTCAATAAATGGTTCAAGCTCTTTTTCTGCTTGTTTTTGTTCTTCGCTATCTTGATCGGCAAGTTTTTCAATCGATTCGTCAGATTTACTGATTGATTGGAACTGTTTTCCTTCAAATTCAGTTAAATTACTCATCATCCACTCATCAACACGATCAGATAATAGTAAGACTTCAATGCCTTTTTTGCTAAATAATTCCAAATGTGGACTATTTTTAGCCGCACCATAACTATCAGCGGTAATGTAGTAGATCTTATCCTGACCTTCTTGCATACGACTAATATAATCGTCTAAGGAGATGGTTTGCGCATTGCTATCCGAATGCGTAGTAGCAAAACGGAGCAATTTCGCGATAGCTTCACGGTTAGCATAGTCCTCACCCGTACCTTCTTTTAACACTAAGCCAAATTCGCTCCAGAACTGTTGATATTGTTCTTTATCATCTTTAGCCAGTTTTTCTAACATTTGTAATACACGTTTTGTACATGCATTGCGTAAACTTTGGGTGATTTTGTTATCTTGCAATATTTCACGTGATACATTCAATGGAAGATCATTAGAGTCAATTAAACCTTTTACAAAGCGTAAATAGTTTGGCATAAATTGCTCTGCATCATCCATAATAAAGACACGTTGTACATAAAGTTTTAGACCGTGTTTGTTATCACGATTCCACATATCCCACGGTGCTTTTGAAGGAATATAAAGTAAACTGGTGTATTCTTGTTTACCTTCTACTCGGTTATGGCTCCAACTGAGTGGATCGGCAAAATCATGAGAAATATGTTTATAAAACTCTTTGTACTCTTCGTCGGTAATTTCAGATTTACTCCGAGTCCAAAGGGCTTGAGCCTTGTTTACTTTTTCCCATTTTACGTCTTTGCTTTCTTCGTCGATGGTTTGTACTTCAACAGGGAGTGAAATATGATCAGAATATTTACTGATAATTGAGCGTAAACGCCAGTCATCTAAAAACTCTTTTTCATCTTCTTTTAGATGTAAAATAATTTCAGTACCACGTGTCTCTTTATTATCATCAGAAATCGTATATTCACCTTCGCCAGCCGATTCCCACATAACCGCTTCATCAGCGTTAGCTGTTGCAGCACGAGTTTTGACGGTGACTTTATCTGCTACTATAAATGCAGAGTAAAAACCAACACCAAATTGACCAATTAGTTGGCTGTCTTTAGCTTGATCGCTACCGATTGATTCCAAAAATGCTTTGGTGCCAGATTTGGCAATCGTACCTAAATTTTCGATAACTTCATCACGTGTCATACCGATACCATTATCGGCAATGGTTAAAGTTCCTGCTTCTTTATTCACAGAAATACGTACGCCAAGCTCAGCATCACCAGCATAAAGGCTAGGATTTTCAAGTGCTTTAAAACGTAATTTATCAGCCGCATCGGATGCGTTCGAAATTAACTCTCGTAAAAATATTTCTTTATTGGAATATAAAGAATGTATCATTAAATGAAGAATTTGTTTAACTTCGGATTGAAATCCACGAGTTTCTGTACCTTGCTTACTCATTGACTAGTTCCTCTAATATATTTAACTGATTCAATTAACAATTTATACCGATAACCTTAATTAATAAAGCTATCCATGCTTTCAACGTCTGCAAGAGCAGATTTGATCGCAAAAGGGTATAACTGTTAAATGAATAACACTGTCATAATAGTTTGATTTATTGTTGTATTGTTATATGGGAATGAAAATGAGGTTTTCAATAGAGATTAAGTAATTTTGGTAATTGTTTGCTGTTTTTTTGTTAGCTTGGTGGGAAGAAAGCCTTGAAAATATCAAGGCTTTGCAGATGATAATTAACTATTTCCCTTCTGGAAAAAATCCAAAAACAAGAATAGCAACAATTGCCACTGGAATAATAAAACGGGTTAAGATTGTCCAAATGTTAAACCAGAAAGCGTTTAGATTAAGTTCTTCACGAATTCGTTTTTGATTCATCATCCATGCAGCAAAAATAATGGTACCTAAACCGGTTACTGGCAACATGATTTTACTGGTTAAGTAATCAAGTAAATCAAAAATATTTTTATCAAATAATGTGACATCTGCCCATTTATTAAATGAAAGAATACAAGCAATACCTAAAGCCCAAATAATAATACTGGTGACAATGGTTGCCGTTTTGCGTCCCATATGGGTTTTTTCTTCGAGTAACTCTACAGTCGGTTCTAATAATGAGATTGACGAGGTTAATGCAGCAAACGTTAAGAATATAAAGAATAATATGCCTAAAATTGAACCGCCAGCCATATTGCCGAATGCAATTGGTAGTGTCACAAAGATGAGACCAGGGCCAGAACCCGGTTGTAAATCATTAGCAAAAACAAGCGGGAATATTGCTAATCCTGATAAAACCGCCACAATCACATCCAAAATGACCACTGTTCGGGCTGTTGAGAGTAGATTGACATCTTTCCCTAAATACGAGCCATATGCCATCATAATTCCCATACCTAAAGATAGACTGAAAAATGCGTGACCTAAAGCAGCTAATATTGCCGTGCCATTTAAGGCAGACCAGTTAGGTGTAAATAAGAAATCACAAGCCTTCCAGAAAGAAGAACCGCTGGCATATGCGGCATACCCAACCAGCACTAAGAGTAATATACCTAAACCAGGCATCATAATCTTACAGCCACGTTCCAAGCCAGCTCCAACGCCGAGAGCGACAATAAAGGCCGTTGCAAACATAAATACTGTATGCCAGATTAATAAACTATTTACATCGCCCAGAAAATTAGTAAAGAGATTTTCAGTTATTCCACCATTCGCACCTTCAAATGTGCCTTGCGCTGCTAGAACGATGTAATCTGTTGCCCAGCCACCAATCACACTATAAAAGGAGAGAATTAAGAATGAACCAAGTACCCCAATTATCCCTACCCAGCCCCATAATTTTGAACGACCTTCAGAAACGGCCACATCTTGCATGGTATGAATCGGATTTTTTTGCCCTCGGCGCCCGATCAACCATTCTAAAACAAGGATAGGTAGCCCAATGATAAACATAAAGAGTAAATAGGTGAGCACAAATGCTGAACCACCCATTTCACCCGCCATATAGGGAAATTTCCAAATATTACCTAAACCCACAGCAGAGCCAGCTGCTGCTAGCATGAATCCCATGCGTGAGCTCCATTGGGAATGACTTTTCTTCATAGTACCTGTACTCATGAATTTTCCTTTGATTCTTAATAAATAGTTTAATTTGCGTTTAGTAAAATTATGTCTTAATTAAAACTTTAAATCATGCCATGAAATCAAACTATTCACAAGAAATCATTACAGTCATTGACAATATTGTTTAAAAATTTAACTAGAATTGGCGTCAATCATTGAAATGAATCAAATGATTCGATTATTATTAGATCCAACCGATGAGTTTCAATATACCGATAAGGTTAAAAAGTAACCAGGAAGGTAATATCATAATCCAAATACTGATACCAAAAAAGAAGGCTAAAATGAAGTTATAAACGCCTACTATAAAATATATTATATTTGTTTGGAGATCTTGATAACTGTATCCAAAAGCACCATCGGTTATCATTAAAATAAACATTGGAATCAGTGCAAAAATAAACATGATAAAACTGCCTATAATTGGTATATCCATTATTTTTATTAAACTAGGTCGAGTTGTTCTTAGCGCGATTATCATAATTTGTCTTCCTTATATTATATTTATACCGTTTTTATGAATTAAATTAATTGTCTATTTTTTATTGGTAAAAAGTATATCATTTGAACGCTTAAACTAAGTGGATTTTTTTGTTAATAAAAAGCGGGCAGTGTAAGCTATTTTATTGATAATTGATTGGAGTTAGCATATAGTAAAACCCATTTTTTACACTTTAAAAACGCCAGCATGTCACAAAATATCGATATTAACGAAATAAATAAATTTTCACAATTAGCCGCACAATGGTGGGATCCAAATGGTCAATGTAAACCTTTACATATCATTAATCCATTACGTGTTGATTATATATTGCAGCAATGCGAATCTCTTACTGGCAAAAAGGTGTTAGATGTCGGGTGTGGTGGTGGCATCTTATCAGAAAGCCTTGCTAAACTTGGTGCGCAAGTGACCGCTATCGATCTGGCGGATGAGTCTTTAAACGTTGCTAAAATGCATGCAGAGCAAAATGGTCTTTCTATCGATTACGAAAAACAAACCGTTGAAGCGCATGCAGAAGAACGATCAGAATATTATGATGTGATTACTTGTATGGAGTTATTAGAGCATGTCCCCGATCCATTCTCCATCATTAATGCTTGTGCTAAGTTGCTAAAACCCAGTGGCAAACTATTCTTATCGACAATTAATAGAAATACCAAAGCAAAGTTATTACTTATTTATGGTGCTGAATACATTGCTCGGCTTGTACCAAAAGGAACACATGATTTTAATCGCTTTATTCGACCTTCAGAATTAATGGACTTAGTTGAGCAATCTAAATTAGCGGTTAAAGGCATTATTGGTATGGAATATCATCTTTTAAAAAATCAATTCAAATTAGGTCACAATGTGGATGTAAATTATATTTTAATGGCGCAAAAAGAAGTTTAAATTTAAAAGTGTGATCTTATTCTCATTTCTAATAAATAGTGTAAATTTTCCTCTAACATTCCCACATATATCGATACTATGTGGGTAAATACTTATTGTTAATTTATTCGTACTTACCCATAAAAGCGATGTGTTCAAATCTTAATTGATTTGCAATTTACTAATTATGTTTAAAGTATTTAAGTCTAGCTGTGTCAATTTAACCAGATTGGATGTTGTTGATTAAGAGGAGTTGATTATGCCATTAATCATTATTGCTTTTGGTGTCTTGATGTTATTGATTCTCATGTTACCTTTACGAGTTAATGGTTTTATCGCATTAATTTTGGTGGCACTTAGTGTCGGTGTTCTGGAAGGGATGCCCGTTATGGAGGTCATCAAATCAATTAAAAATGGTGTCGGTGGCACGCTTGGCAGCTTAGCATTAATTATGGGATTTGGCGCAATGTTAGGCAAATTACTCGCCGATTGTGGAGGTGCACAGCGGATAGCAACAACGCTCATTGCCACTTTCGGCGATAAAAAGATTCAATGGGCAGTGACGCTTACGGGATTTATTGTTGGATTTGCTCTGTTTTATGAGGTTGGTTTCGTTTTATTGTTACCCTTAATTTTAACTATAGCTGCAACCTTAGGTATCTCTCCGCTATATATTGGTATTCCCATGGCGGCGGCTTTGTCGGTTACACATGGTTTTTTACCGCCGCACCCTGGACCAACAGCGATTGCACAAATATTTAAAGCCGATATGGGAAAAACCTTACTTTATGGCACAATTATAGGTATTCCAACCGTCATACTAGCTGGACCTATTTTAACTAAATTACCTTTTATTCGTGCGATTAATCATCCTGTTGAAGAAGGCTTATATAATACTAAAACATTTACTGAACAGCAGATGCCTAGTTTTCGTGTTAGTCTTTTTACCGCATTGATTCCAGTTATATTAATGTCAATCCGAGCCATAAGTGAAATGACGTTAAATAATGGGCATTGGTTGCTACCCTATGTTGAATTTTTTGGGGATCCAGTCATTGCAACGCTGATATCAGTATTAATAGCCATATTCACTTTTGGTTTATTACGTGGCCGTAGCATGTCAGACATCAATACTAGCTTAGTTGATTCAATTAAAATTATTGCAATGATGCTATTGATTATTGGGGGTGGTGGGGCATTTAAACAAGTTCTTGTCGATAGTGGCGTGAAAGTTTATATCGAACAGATAATGCATGGATCGACTGTTTCCCCCATTGTTATGGCGTGGCTAATTGCAGCCTTATTAAGATTAGCCTTAGGGTCGGCAACGGTTGCAGCACTAACGGCAGGTGGGATTGTTTTCCCATTAATTGCTTCAACGGGTGTTAGCCCAGAATTAATGGTTATTGCAACGGGTGCGGGTAGTGTCGTTTTTTCGCATGTAAATGATCCGGGCTTTTGGTTATTTAAAGAATATTTTAATCTGAGCATTACCGAAACATTGAAATCATGGTCTTTACTCGAAACAGTGATATCTGTCAGTGGATTAATCGGCTGTTTGATCATTAATCTTTTTTTATAAGGTTAGTTTGTATGAGATATAATTATTTTTGATGAAATAATAAGAAGGATAACTGTTCAAACTATTTCAAGAATCAAAATACCGCTGGTCTTTTATCGCAAAAGTCAGTAGAATACATCGGCAATATTTTATCAACAATTCAATTCAATGGTGAATATTGTCATGTCTCGTATAGTTAAAGAAGCACTTACATTTGATGATGTGTTATTAGTTCCTGCCCACTCCACGGTATTACCCAACACTGCTGTTATTTCTACTCAGCTAACCCAAACAATTAAACTCAATATTCCGATGCTGTCAGCTGCAATGGATACGGTGACTGAATCCGATTTAGCCATCGCCCTTGCGCAAGAAGGCGGAATTGGTTTTATCCATAAAAATATGTCAATCGAAGCTCAGGCTAACCATGTAAAAAGGGTGAAAAAGCATGAAAGCGGTATCGTCCAAGATCCCGTGACCGTTTTACCTACTGCCACGATTCGAGATGTTATCGAACTTGCTAAAGAATATGGTTTTGCCGGTTTTCCTGTGGTTACTCAATCTCAAGAGTTAGTCGGGATTATTACCGCTCGAGATGTTCGTTTTGCGACTGATTTATCGTTACCGGTAACGGCAGTCATGACACCAAAAGAACGACTTGTTACGGTAAAAGAGGGCGAACAACGTGAAATTGTGCTGAAAAAAATGCATGAACACCGTGTTGAAAAAGTGTTAGTTGTTGACTCCAAATTTCACCTTAAAGGAATGATAACGGTTAAGGACTACAATAAAGCAGAACAGAAACCGCACGCTTGCAAAGATGAAAAAGGGCGTTTGCGCGTAGGGGCGGCAGTGGGCGCTGGTGCAGGCAATGAAGAACGGATTGCTGCATTAGTTGAAGCAGGGGTCGATGTTTTATTGATTGACTCATCTCATGGACATTCAGAAGGTGTATTAGAGCGTATTCGTCAGACAAGGCAGGCGTATCCGGAATTACAAATTATTGGGGGGAATATTGCTACAGCGGAAGGCGCAAAAGCATTAATTGATGCAGGGGTTAATGCCGTTAAAGTCGGTATTGGGCCGGGCTCTATCTGTACTACACGTATTGTGACTGGAGTCGGTGTGCCACAAATTAGTGCCATTATGGATGCAGTTGAAATGGCACAACGACATAATATCCCTGTTATTGCTGATGGTGGTATTCGTTTTTCGGGTGACATTGCTAAAGCCATTGCCGCAGGTGCATCATGTGTTATGGTTGGCTCAATGTTTGCTGGAACAGAAGAAGCCCCTGGTGAAATCGAATTATATCAAGGTCGAGCTTATAAATCTTATCGAGGTATGGGATCACTTGGCGCAATGGCGAAAGGTTCATCTGATCGTTATTTCCAATCTGATAATGCCGCTGATAAATTAGTTCCTGAAGGTATTGAAGGCCGTATTGCCTATAAAGGCCTATTAAAAGAAATCATTCACCAACAAATGGGAGGATTACGTTCTTGTATGGGATTAACTGGCTGTGCCACTATCGATGAGTTAAGAACGCAATCTAAATTCTATCGAATAACCGGCGCTGGCATGAAAGAAAGCCATGTTCACGATGTGCTAATAACCAAAGAGCCACCAAATTATCGAGCTGGATCTTAATTTTTTATCAGTATAAAAGCATCATTAATCATTGATGCTATTCAATAATAGTAAAAATCCCAACAATTTCAGCGTTGTTGGGATTTTTAATATCTCATGGGGATAGTTTGCTTTAATAAGCTGCTTTATAACGCTTTGCGTTAATTACTCAAGTCCCAGCACTTTACGTCCATTTCGAGTGGCGACGTTAACCACATTATCTAAATCGGTATATCGACATCCGGTTACTAACAGTTTTAGCTCTTCCCACATGTTACCCGTTGAAAAGGGGAGCATATAATCACTGACATTATCGGTACCAATCGCAACAGGAATTCCAGCGGCGGCTAATTCATCAACAGGAGTTAAGGAGTTACGGGTTGGGCCTTGTTCTTCACGCCTTGGACTGTCAATCCACGCAAACGGGCAGGCAATCACCATCATTTGGGCTTCTTTCATTTTTTTGTATAATTTTTGACGATATTCTAAGCTATGGGCAGTAATTGAAATGCTATGAATTGCCACTACACGACCATGCATTGCATGTTCTAAGGTTTTATCTGTTAATTGCTCTGTTTCAATCTCATCGGATGAATTAAATTGATCTACATGAACATGCACCATTTTGCCTAAAGATTTGCCCGTTTGCATTAATACATCCAGATGTTTAAGTCCCATACCTTCACCATGATCACGTTCATCACGGCGAGGTAAGCCACCAATAATATCGACAAGATCGGCACCTTTATCAAACCAATAGCGAGCCTCTTTATCAATCACGCCTTTTAAGGTCTGATTCACCAGTTTAATGGTGATATCGTTTTTATAGGTTTCTCGTGCTCGTAATGCGCCTTTGATTGCACGTTCTTCAGCGATAGGGTCAATATCCACAAATGAGCCCATGGCACTAACACCTTGTTCAATCATTCGTTCAACAGCCATACTAAAATGACGATAATAGTCTTCTTCGGTCATGGCGGCTTTGACTTTGTCTAACGTATCCCATTTTTCAATCAATGTCTGTTTTTGGTACACATCAAAACTGTCAACGGTAATTGTAAAAGCACGATCAGCGTGCATATGTGCATTAACCCAACCGCCATTTTGCTTGATTTTGTTCATTAAAAATGCTTTTAAACTTTGATCTCGACTGGTTAATAACATCTTTTTATTGTCTGTCATAATATGCCTCTACAAATAAATTACCTAAAGTTGGTTTAAAAATTCAAAAATAACAGCTAAAAAAAATCCTCCATAAAGGAGGATTAAAAATAGAACCAACAATGTTTAAAATCTGGATTGTTGATTCACATGGCTTCATAGTTTAAAGACTCTAGCAGGTTATTTAGTAGCAGAAATTCTAAACCTATCTTAATTAATATCAAGCGTTATAACAGTGAAAATATGCAAATAAATGATATAGTTAAAGTATTATTTTTTAGATTTTCTTGTCATCATTTGATGGTCATTAACAATTTTGGTTTTATTTTGGGTAACATGATTAGGATAACGGATTAATTTTTATCAATAAGCGATTGTCAAAAAAATGAGATTTTCCATAATGCTTTTTTATTGATGTTAAAACAACTTATGTTAGTATAAAGTTGATAAAGTTTGCCTAAGATAAGAGGTTATTATGAGCCAGTTAAATATTGTTGCTACGCTAAAAATCAAGTCAGAAAATCATGCCGCTTTTCAAACGCTTTTTAAAAAACTTGTTGAAGCAAGCCGTAAAGAAGCGGGATGTATTCGTTATGAACTTAATCAAAGCATCGATGATCCCGATGTTTATGTCGTCATTGAAACATGGGCTTCGAAACAAGCAATTGATTTGCACAATCATACACCACATTTTATTGAATTCGCCGCATTTGCTAAAGAGCATTGCGAAAAACTCGAAATTTGTATTGTGAAACCTGTGTTATAAGATTAAACCGAACAAGCGATTAACCAAATTGTGTGAGAAAGAAAATTGGTCAAGAAATATTATATTAATAACGCGGATGCGATAAAGTTTGGAGTAGTTTAATCAGGTCAATCGGTTGCCAAAACTTTTGTTGACAACCGATTTAATAAAGTGATGAATGGCGTTATAACATCAGGCATCTATTCTGTTGAAATTACATTTTTTCAACGGTTTTTATGCCTAACATATCTAATCCTACTTTCAGTGTTTTAGCTGTCAAAGAAGCCAGTTTTAAGCGACTTAATTTTAGGTTTTCATTTTCAGCTGTTAAAATAGGGCAGTTTTCGTAAAAACTTGAAAAAAGCGTTGCAATGTCATAAAGATAAGCACAAAGCACGTGAGGCGTTCCTTCATTTGCTAACACTGAAATAGTTTCATCAAATTGAATTAGTCGAGTGGCTAATGCGCGTTCTTTTTCTGTTTCTAAAATAATACTTCCCGATAAGTCATCTTCTGAAATATTGGATTTTCTAAATACCGATAACACACGAGTATAAGCATATTGTAAGTAGGGTGCCGTATTACCTTCAAAAGAGAGCATATTGTCCCAATCAAAAACATAATCAGTGGTACGATTTTTAGAAAGATCAGCGTATTTAACCGCACCAATTGCAACGGCATCGACGACTTGTGCTAACTCTTGTTCAGTGAGTTCTGGATTTTTACTTTGAATTAAGACTTTTGCCCGTTCGGTCGCTTCATCTAAAAGATCATTTAATTTAACCGTATCACCTGATCGTGTTTTAAACGGTTTACCGTCTTTTCCTAACATCATACCAAACATATGGTGTTCGAGTTTTAAAGAATCAGGCACATATTTGGCTTTATGTACAATTGTCCAAACTTGTTCTAAATGCTGATGCTGACGTGAGTCGGTATAATAAAGTATGCGATCGGCATGTAGTGTTTCATAACGATATTTGGCACAGGCGATATCGGTTGTTGCATAAAGGTAACCGCCGTCGCGTTTTTGAATAATCACGCCCATTGGTTCGCCTTCTTTATTTTTGTATTCATCTAAAAATACAACGATTGCCCCTTCGCTTTCTACCGCTAATTTTTTATGTTTTAAATCTGCCACAATGCCGGGTAACATTTTGTTATAAATGCTTTCGCCCATGGTGTCTTCAACGGAAAGTGTGACATTTAAACGTTTGTAAGTCGCAATATTTTGCGTCATGGTAATATCGACCAATTTTCGCCACATTTCACGACAATATTCATCACCACCTTGCAGTTTTACGACATAATTACGTGCTTTTTCAGCAAAAACTTCATCTTCATCGTAATGTTTTTTGGCTGCTCGATAAAACGATTCCAGATCGGATAGTTGCATATCATTTGCATGTTCATTTTGCATTTTTTCCAGATAAGCAATGAGCATCCCAAATTGTGTTCCCCAGTCACCGACATGGTTAGCACGGATAACATTATGTCCAAGAAAAGTTAAAACTCGTACAGTGGCATCCCCGATGATTGTTGAACGTAAATGACCGACATGCATCTCTTTGGCAACATTCGGTGCTGAGTAGTCTACAACAATCGTTTGTGCTTTTGCAGGTAAGGTAATATTCAGTTTATCACTACTCAGTGCAACTTCATTTTGTTGAGCAATCCAACTATTTTTTAAAAAGATGTTAATAAAACCGGGGCCAGCAATTTCGACTTTTTCGGCAATGTCATCAATATCTAGATGTTGTAAAACCTTTTCTGCCAACGCTCTTGGTGGCATTCCTAGTTTTTTGGCGGTTGCCATGATGCCATTAGCTTGATAATCGCCAAATTGTACTTTAGCTGATTGTTTAATTAAGGCATCACAGTTATTATCCGCACCGGCCATTATCATTGCTTGCGAAACACGTTGAGTTAGTAATTGTTGAATATTCACACTAAACCTAATCAATTATCATAAATGCCCAATATAATACCGATAAAGTAAACACTTGTCACGGCTCAGATGATGTCGTTTACTTTAGTTTAACAGGGTTTTGATTTCCTGTTAGGGGATTTTTCAATCAAAAGCATGATTGAAAAAAATGACCGATGTTAATCGGTCAATTAGGTGATAAACATTGTCAAAATTTGACTAACATTTTAGTCGTTGAGTGTGTGCTTGATCTTTGTTCCCAATATATTTTCAATATAATTTTGTAGTCGTTGCTTTTCATGTTCATTATTTTCATACCAGTTACGTGAAGATAAGCGAAATATATGCGGAATGGTTCTAGATAATACCGATTGTCGCCAAATGTTTCTATATCGTGCATTGGATAATAACGGGTGAATTGGCGCATCGCACTCAATGCCGATACAATAAAGTTTAGTGCTCGGATCTTCAATAGTAAAATCTAATGTAAATACGCCACTGCCTGAGTGGCGGCTATAGGATAAATTGAGCGAACGAATAAAAGTTTCTACATCGTCAAGCAGTCCGTCATCGTGTTGCGTTGGTATTGGCAAATCAGATTGCTTATGTGCATGTTCGATCAGGTTAAGTAATAATTCAGCAAAAGTAAAATTACCTTCAGATAATGCTTTAGAATAAGCTAAATAGTATTGTAGGTAATCACGAGGGGAGGTTGGAGCACGTTTATTGGCTAGCGCATCAGAAACATCTTCAATAGGCATTGAGGAGATCAAAATGACTTTTTGGCGAGCTCGAGTGATTGCTACATTTAAGCGCCTTTCGCCACCTTGTTGCCCTAGTATGCCAAAATTTCGCCTGAAAATACCTTGTTTATTACGACCAAATGTCGTTGAAAAGATGATAACATCACGTTCATCGCCCTGCACATTTTCAACATTTTTGATAAAAATTGATACATCTTCACCCTGATCGAATCGTTGATTTTCTTGTTCAAAAATGTCTGAAAATTTTTTATCTAAATTGGCTTTTTCATAAAAACATTTTTCAATCAGATCTGCCTGCTTTTTGTTAAAGGTTACAACGCCTATGGATGGACGATGAGTCGCATCTTTTTTCCAAATGTTATCGACCATTTCAACAACTTTTATTGCTTCACTATAATTGCGTTGATCTTCATATAGACCATTTACCCAAATATATTCAATTGGTTTGATTTGCTTAATGATATTAGCTGAATGTCTGACAGGTACGTTTAGTTGGCTATGGTAAAAAGCGGTATTGGAATAGTTAATCAGCTCACGATAAGCGGAACGGTAATGAATTTGTAAATAAGTTGTTGGCAACACAGTGCGAGAAAGTTGTAATAAATCCGGACAATCCATAATTTCTTTTAAATTCCAACGATTGAGTAAAGGATTTTCGTTAACTTCTTCTGATAGTGCTTGAATAGTATCATCATCAGCCTCTTCGTCTATGTCAGCGTCTGTTTGTACACCAAAAAATGTAGTGGGTGGCATCTGTTTATCATCACCACTGACTATGGCAATTTTGCCCCGATAAAGAGTAGGTATAGCGTATTCAATGGGCATTTGTGAGGCTTCGTCATAGATGACCAAATCAAATAATCCCGCTTTTAATGGCAATAAGCGACTTGCGGTGTCGGGATTCATTAACCAAATTGGTCTTAAGAACATTAATCCAAGCGGTATACCTTGCTCGATGAATTCACGTAATCGTTTGGCGCGTTGACCTGTTAGCCTTGTTATTCCTTCCCACCTTTTGGGATCAGCTATCTGATTACATTTTATATTATTAAGTAGTAACTGTTTATTCAATTGATGGAGCTGTTTATCTTTAGATTTTAGCTGTTCAATGGTTTGATTGATAACTTGCTGATCAATCTGTAATATCGGGTTTTCTTGTTCGATGTACAATTTCCAAATCGTTTTAGCTTCATAATCCAATAGTTGTCTGAATTGATATTGTTGATTTTCTGGGCTTAATAAGGCTAGTTCGGATTCAAAAGGTCTTAGTTTTGCCAATACTTCAAGTGCAGTTTCAGATAATTGAATCGCTTCTTTACGAAATGATTGATACGCTTTTAATGAAGGTAAAACATGGTAAATAGCGTCAATAGTTGAAGGTGTTGGTTGATTTTTAACAATCGCCTGTAAACAGTTTTGATACAGGTTTTCATTTAAAAATTGATTGAGCAAGGATAAATGTTGTTCTGAATCTTGTCGATACTGATAACGAACAAAGGCCGCTTCGTATTCATTAATTAAATCTTGAAAAGCGTCGCTACTTTTCAATAATGATTGCTCCACATACTGACTATAAGGTGCTTGGTGAATTTTATCAGCCCATGCTTTGACTTCTTCAAGTTCCGATAATGTTTCCTCGATCAAGTATTGAGTGGTATCAAGATTAAGCGTTAAATTGTGTTGAGGTAATTGCAAATCAACAAAGATACTCAGTAACGTTTTGCGAATTGGCCGATATTCAGACTCCAATAATAGCGACTCATAAAGCATTGGTATGCGGTTAATGTTTGCTTCCTCACCGTGCATAGCTAAAAAGTTAAAAAGTCCTTTTTTTGCTAAATAGCGTTGCAAACTCAGGCATTTGTACCAAGCATTAGGGGTTATGAGTTTTCTTGCTTTACTCAGTAAATCTTCTAGTATCTTTGGCTCTAAATAACAAAATTTTTGAGACAGGTGGCACCAAGCCTCTGAGTTTAAATAAGATAGCTGATTTTGCAAAAATTTTAACCCATTGATGAGTCTATCACCTTCTAAATTACCTGTTTGGATATTTTGAATTTTGAACAAAGGTAACCATTTTAATAGTCGCTCCCGAAGATTTTCCGTGATATTTAAAAAAGCTTCACTCTCTTTTTTGAGCCACTGTTGATGAGGGAGGGGATCATCAATATCAAATTGGATAGGTTGGTTATCAAGATTTGCTGTTCTAACGTGTTCAACTTGAATAAATTGAGTCAGTGATTGATTAAATAAATTTATCGTAATTGGATCATTTGAAAATTCTGTTAATTCTGATAATGGACTATGTTCAAATTTTGCCGGTAACCACAGTGAAAGTAAGGGTGAACACTGATCTTTAATCATTGATAGTTGTTTGACATCAAGATTCTGAAATATTTTGCCTAATTCCGGTACGGTTAATTTGGGTGGATTGTTGGCAATCGTGATTAAATCAGCGATTAACTCCCGATAACTTAAACCACAGTGGGTCTGTTGAGTATATAATGCCTCATCATATTGATCGAGCTGTGCTTCCAGTTTTGTTACTGTTTTTGCCAGTTTGATACGCGCTTTAATGTAGTCATCTGAAGGCAGGTTTTTGTCCAGCAAATCAAGCTGTTGACGAATACTATTGATCAATTTGGAGCGATCAGCATTAATATCGTTAATCATTATACTGCGCGTATCAAGGCCTTCGGCAGTTAAACGCTTATGAACAACTTCAAGGGCCGCTTTTTTTTGACAAACAATCAGTACCGTTTTATGGCGTCCAATTGCGTCGCCAACCATATTAACAATGGTTTGACTTTTTCCGGTTCCTGGTGGGCCTTCAATTAACAAACCGGGGGCTAACCGTGCTTGTAAAACAGCGTTTTCTTGGCTTGGGTCACTGGCAACCGAAAAAAAACAATTTTGTACGTCTGGTTTTTCAATTTGCTCATCGATTTGAGAATGGGATTTCAGTTTTAGTGCGGTTTCAAGTGCTGTGTTGTCGTAGTCGAGTTTTTTTAATTGACTAAGTTCTTCACCAATTGATTGTCCTATAAAGTTGGCATCAAATAACACAGCGGAACAAGCAAAGTAGATTTTACCTTTTTCTGGTTCAAAGGATGTTGGTAAATCATCGATTTGACTCGACAAAATTTGTCCTAACGACTTTAATTCATTCATAACCTCAAGGGTATTTAACGTTGAACGTAATAATAAGTCATCAAAAACATGTTTCCATTGATTAAAAAGTGTTTTGCCCAAAATCCCTTTAAGTGCGGGATTAATTCTTATTTCTTCTCGTTGACGATCAAAGGCGAGTGTAAGTCGTTTCATTGATGCCATATCGTCATTCATTTTTATGGGCCAAAGTAATAACGGTGCTATTCTGGGTAACCGATTGCCACTGGTTTCTTGATAAACTAAAAAAGGAAAGCCCATATAAAGACTGTCAATGCCCGTATCCCGTTGATAAATAGTGGTTGTCCGAAATAAGTTGCGTAATTTAATTTCAAGAAGTTCATTCGTTTCGAATACGGCTTTAATATCGATTTGTTGCTGACGAGGTTGTCGAGCAAGAATATGATCAAGTAGTTTATTTGACGGTAAAGATGCGGTTCCTAATAAGTTAAGATCAATACGTGGTGTAAAACGACCTAGGTTCATCCTAACTAACGGGCCTTGCAAGATACTCATTGATACTTTTTTATGAAAGAAATCGATAATTCGAGATGAGTATTTTTTTAACGGCGGTTTAATCCAATGTTCATTAGGAATGCTCAATAAAACCAAGAGCCGACAAAATGGTATACGTTTTTCAAAACGATACTGCTGTGTCCACTGATCGAGCTCTTCATGACCCAGTTCGGCAAATCCTTCTATTCGCTCATCCAATAGTTGATATAGTCTTAATCTAGGTTGCTTAAAATAATTTGCTAACTCTTCATCGCTTAATATATCAATATCATAATCATTGGCTAATTGTTTACATTCATTGATGACGTTATTTGCCGTTTTAAATTGATCTTCTTGTGCACTGAGTAAAATGATTAGATCATCTTCACTAATATTGTTACGTTCCATTAATGATAATAATCCAAGATTATTGGCATCAGGAAAGAAAGATGAGCGTTTAGTCCACATTGCCATTAATTGGTTTTTAGAACAGGCTAATTGAAGTGTTTTTAGTCGGTTTTCATCCAATTTGATTTGTAAATTTGATGCACGTAAGCGAACATTATTGGCTCGTATAGATAATCGCCATAACCCTAGTTTAGATTTATGCTCTTTAATAGGCATAGTTTCACTAATTAATTGAAATTTTTTTAATGGTTTTGTATGAATAGAATTTTTGAGTGAAACGGATAATAGGTCATAATGATATGTTTTATCATCGATCATTTGGTTACTTAGCATTTCATTATCGAATCGTTCAGTTTGGCAATGACCACAGTGACGCTCTAACTCCATTTTGTATTCCTTATATTCAACTCAATGTTGATGTTATTTTTATCATTTTTATTTATATTGAATTGTAGAATGACAATGATTATTTATAAAGACTAATTTTAATACAGTCGATAGAAAACACGCATTTTAGCCCGATTTGGGTTAGCAAATGGCATCTATTATTTTGTTAAATATACAATTCAAAAAAATCCCGAAAACTCTTATTGGTTTTTAATTTATCTATATTAAATCAACATCAATCTATTTTGAATTCATTATGACCTCTTAAGTAAACCGGCTTTGTGCGATGATCTTTTAAAAAACGAGCTACTCTAGTTATTCATCATTTATATTTTTACGGATTGCTTAACTGGATGCTGTCACAGGAATATGACGAATCTTAGGGTTATTAATGAGTAACCAATCGGGTAAATTACTTTCTTTTTCAACTAGCCAAATAATGGTATTTATAAATAATCGATCGTTTGAACCTTTAGGTTTTGGGTATTCAAGTTGTGAAAGTGCAAAAGAACGCGCAAAAAGTTGATGCTCACTAAAACTCATATTATGACGATTTTTAGACAAATGTGATTCATAATCAATTATCAACGCAACAGGCTGTTGATCATAGTTGACTAGTTGATCTAACGTGTTACTTAAATGATTTATTTTTGCGGAATCTTTTTTGGGAACAGCATTTAATCTTAGGCGTTTAAACAACGTATCGCTTTTAATTGCGGGTAAGTCTGGTGTTTGAATTTCTTCGAATCCAACATCTGAATTCCACAATAAGACGTGATTAAATTTTGCATTTTTTAATATTCGATAAATCGACAAGACTAATGTTTCGGATATGATGGTTTCAGTATCAATTTTCGATTGTTGTCGATCATGAATGTTTCCGGATAAAACGAATTGAGGTTTTGAATTTAGATAGCGATTTAAATCACGCATCCAGCGAGGGCTCTTGAAAGATTGAGACATAATTAATCCTTTAATAAAAATCAAATAACTGACTTTTTTATTATATACAAAGCAATTGAGTAACATCTACTATTTTTTTAATTAATAACTTATTTTTATTTGGATTTCTTGAATACTCAATCCGTTAAACAGTGATTAAACTTAGGTAATAATCATAATAAGAGACAATTAAAATCGCTTTAAAATTATCTAATTTTTGAGCATTAATTCGTTACCTTTTTACCTTAACAGTGATTAAACTTGCTTGTTATTATTCATGCTATCGCAATTACAACTGTTTACAATTAATGAGGTAAACACTAAACTATTTATCGTTCTCAACGGGGTGCCCAAATGGCTGAGAATGTTGGTTAACATAACCCGTCGAACCTGAACTGGATCATGCCAGCGGAGGGATTTGAGTTATTGTGTCTGCTCAAACCTTTTGTCTTTTATTTACTATTTTGGAGGCAAAATGTTTCGTAAGAATCTTCTTTTGTTTTTTGTTTTTTCAGCTTTTTTCTTGATTGATACCGCCAATGCTAAGCCAACTTTAACCGTTTATAGTTACAATTCTTTTATGTCTGAGTGGGGCCCAGGTGAGGCCATTAAGCAAGGTTTTGAAGCGGAGTGTGATTGTCAGTTGGATATCATTTCGTTAGGGGATGGTGTATCTATTTTAAATCGGATCCGGCTCGAAGGGAAAAAGACCAATGCCGATGTTATTTTAGGCTTAGACAATAACATTTTACAGCAAGCTAAGTTGGCCAATATTGTTATTCCTCATCAAATCATTAAACCTGATAATCTTAACACTGATTGGTGGGATAATGATTTTCTTCCTTATGATTATGGTTATTTTGCTTTTATTTATAACAAAGATAAAATCAAAAATCCTCCCCATAGTATGCAACAACTTGTTGATAATAAAGCCAATTGGCGAATTATTTATCAAGACCCAAGAACCAGTACGCCAGGACTAGGTCTACTGTTTTGGATCAAAAATATCTATGGCGATGATGCTGCCAATGTATGGAAAAAGATCGCTAAAAATACGGTAACCGTCACCAAAGGCTGGAGTGAATCTTATGGTATGTTTTTGAAAGGCGAAGCTGATTTTGTTTTAAGCTACAGTACATCGCCGATTGCTCATATTATGAAAAATGATCATCGCTATGAGGCAGCCATTTTTGATGAAGGACATTACCGTCAGGTTGAAGTAGCAGGTATAATCAAATACAGTCAGCAACCTGAGTTAGCACGTCAGTTTTTACAGTATTTACTCAGACCTGAAATACAACGTCAGATTGCTGAAAAGAATGTGATGTACCCGATTATTCAAACGACATTACCTGAGGCTTATCAGCAAATAAAGCCTGTCACTAAGGCGTTAGAATTTGGATCTGAGCAAGTTGAAAAAGGACAAAAAGCTTGGATTCGTGAGTGGCAATCAGCGATCAGTAAGTAATAATAGACATTAACATGTTGAATTTCAGAACGTTAATACCGGGTATTCTTGCCGCCAGTAGCATAATGGTTGTACTGGGTAGTGCATTATTATCCATTGGTTATTACGCAATAACTTCAGGTGAGATAAACAGTTATATTGACAGCTATTTATTACATATTTTGTGGATAACTGTTTATCAAGCCACACTATCAACATGTCTTTCTATTTTCTTTGCTATATTAATGGCAAAAGTTTTATCCATGGTTGAGTTTTGGGGTAAAGGTCTATTGTTGCGAATAATGCCGGTGACGTTTATTTTACCTGCACTAGTTGTTGTGACAGGGCTTTTATCCGTTTATGGGCAGCAGGGATTACTGTCAATCTTTGTTGGATATATCGGCTTGCCATTTTCATGGTCAATTTATGGATTACAAGGAATTTTATTAGCACACGTATTTTTGAATTTTCCTTATGCTTGTTGTCTATTTTACCGTACGCTGATGAGTGTGCCTGTTGAACAGAAACAGCTAGCCGCTCAATTGAATTTTTCTGGTTACACTTTTTTTCGATTGGTTGAATGGCCACATCTTCGTCGGCAAATATTGCCTATGGCTTCGCTGATTTTTATGCTCTGTTTTTCAAGTTTTGCGATTGTATTGGCTTTAGGCGGTGGCCCCAAATATACCACCATTGAAGTAGCAATTTATCAATCCATTCGTGATTTTGATTTTATTCAAGCGGTTTTGCTTTCCTTATTGCAATTGCTTTGTTGTGTAGGTTTTATGGGAATAATGCAAAAGTTTAATAATAATAAACAAGTCACAATGCGCTTTATAAAGCAAAACTACCGTTTTCCTGTTTCTGGCTTGGCTGCCTTGCTAAGTTCAATCGTGATTATTATAGGGGGATTATTTATTTTACTTCCTTTGATAAATGTCGTGATTGATGGTGTTTATTTTTTCCGTTTGTCACTGTTTACGCCAACCTTTCAACATGCAACACTGTTTTCACTTTTCATTGCATTGGGGTCAGCCATCGTAACCCTGTTAATGGCACTATTTATTCTTTGGACAAATAGTCGATTGCTCATTTATCAAAAGGTAACGTGGAGTAATCGATTAATGTTAGCCAGTTCGTTAATTTTAGCGATTCCCAGCATGATTTTAGCGTCAGGACTGTTTATATTATTTTATCAGTATGCAGGTAATACTTGGTTTATCTGCATTTTATTAATATTGTGTAATGCTTTAATGGCATTACCTTTTGTCATTAAAAGTCTGGCTACCCCCATGTTCGATGTCACTAAGCGTTATTGGCTATTAAGCCAATCCCTTTGCATTGACGGGGTTAACCATTTTTATTTGATTGAATATAAAGCGTTAAACAAATTAATGTTAAAAAGTTTTGTTTTTTCGGCTATCTTATCTTTAGGGGATTTTGGCATTATCGCACTATTTGGTGGGCAGTCAGTCATCACATTGCCTTATTACCTCTATGAGCAGCTATCACATTATCATTATCAAGATGGTAGTGTCACAGCGGCAATATTATTAATTATCTCTTTTAGTTTATTGGTTTTGGTGGATGATGATCACACTCAATCATATTAATTATCATTATGATAATTTTAAAATGTTTTTTAATTTTGGTATTGCCGCAAAAGAACGGGTCGTCATTGTTGGGCCAAGTGGTGCTGGGAAAAGTTCATTATTGAGTTTAATCGCCGGTTTTATTTCACCTGATTCAGGAAAAATAATACTCGATGATCAAGATATGACGAATGTCACTCCCGGAAAACGCCCGGTATCTATGTTGTTTCAACATAATAATTTGTTTGACCATTTAACGGTTCAAGATAATATCGCTTTAGGATTAAAACCTTCTTTAAAGCTGAATATTTCACAAATGCAAATTATTGATGATATTTTAGAAAAAGTTGGATTAACAGGATTTAATCAACGTTACCCTGAACAATTATCGGGTGGTCAACGTCAACGGGTTGCTTTAGCGCGGTGTCTAATTCAACATCGTCCGATTTTACTTTTAGATGAGCCTTTTTCAGCGCTGGATCAATCATTACGTTTTGAAATGCTTGAATTAGTTAACCAAATCTGTGAAGAATTTGAATTAACATTAATGATGGTGTCCCATTATCTGGATGAATCATTGTACTATTTTTCACGATGTTTAGTTGTCGATGAAGGGCAGATTATTTTTAATCATTCACCCAAAAAGTTAACCTGTTCAGAACATCAACATGTTGCTCAGCTATTAGGCTTGAAGTCGATTTAATCCGCTAAAATTAATCTTTAGCTAAGCAGTATATTCATTGAAAATATGCTTCATATTGCTTTCATAGCATTATTGATTACCGTTGGCTTTTGTTAGTTTCAATATCGAATGTGAGTGCTTAAGGTTTTATTAATCTACCCAATGTATCTTATAAAAACTTATTCATCATGATTCGTTATTGATATTTATGCAAAATTTGAAAGAAGATCAGAAATTTAGTTTTTCCTCGTTATTTTTGATTATATTATTTTTTACCTATTTTTCATCCGCTTTGCAACTCTATATTTCTCTGTCGGGACACTCTAATTTTATTGGGTTAAGAGATTCTATTATTTATAGCTTAATTTGGGTCATACCGGTGTTATTTTTTCCTAATTATACTCGTAAAATTGCAGCCATTTATGGGATTATAGTTGGCGGATTGTCTTTAATTTCGTTAGCATATTTTGTGATTTATCGGCAGGAGTTTTCACAAAGTGTTTTTTTTATAATGGCTGAATCAAATTTCAACGAATCTAATGAATATATTCAGCAATACTTGAGTTTTAAATTGATTGCCGTATTAGTCGTCTATATTTTAGTGGCGCTATTTCTTTGGAAACAAGTCAAACCGGTTTATGTCCAAAATAAAACTAAGTGGATGGTTTCACTATTGATTGCTATTTATGCTTTGATGCCACTAGTAATCAGTGTAATGGTAAAAAAAACCTCCTTAGAGAAAGCGGGAGCACATTTATTAAGCCGTATGGAAACGACAGTACCTTGGCAATTAATGAGCAGCTATATTGCATACCGTTCACAACTTTCTAATATGGAAAATATTTTGAATAATTTGCAATCTTTGCCTTCATTAGAAAATTTAACAGATAGTAATGGGGAGACACCAAGAACATTAGTCTTAATCATTGGGGAATCGACTACCCGTACAAGAATGGGGATTTACGGTTATAACCGAAATACCACCCCGATGATTGAACAATTTAAAAAAGAAAATCCAAATTTATTGGTTTTCAACGATGTTGTCTCATCCAGACCATATACGATCGAAATTTTAGAACAAGCCCTGACTTTCGCCGATGAGCGGCATCCTGATTTATACTTAACACAACCTTCACTCATTCATCTTATGAAACAAGCAGGGTATAAAACATTTTGGATTACCAATCAACAAACAATGACTAAACGAAATACGATGTTAACCATGTTTTCTAAGCAAACAGATAAACAATATTATATGAATAACGATCGTAACCAAAGTGCCAGACAATATGATGATGCTGTGATTCAGCCTTTTAAAGAGGTGTTAACCGATCCCGCTAAAAAGAAATTTATCGTTATTCATTTACTTGGTACGCATATGAAATATGAATTTCGTTATCCGAAAAGTAGTGAATATAATGTTTTTCAAGATAAGACAGGCATTCCATTCAATATTGACGATGATAACGCCAAAGTCTACAACAGCTATGATAATGCAATTAGCTATAATGATTATGTAATAACGACATTGTTTAATACTTTTAAACAGAGCCATGATAACGGTTTTATGTTGTATTTTTCCGATCATGGTGAAGAGGTTTATCAAACACCACCGTATGATGTCTTAGGACGAAATGAAAAAGCACCAACCAAACCGATGTATACCATTCCCTTTATACTTTGGCAATCACCAAGTTGGTTGAAAACACATCCTAATGATTATCAAGCTTACGTTGATCGCAAATTTAGCTCACAAGATTTAATTCATACTTGGTCTGATTTAGCAGGCTTAAGTTACAATTTATATCAGCCTGAAAAAAGTTTAGTTAATCCTAACTTTAAACCATCAATACGTTGGATTGGCGATCCCTATGATAAAAAAGGTTTAGTGGATTTTGATAAATTGGTTAAGTAATTGATATCCTGATTGCACAAGCATTTAAGGTATGATATTGTATATTTATACAGTTATATTTTAGATGCTATCATTCAGATTATGCGAAAAATCATTCATGTTGACATGGATTGTTTTTATGCGGCAGTTGAGATGCGGGACAACCCTCGATACCGTAATATCCCCATTGCTGTTGGGGGTGACCCACGAAAAAGAGGCGTTGTCGCAACAGCTAATTATCTTGCTCGACAATTTGGTATTCATAGTGCTATGTCAATGGCACAAGCGGTAAAACTGTGTCCAAATCTTAAAGTCATTCCGGGTAGACATGCTGTTTATAAAGAAGTTTCAAACCAGATTCATCAAATTTTTCAGCGTTATACCCAAGCAATCGAGGCCTTATCACTTGATGAAGCTTATTTAGATGTGACTGATTGTCAACTTTGCCATGGTTCGGCAACATTAATTGCCAAAGACATTCGCCAAGCTATATTTAATGAACTGGGTTTAACTGCGTCAGCTGGTGTTGCGCCACTTAAATTTTTAGCTAAAATTGCTTCAGATATGAACAAGCCTAACGGTCAATATGTGATTACACCTGACGAAGTTGATTCGTTCATACAGCAACTCCCTCTTAAAAAGATTCCGGGGGTGGGGAAAGTCACCGAAAAAAAACTGGCTGAACTAGGGTTATTTACTTGTCGAGATGTGGTGAAGTATGATTTAACCAAATTACTTAATCAATTTGGTAAGTTTGGTCGAGTGCTTTATGAAAGATGTCAAGGCATTGATGAGCGTGAAGTCTGTAATGACAGGCAACGTAAATCAGTGGGTGTTGAACGTACTTTGGTTGATGATATTCATACTTGGGATGACTGTTTACTGCAACTCGATCCACTTTATGATGAGTTAGAAAAACGATTAAGTAAAGTCAGAACAGATTTATCGATTGCCCGACAAGGGGTAAAATTTAAATTTGATGATTTTCAACTCACGACACAAGAACATGTCTGGGCAAAGTTGGATAAACAAGATTTGATTGAACAAGCGTACAAAGTTTGGCAAGAACGACGAAATGATAGGGGGGTTAGGTTAATTGGCTTTCATGTTACCCTTATTGATCCACAATTAGACAAACAGTTAATCTTCCCTTTTTAGCTGTTTAAAGCACTAAGGTGTTAAGCTGAATTTATGGGGATGATTGAAATATCATAAAATCCCCATAAATAAGTTTGGCTTAACTAAGTCGTTATTTTAAGTTTTCACCGTTGGTCTGAATGACTTGTTTATACCAATCAAAGGAATCCTTCTTATACCGTTTCATGCTACCATTACCTTCGTTATCACGATCAACATAGATCACACCATAACGTTTTTTCATTTCGCCAGTAGTAAAGGATACAACATCTATAATTCCCCATGCGGTATACCCAATAACATCGACCCCGTCATAGTCCATTGCTGTTAACATTGCTTTGATATGTGCACCGAGATATTCAATTCGAGGTTGGTCATGTATTTGATGACCATTTTCAAGTTGATCAATTGCCCCGAAACCATTTTCTACAATAAATAACGGCAATTGATAGCGATCATATAAACGGTTTAATGTATAGCGTAAGCCTTCAGGGTCAATTGGCCATCCCCAGTCACTGCTTTTAATATAAGGATTTTCAACCGCATTTGGTAAAGCACCATTGACGATATTGTCACGGTTATCATTTTTGACATCGGCTTTAACGACAGTAGACATGTAGTAACTAAACCCAATGTAATCAACTGTGCCTTGTTTCAAACATGCTAAATCTTCTTGCGTAATATCAAGTTTATAACCTTCACGCTCAAACTCTTTTAATGCATAAGCAGGGTAATAACCTCGGACATGAACATCAGGGAAGAAGAATCGTTGATGCATTGCAATTTCTGAAGCCATCATATCTTCAGGATTACATGAGTATGGATAGATTGGTACATGAGAAATCATACAGCCAATTTGAAAATTTGGGTTGATTTTTTTACCCGCGATCACGGCTTTAGCACTGGCTAAGAGTTCGTAATGAGCAACTTGGTAAAGGACTTCTTGCGGATTTTCACCTGCTTTGACTTGTACACCAGAATTAGTCCAAAAGAAAATAGGATTACTCGTATCCATTTGATTGTTAATTTCGTTAAATGTCATCCAGTATTTAACTTTGTTTTTATAACGCTCAAAGCAGGTGATCGCAAATCGTTCAAAAAACTCAACCGTTTTACGATTACGGAATCCTCCATATTCACGAGCAATATGCAAAGGAATTTCAAAATGGGATAGGGTAATGACCGGTTCAATTCCGTTGGCAATTAATTCATCAAATACCGCATCGTAAAACCGTAATCCCTCTTCATTAGGTTGTAGTTCATCGCCTTTAGGGAAAATTCTTGTCCAAGCAATCGAAGTACGAAGACATTTAAGTCCTAGATCCGCAAATAGTTTAATATCCTCTTTATAATGGTGATAAAAATCAATTGCGGTATGGTTTGGGTAAAATTTTCCTGCTTCAATATCTTGCGTAATTTGTCTTGGCACACCGTGTGCACCTGCTGTCATAACATCGACGACACTTGGGCCTTTACCGCCCTCATTCCAACCGCCTTCAAATTGGTGGGCAGCTAATGCACCACCCCATAAAAAATTTTTTTGCTTCATATCTGTGTTCCTTGTTATTGCTTAATGTCAAATACGATATCTTGAGTTGTAACGTCTGTTTTATCGGTTAAAGTGATTTGCTGATACTGCGTACTATTAACAATAATAATTGGGGTGATTAATGGATAACCCGCTTTTATAATTGCGTCTGTATCAAAACTGATAAGCAAATCACCTTTTTTAACTTGTTGATTTAATGATACATGATAATTAAATTCGTTATTTGTTAAATTAACTGTATCGATACCACAATGGATTAATAGTTCTACACCATTATTTAAGGTCAAACCAATTGCATGCTTTGAACGCTCAAATACTGCAGTAATTTGCGCATCATCAGGGGCATAAACGTGATTATCCGTTGGCTCAATTGCGATACCTTCTCCCATTAACTTTTGCGCGAAGGCAGGATCAGGGACTTCACTCAGTGGCAGCGCTTTTCCTGTCATTGGGCTGGTAATTTGAATTTCATCAAGTAAAATATTTGGCGTATCATCTTCGATTGAATCGTTTGAGGATAATTTTGTTTCACCCGTCCCTAAAATTTGTATCAATAATACAGGTCCAAACAGGGCAATTGCTGAACCGAGTAATACGCCAATAAATGATCCTGGGTGTTCAGGGTTAATCGCATTAACTATAGTTAACGGACCCGGCAAAGCGGCATAGGTATAGTAATAAGGTGTAAAAAATCCAGCAACAATTCCGCCTATTGCTGCACATGCACAGCCATAAATGAATGGTTTTTTGAAACGTAAGTTAACACCATATATAGCCGGTTCAGTAATACCAAAAATACCGGTAACAAATGCGGATAAAGAGACCCCTTTCATATCTTTATTTTTGGTTTTGATATAGAATCCTAACGCCGCGCCCACTTGACCAATAACAGCAATTGTTTGGAAAGCTTGGAATGAATCTTGACCGTATTGATTAATATTTTCAATGATAACGGGTGTGATTCCCCAATGAACACCGAAAATAACAAATACTTGCCAGACTGCACCGATTAATCCACCTGCCACAGATGGTGCAAGATTAACAATCCAGTTATACCCATTAGCAATATAATGTGCAGCATTTGCAGTCAGCGGACCGATTGCAAGCAAAGTAAGCGGAACCATAATGACTAAGCAAATAAGAGGCATCAGGAGTGGTTTGATGATGCTATGTAAACGTGGCTCTAAAAATCGTTCTAAATAAGATAACAACCAAACTAAGAATAAAGGGGGTAAAACCGTAGATGTATAAGTAGTTTCAGACAATGCCAAACCAAATAAATTAACTTCTTGTCCTGATTTGATGAGTGCAGCCAGTTCAGCCCATGTTGGTGATAACAAGGCTGCACAACACGCCACGGCGATATAAATATTACAGCGAAAATGTTGTGATGCAGTAATCGCAATAAAAATAGGTAAAAAGGCGAAGGGTGCCCAAGAAATAAAATTGAATACTTGATAAGTACCTGTTGTTTCAAAAGCAGGAATGGCTAATTTAATTAAGATTAAAATCCCTTGTAATATTCCCGATGCGGCTAAAACATAAACGAAAGGCGCAAAAACGGCTGACATAGTTGCAATGATAAGATTTAATATATTTTTATTTTCGGAACTTGCAACTTTATTATCTGTTTTAATTAATTGTATAAAAGCATTGTAGACCTTATCGACATTTGTGCCAATCACCACCTGAATTTGTCCACCTTTTTCAACAACGGTTATGACGCCAGGGAATTTAGCAATATTTTCTTTAGCATTTTCGGGTGTTTTTTGGGTTACCAAACGTAAACGTGTTGCACAACGAGCGACTGTGACAATATTATCTTCACCACCCAGCTCATTCAAAATATCAACAGCCAACTTATTATAGTCTCGAATCTTTGATGACATTGTTTAAAGTTCCTTATAAAAAATACAGTTAGCTTATCTTATCGACAAATTGAAAATTGTTAATTACCAATTTTATTGTTTGTGATCTAGATCTAATTTTAAATTTGTTTGCTTTAATATTAAAATAACCTGTATAAAATGGGATATGCCTATCTAAAAAACAGAGAAGGGAAATAAATGTTAAAATATCAGGATGTTGCAGAAAAAATTAAACGAACAATTTATCAACAAAAATTGCCAAAAGATACCCAATTACCCAATATTGAAGGGTTAATTAACCAATATCAAGTCAGTCGGACAACCATTATTAAAGCCTTAAATCAACTTGAACGCCATGGCGTAATCTATCAAATACAAGGTAGTGGTATTTTTGTCAGACAGCCTAAAAAAAGTGGATATCTCAATTTTCTAGAGAGTCACGGCTTTAGTGTAGATTTAAACGATCTTCCTGGTGCATCGCAAGTATTTAACGTAGATGTTATTGAACCAGACAAAAAAGTAAAAGAAAATCTAAGATGTAGTGATGATGAACACGTTTATTACATCAAGCGTTTGCGATATGTGGACGGCGAAATATATGGATTTGAACAATCTTATTATCGCAAAAAACTGGTTTCATATTTGAATAAAGAAATTGCTGAGCATTCAATATTTAGTTATGTGAAAGATATCTGTAAAATTAGCATTGGTTTTTCAGATAAGTATTTCAAAGCGATAAAATTAGACGCTGAAATAGCGGAATACTTAGGCTTACAAGCAGGCGATCCGGCGTTATGTGTTGAAGAGATATTTTATACATCGGCAGGAGAACCATTCGATTTCTCAACAATTATCTACCATTATGATAATGCTAAATTTTATGTACAGAGCCATTCTAAATGAATCGAAGTTTTAAAAGAGTAGCTTGAAAAAATGGATGATTGATTTAGTAAACTATTTGTACAATAAATACTTTAAATTATAAATAAAATGGTAAGTATATTCGGGGTTAAACGCTCTCCGACTATTTACCATTTAATTAAAGAGCTAACTAAGGAGAGCGTGTTCAATTGATGATAGGTTTATCTTGAAAGTTTATTGTATAGGTTTAAGTGTTTCAAAAGTACCTGATAAAACAAGATTTATTTTATACTCTGTTGGAGCATAAATATTAACATCAGCCCTCATATTTCCATCAGCATACAATCTTTTCGCATAACGTTGAGATGGATTGTATTCGGAATGCAAATCAAATTCTCCACCGCTTATATCAAGTTGTATTGGTGCACCTAACAGATATTGTTTTGCCAGTAGTCGTTCAACTTTATTTTTAAGTTTAGCTAATAATATTGCTTCATGCTCTTCAACTGCTTTTTGAACGGCTTCTTTCGAAACGGTGTAATAAGTATCATCATTGACAACCATTTTTAATTCTTGAGCTTTAGCAATAATTTTACCAATAAGGTCAAGCTTAGTTGTTTTGACCATAAGATTATGCTGAACATAATATTGTTTTACAGTAATTCTTTCCGGTGATATTTTATCCGTATCTGAATTGGTTATGGTGAAATCAGTTAATTGAAGTTTTTTTAATTCATCGGTAATGGTTGAATATTTTTTATAAAGATTATCTTTGGCGTTATTTAAAGTTTGGGCTGTTTCGCGAATATTGAAAGCATAGAGATTTTTAACTTTATCGCTTTTTACTTGATGAATATCATTGATATTATATTTATCTAATATTTTATTGAGATCAACAAAGCTATCGTTATTATCAATCTTTATAACAATATTCATATTTGCTTGATATTTTGAATTTTCTTGACTATTTTCTTGATTTATCTCTCTCACATTGTTTTGATAACCAATTGTCTCTAAATTGTCTTCAGTTAAGCCCAACTTCAATAATTCATCTTTAAATTGTTTCATTATATTTACATTGAGATCTGAGGCATCGTTAGGTGTTGCGGCATCAGTTAGTAAAGTTACAGAAAATTGTACTGTGTCAGGTTTTAATACGACAGTTTCAGAAATTTTGGCTTCAACTTTTCCCACAGGTATTAAATTTTTGCCATATTTTAATTCTTGTAATTGAAGATAAGTATTATTGACATTCAATTCTTGATTAACTGAGTTAGCAGCATAACTATTAAAGGCGATACCAATATTGAGTAACATGGCAAATAAAATTGTTTTTTTCATCTTATTATCCTACAGTTAAGGTTTATTTGTTTATAAAAATACTTGTTGAATTGCTAATAAAAGGCTACATAAATCTAATCTAGATTATAGATAAAAAGCAGATTAAATGTCTAAAAAATGTATGGGATTGTAAAAAGATGTAAAAGCGTTTTTCAACGCTTTTATTTCATTAGCTGATTGTGTAAGAGTTTACTTTAGTTTATACCATATTGCTCACGATAAGCTTCAACTAGTTTTACTTGATCTTGTCTGGTTGGATCTTGATAAAGATATTGGATCAAATCATCAAGTGTAATAATTGAAATCACTTCGCAATGATAAGTTTGTTTAATTTCTTGAATTGCAGAAAGATCGGCACGACCTTTTTCTTGTCGGTCTAAGCAAATTAATACGCCAGCTAATTTTGATTTATTATCTTCCAATATTCGCATCGATTCACGTATTGCGGTTCCGGCAGTAATAACATCGTCAACCAGCATAACACGTTGCTCATAAATCGAACTGCCGACTAAATTGCCTCCTTCACCATGATCTTTTGCCTCTTTACGATTAAAGCAGTAAGGAACATCAACGTTGTGATGTTCAGATAATGCAACGACAGTTGATGATACAATCGGAATCCCCTTATAAGCAGGACCAAAAATTACGTCATATTCGAGCTTGGCATCTAATAAAGCCGCAGCGTAAAAGCGACCTAAAAGCGCTAAATCTTTACCGGTGTTAAACAAACCCGCATTAAAAAAATAAGGACTTTTTCGACCTGATTTTAAGGTGAATTCGCCAAATTTCAATGCTTGCCGATTTAAAGCAAATTCAATAAATTCACTTTTGTATGATTTCATCAATCCTCTCCAATTAATCTTTTAAGGCCTGTCTTTGTGCATCAATAATTGTTGCAATGCCATTTTTGGCTAATTCTAATAATTTTAATAATTCGTCATGACTAAAAGGTTCACCTTCGGCAGTCCCTTGAACTTCAATAATTCGTCCGTCATCAGTCATTACTACATTCATATCAGTTTCAGCATTAGAATCTTCAATATATTCTAAATCACATACAGGTTGACCATCGACAATACCGACAGACACCGCTGCGACCAATGATTTAATCGGATTTTGTTTAACTTTACCTTCGGCAATCATTTTATTTATCGCATCATTTAGCGCTACACACGCGCCAGTAATTGAAGCTGTTCTTGTACCACCGTCAGCTTGAATGACATCGCAGTCTAAGGTAATGGTATATTCGCCTAAAAGTTTAAGATCTATCATTGCTCTTAATGAACGAGCAATTAATCGTTGAATTTCCATTGTGCGACCTGTTTGTTTACCTTTTGCCGCTTCCCGTTGCGTTCTTGAATTAGTCGCACGAGGCAACATACCATATTCAGCCGTGACCCAACCTTGATTTTGACCTTTTAAAAAACGGGGTACGCTTTCATCGACAGTTGCATTACACAGTACTTTTGTTTCACCGAACTCTACTAATACAGAACCTTCTGCATGCTTAGTGTAATGACGGGTAATTTTGATAGGGCGGACTTGTTCCGCAGATCGACCTGACGGGCGCATGCATTTCTCCAGCAGTTATATTTAAAAAATTATTTGAATTTACCATTTAGGAGGACATCAACAAGAAAAGGTTGATGTTTAGCCTAAGCTAAGAGCGCATTATACAGAATTTGTGATACAATGCCCAGCAAGTTTTTTACTAAATTTAGGAAGCCATTATGATTTCCAGTATGACCGCTTATGCCAGAAAAGAAGTAAATCAACCATGGGGGACCGCTTCTTGGGAGCTTCGTTCGGTCAACCAACGTTATTTAGAAACTTACATCCGTTTGCCTGAACAGTTTCGCTCACTTGAGCCTATTATTCGTGAACGGCTTCGTCATCGTTTAACGCGGGGTAAAATTGAATGCCATTTGCGTTTTGAATTGGATCCTGCTGCTCAACATCAAGAATTATCTTTAAACCAAGATCTAGCTAAACAAATTTTAAATGCAGCTAATTGGATTCAGTCAGAGCACAAATCCGGCGAAGTCAATCCTATCGATGTTTTACGTTGGCCAGGTGTATTATCAGCTAAAGAGCAAAATTTAGATACCATATCGCAAGAACTTTTAGCAATATTAGATTCGACAATTGATGAATTTATTACTGTACGTGAACGTGAAGGTAAAGCATTAGGTGAGCTTATCATCCAACGGCTCGAAGGGATAACGGAACAAGTTGAAAAGATTCGTCAGTGGATGCCACAGATTTTGGAATGGCAAAAAGAGCGTCTACAAACTAAATTAGCTGAAGCCAATATCGAATTAGATAGCTCAAGGTTTGAACAAGAAATTGTCATGATGGCTCAACGTATTGATGTTGCTGAAGAGCTTGATCGTCTAATGACACACGTTAAAGAAACTTATGCAATTTTGAAGAAAAATGAAGCCGTTGGACGTCGACTTGATTTTATGATGCAAGAATTCAACCGTGAATCGAATACCATTGCTTCAAAATCTATTAATGCCGATGTCACGGCTAGTGCCATTGAATTAAAAGTTTTAATAGAACAAATTCGAGAACAAGTACAAAATATCGAATAATTTTATTAATTAGATATAACAACGTAATTCTTCTCAATATCAATTGATTTTATTATCAAAATATTGAGAAGTTAATGAATTTAAAAATAGCTCGATTTCAACATTTAAAAAAATCCCTTTTTCTTTCCTTTTACTCATACTAAAATACGCCGCTCTCAAAAAAGCTTTGATATGTTTTATGAAAATAATGACGGTTTCACTTGCTGTCAATAATATAAATTATCTAATTTTTCTATTGAAATAATCAAAGTAGATTTATCTATAAATATAAGGAAAAATAATGAACACCTCAACTGAACACTATCAATTTTCAAATAAATTCAATCTGGGCTCTACGATTGTTTTAACTTTGCTGGGTATTTTTGTGGCTATTTTACTTGGCGTTGTATATGCCATAATCTCTCATTTTTCTCCACTAATTCTTATTGATATCGGTCTTATTGTGGGGATGTGTTATGTGATAATCATGTTGCAATCTAATTTATCTCAATTAGCGAAGATCCGTAATGTCAAAATCAATATATTAATGACTTTTTTAATCTGCTTGTTTGCCTATTATTCAAATTTGGTTACTTTTGAAGTTTTGTTATTTGACACTAATTATTTGTCCAATTGGATTTCACTGTTTTTATCGCCTATTGATACTATAACTTTATTAATAGATGATATCATTCCTTATCGTGAAATCACGATTACTAAAGGTAGCTCATCAAAAGGTTCAATTTCAGGGATGTTATTAGCTGGCGTTTATCTGATTGAATTCTTAGTCTTCTTTTACCCAATTTTAACAGCTTTATTCATAGAAGATGCCTTTTGTGAAGATTGCCAAACTTGGTACAAAAAATATTTTTTCCATTCTTTGTCTAGTGAAGAATTAGAAAACAATATTAATAATAGTCGTGTAGGTAATTATGCCGATGCATTAGCCAATGTAGAACTTCAAAAAGATATTCGGGATTTGCTCGTTAAAAAGACTGACGATAAAATGTCAATGCTAAATTATGAATATTGCCAATGTCCAAAATGTCAGCAAAAAAGTATTTTAACCATTACGAAAAAAATGTTAAAACAAACGGATAAAGGGCCTGAAGTTGAAGGTGTGAATGATGGAATACTTGTCAATCAAGCTTATCTTGATCACCAAACAGATCAACTTTTTTCAACAAAAATCTAGTATCACAACGATTAACTATTCTCTTTTAAAATCAGGTACTCTTAAGAGTGCCTGAAAACCCATATTTTAGCTGAAGTCTATTTCCTCAACTCAGTACATCGAAAATGTTATCTTCCCAATGTTAAATCTAAAAAAATAATGTTGTTATAAAAATCGTTTAATTAATAGCGCTGTAAATGTTAAAAAAATTTAATAAATATCATAGAGAAAAAATAAAATAATGGCTTACCATTTAAATTTTATTAAAAATTTATTTGCGTTGTCTATGTCAGCTAGCCAAGTTATCAACCGTTATAAATTGAGAAGTTTGGTGTGCAAAATAGGTCCAATGTTTATCACTTTTTAAGCGAAAATTAGATTAGCGGTTTTTACGTTTATCTGAAAATTATCTCATCAAAACTTTTCATTGTTTTTTCATTGAATTAATTAATATTTAATAAACAAAAACAATAGATTAAATAATGCTTACAATATTTATAAGAAATTTTCGATCGATTGAATATTGATTGATCATTTAATCCGATCAATAATATTTTTACATAACTTTCTAAAAGACTAGTGGTTATGTTTAATATCGTAAAATCAAGGAAATTTAATAAATGAATAAAATCTACAAAGTTTTAAAAAATAGACAAGGAATAAGCTTGGCAGTATCGGAACTAGCCAAAGGCAAAACAAAATCTTCAGTAAGTAAAATTGCAGCAGCCATCATGATTACAGCTGCGATGTCTGAAAGTGCATTAGCTGCACCAATTCATATTAATTCGAATGAAACAATCAAAGGTAATGGTACTGGCACAATTCAAAGTGGTCAAATAACCAATGAGGAATATTCATTAGGATCAGGGACAAATGGAAAAGGACGTCTAACGATTAGTGATGGCGGTACGCTATCGTTAGCAAGAATTTTAGTTGGTCGAGGCGCAGGAAATTCAGGTGAATTAATTCTTGATAATGGACATCTTATTAATGCTCAGGGTGTTGCATACTTTGGTTTCCAAGGTGGTGATGCGAATGTATTAATCACAAATGGTGGTACTTTCACTAATACTGCTTGGGCTTCGCCAAGTATAGGAAGTGAAGCTGGTTCTAATACCACCCTAACAGTGAAAGGTAAAGGAAGCGCATTCATTCAAAAATCGAAAATTCAAGTATTTGTTGGCGCTAATGGTAATGCCAAAGTTGATGTCATAGAGGGCGGCTTATTTGATGCAAAAAATACGCTATTGCTTGGATTTGCAAATGGTACTGCAATTTTTAATGTTATAGGTAAGGATTCAACATTAAATGCGGCCACTATGCGTATAGGGCCAGAAAAAAATGTAAATACGGGTCATGCTGAGCTAAATATTTTAAATGGTGCTAAAGCCAATATTGGTGATACAGTCAACGGTACTTTAGTTGTTAGAAATGGCGGTAAAGTATTTGTTGATGGAACTGATTCTGCATTGAATGTGGTTAAGGATATATCAATTGGTAATAAAAGTGAAATCACGGTTTCTAATGATGCCAAAATAAACACAACTAAAAACGCTAATGGTGAAAATGATGGTATAACCATCAATGAGGGCGGTAAATTAAATATTGGTGGTAAACCAAATGAAGCGCCACAAAAAGCGGGAGCAATTGATGTGCCGGTTATCCATTTTGCAAATCAAGATCCATCATTACCAGCGGGTGAACTTAATTTCAATCATACTAATAATGATTATCAAGTAGGCTGGGATATTGATAGCAAAGCAAATGGAAAAGGCAATGTCAATGTAATCTCTGGTGATAACTTTATTAGTGGTAAACATACTTATGAAGGAAACACCAATATAACTGGTGGTTCTTGGAACGCGAAAGCCGAGAATGTCTTTAGCGAAAAATCTAACTATAACGTTGATAAGAAAGGTTCACTTAATTTAGAAGATCATAACCAAACAATTGGCAATTTAGTCAATGGTGGAACTATCGATTTAGGTAAAGATTCAGCAAATACAGTATTAACTGTCAATGGTGATTACCGTGGTGAAGATGGCAAACTGAATATGTATGTGGATACAGAAAAAGGTGAGTCAGATAAACTTGTCGTAAAAGGTAATACGTCAGGAAAAACCAATATTGATATAACTGAAATCGGCCGAGGAAATTCAGAACGCGGTAAAATCAATCTAGTTGATGTTGTCGGTCAAGATGATGCTATCTGGAATATCATTGAGAAAAAAGATAGTGAATTTGATTATACAATTGGACGTGATGAAAATGGCAAATTAGTCATTGAATATACCAACGCATTTTCAAATGTTTATAAATCACC